>NZ_JAQYWT010000001.1:0-598 GCF_036322545.1 Streptomyces sp. SP18BB07
TCGACGGTGTCCTGCACGAGTTCACCACCGTGCCGGGCGTCAAGGAGGACGTCACCGACCTGATCCTCAACATCAAGCAGCTGGTCGTCTCCTCGGAGCACGACGAGCCGGTCGTGATGTACCTGCGCAAGCAGGGTCCGGGTCTGGTCACCGCCGCCGACATCGCGCCCCCGGCCGGTGTCGAGGTCCACAACCCCGATCTGGTCCTGGCCACGCTCAACGGCAAGGGCAAGCTGGAGATGGAGCTGACGGTCGAGCGTGGCCGCGGTTATGTCTCCGCCGTGCAGAACAAGCAGGTGGGCCAGGAGATCGGCCGTATCCCGGTCGACTCCATCTACTCGCCGGTGCTGAAGGTCACGTACAAGGTCGAGGCCACGCGTGTCGAGCAGCGCACCGACTTCGACAAGCTGATCGTCGACGTCGAGACCAAGCAGGCGATGCGTCCGCGTGACGCCATGGCGTCGGCGGGTAAGACGCTGGTCGAGCTGTTCGGTCTCGCGCGCGAGCTGAACATCGACGCCGAGGGCATCGACATGGGCCCGTCCCCGACGGACGCCGCGCTCGCCGCCGATCTGGCGCTGCCGATCGAGGAGCTCGA
>NZ_JAQYWT010000002.1:0-313 GCF_036322545.1 Streptomyces sp. SP18BB07
GGACGTCGGTGTCGGGGAAGCGGGCGGCGCAGCGGGCTTCGCGGCCCTGGGCGGGGCCCCCAGCACCCCCCCCCCCCGCCCCCCCCACCGCCGCCCCCCCCCCCCCCGCCCCCCCCCCCCGCCCCCCCCCCCCCCCCGCCGGCGGCAGGCCCCGCCCGGCGCGCCCGCCGGCCGCGCCCCCCCGCGCGGCGGGGGGCGGGGGCGGCCGCCTTCGTGGGCTTGGGGGGGCGGGGGGGGGGGGCGGGGGGGGGGGGTGGGTGTCGGGGGGGCGCGGGGGGGGGGGGGGGGGCTCCCGCTCCCCCCCGGCCCCCCC
>NZ_JAQYWT010000003.1:0-242 GCF_036322545.1 Streptomyces sp. SP18BB07
ATCTTCTTGGAGAGGTCGCCGTTGGCGACGGCGGTGGTGACCTGGGCGATGTTGCGGACCTGCGACGTCAGGTTCAGGGCCATGAAGTTGACGTTGTCCGTGAGGTCATTCCAGACGCCGGAGACGCCCCGGACCTGCGCGCGGCCGCCGAGGTTGCCGTCGGTGCCGACCTCGCGGGCGACGCGGGTGACTTCGTCGGCGAAAGATCGGAAGAGCGGCGGGAAGGGAAAGAGTGTCCGCGG
>NZ_JAQYWT010000004.1:0-394 GCF_036322545.1 Streptomyces sp. SP18BB07
GGGTACGAGCCCACCCCCCTACACGCCACCATGGGGTCGCAGAAGGAGTCCCATCGCGCCCAGCGCGACACCGTCACCCGGAACCACTCGAACCACCGGAACCAGGGGTGAATTTATGACCCCCGTGTCGCAGGGCCACCCCCAGCAGCCCCCCCCGCCCAAACCCGAACCCCCCACCACCCCGCGGAAACAAGTCCGCCCCGTGGCCCAGGGGGGCCGGGCACCCGTGTCCGTGCCCTCGAATAACACCACAACAACCAAAAAAACCCCTACAGCATCCACAAACTACCGGTACCCAATACCACCCAACACTACCCCGACCCCCCACCCACCAACCCCCCCAACACGCACAAACCCCAGAACCCCGACCACCAAAAACAACCCCACAAACAAA
>NZ_JAQYWT010000005.1:0-1452 GCF_036322545.1 Streptomyces sp. SP18BB07
CCGTGTCGTCAAACGCAAGATGTCCAACTACTGGCTCAAGCGGGCTGAGCACCTGACATGGCCCCAGCCCACCCTCACCGGAACCCGAGCTGTCCGCATCAAACGACCCCAACCAGCAGACCCGTAAAGCAACGGCATTGGCTTTAGAGCCTGTCCGTGAACTGATCACGTGGCCCTGTCGGCGCTGTGGCGTGGCGTCTGTCGATCATCACGGCGTGCTCGGCGTGTCCTGCCCGACGAGGGTGAGGGCTTCTGGACGGATGTGGTTGTCGAAGCCCGCCCGTCCAGAAGCCCTCAGGATGTCTGTCTACCTCGTCTCGAACCTCGCGACCACGCCCGACACGCCTCCCGCCGCGGGATCGCCCTGCTCGGTGACCGGGTGCGGCTGCGTCCACCGTGTCACCCGCTATCCCTCCGACACTACCGACGCCGAGTGGGAGGTCCTCGAACCGCACGCCCAGGCGGTGATGGCCGAGCTGCGCCGCGGCCCGGGCGGGCGCCCGATGGCCCACCGGCTGCGCGCGGTCGTGGACGCGGTCCGCTACCTGGTCCGCTACGGCATCGAGTGGCGCGCCCTGCCCGCGGACTTCCCGCCCTTTCTGTGGAATCCGACCTGTCCAGTGCCGTCGGAGATCCGCCTGGTCGATATGTGCTCGCCGGTTGGGTCAAAGGCAGGGAGACTCATGTGCTGTGAACATGGGGATCTCTGGTTTTGAGCCGTCCTTCTTGATCGGGGTCGACGCGATTCGGCAGGCGCACGGATCACGCTTGGCGGCGCTCGCCGGTAGGCGGCTGACGGGGTTCGCGCTGGTGCGGTTCGCCGAAGACGGGGACTGGTTCGCCGACTGCCCGGTGGTGCTGGACTTCGACGGCATCCAGGTGGAGGTCTGCCACTGGAAGCTCGATGAACTTTCGATCGGCTGGGACACCATCGACACCACGGCAACCATCACCGGGTGGGAGTCTTCCGAGCTCACGCCCCGGTGGTCTCACAGCGACGAACGCCTCGAACTGTGCGTCGGCCACGAACTGCGTGAGGTCACGCTTCTCGAATGGCAACCAGCCGACCGTGACCTGGCGGCAGGAACCGTGGCGGTGGAGTTCACCTTCGCCAGTGGCTCCCTGCGGATCGTCAACGGCCTCGACGAGAACAGCATCGAGGTCGGCGCGGCCCACCCGAACTACGTCCAACACAGGCTGGGCCACTGAGCACTACTGCCCGGTCGGTTTCCGGTTGATCTCGATGACCGGCAGCAGGGTGGCCTGAGCTGGGATGCCGATCTGCCGAGGAGTCGGGGACTGTCAAACGAGTGGCCCTGTCTCACATTCGGTGGTGACGGAGCGTGCTGTTATCCGAGGAGGATGCGGTGCCGGAGCAGGGTGAAGCCTGCTCGTCCGTGCATCTGGCGCGCGATCCGTTTGGTCTTGGTGTTGACGCCCTCAGTGGGGCCG
>NZ_JAQYWT010000006.1:0-300 GCF_036322545.1 Streptomyces sp. SP18BB07
GGGCCCCCGGCGCGCGTTCGGGGGCGTGCGTTACCCCCCACTCCCCCACGTTTTTTGTGGGGGTTTTTTGGGGGGTGGGGGGGGGGGGGGTGGGTGTGTTGGTGGGGGGGGGGGGGGGGGGGTTTTTTTGTTTTTGTCGGCGTCTTTTTTGTTCTTTTTTTTTTTTTTTTTGTTTTTTGTTTTGGTGTTTTTGTTGTTTTTTGTTGTTTTTTTTTTGTGGTTTTGGTGGTGGTTTGTGTTGTGTGGGTGGTGGCCTGGCGGTTTGTTGTGGGATCTGGCCCCCCTCCACACGCCCCCCCC
>NZ_JAQYWT010000007.1:0-276 GCF_036322545.1 Streptomyces sp. SP18BB07
CCCCCCCCCCCCCCCCCCCCCCCCCCCCCCCCCCCCCCCCCCCCCCCCCCCCCCCCCCCTTTTTCCGCGGCCACTCGTTCCCTACCCGACGCTCTTCCGATCTGGGCGGGCCAGCTTGTAGTGGCCGGCCGGGGCCCCGCTGGTGATCCGGCTCCGGGTCAGCGGAAAACCACCCGTCTTAACGCCAGACACACTCAGATATAACTCATACCCTCAGCTGGATGAATAGAGATGCGTCCGGGGCGGGGTGTCCGGCCCGGCCCCCTCCGCGATGCG
>NZ_JAQYWT010000008.1:0-304 GCF_036322545.1 Streptomyces sp. SP18BB07
CAGCTTCTTGTTCGTGGGGGAGACGCCGCTCTTCGAGCCGTACAGGACGGCCACGTAGCCCGCCTTGGCCTTCCCCGAGATCGTGGCGTTCGGGGCGCCGACGACCAGGTCGGCGTACCCGTCGCCGTTGAAGTCGTCCGACTCGTCGGCGCCGGGGACGCCGGCGCTCGCCTGGTCGATGAACTGGGTCTTCGTGCCGGGGCCGCCGGCCGCCGTACCGAAGGTGACCAGAACGCCGCCACCGTCGCTGTAGAAGAGCTGGGGGGGGGGGGGGGGGGGGGGGGGGGGGGGGGGGGGGGGGGGG
>NZ_JAQYWT010000009.1:0-317 GCF_036322545.1 Streptomyces sp. SP18BB07
CGCTGCGCCGGCTTGGCCGTGTGTCCAGGGGGGTGGGGGGTAGCTGGTATGTCCGGAGGTGCGGGTGGGTGGGGGTTGGGGGGGGGGTGGCCCGCGCCCCCGAAAACCAGGGGCGGCGCCCCCGCCGATGCCGGGCCGCCGAAACCACCACATCACCGCCCCCCGGGGCCCGCCCTTCCAGCCCTGCGGGGCCCGCGCTTTCAGGCCCGCAGGGGCCTGATGCTTTTAGGGGCGCGGGGACCTGCGCGAGCAACCCCCACCGGAGCCGCAGTCGCCCACGGACCCGCACCCCCGAGCTCTCAGGCGCACCGCATCAC
>NZ_JAQYWT010000010.1:0-418 GCF_036322545.1 Streptomyces sp. SP18BB07
CCCTCCGGTGGGGGCTGGTCGCGGGGGTGCCCCCGCCCCCGAAAATCACGGGGGGCGCCCCCGGCGGTTGGGGGCGCAAGGGCGGAGGGCGTTAAGGGGGGGGGGGGACAGCGCGGGAAACCCCCCCCCCCCCCCCCCCCCCCCAACCCCCCCCCCGGGGGGAATGGGGCCCGCCCCCGGGGTGTGGGCGGGGATGGGCGGGGGGGGGGGCGAAAACCCCATGGGGCCCCCCCGCCCCCAAACACCCCCGGGGGGGGGGCCCGTGGCCCCCGGGGGTGGGGTGGTGGGGTGGGGGGGGGGGGGGGCTTCTCGCGCAGTTCCCCGCGCCCCTGAAACGCGGGGGCTGCGCCCCGTGCTGTTCAGGCCCGCAGGGCCGTGGTCTGTCAGGCCCGCTGGGCCGTGGTCTTTCAGGCCCGCA
>NZ_JAQYWT010000011.1:0-380 GCF_036322545.1 Streptomyces sp. SP18BB07
GGAGCCACCAAGCCCCCCAGCTCACGCCCAAGACCCCCCCCATCCCCCCCGAACCACGCCCAAACCCCATCCAACGACCCAAACCCCACCCCCCCCACACCACAACCACCCCCCCACCCCACAAACACCTCCCCCACAACCCCTCCCGCACCCCCCCCCAACCAAGACACCCAACCCGCCCCCACCACAAACCAAGCCAACCACCACACAAAACACACCACCACCACCCACAACACCCCCCCAGTTCCTCCAAACAGCGCCCCCAGAAATAACTCCTCAACGACCAGTGCCCCCACAAACCCCGCCTCTTACGCCCCCCCCACCCCCCCGTTCAACCCCCCCACCCCCGCCCGTTCCCCCGCAACCGCCCCCCACCCCAC
>NZ_JAQYWT010000012.1:0-317 GCF_036322545.1 Streptomyces sp. SP18BB07
GGGGGGGGGGGGGGGGGGGGGGGGGGGGGGGGGGGGGGGGGGGGGGGGGGGGGGGGGGGGGGGGGGGGGGGGGGGGGGGGGGGGGGGGCGGGGCCGGGGGGCGGGGGGCGGGGGGGCGGCCGGGGGCCGCGGGCGCGGGGCGCGCCGCTCCGGAGGCGCCGGGCGCGGGGGGCCCGCCGCGGGCGGGGGCGGCGGGGGGCGGCGGGGGCGCGGCGCCGCCCCGCCCCCCCCCCCCCCCCCCCCCCCCCCCCCCCCCCCCCCCCCCCCCCCCCCCCCCCCCCCCCCCCCCCCCCCCCCCCCCCCCCCCCCCCCCCCCC
>NZ_JAQYWT010000013.1:0-394 GCF_036322545.1 Streptomyces sp. SP18BB07
GGGCCGTGGTTAAACCCCCGCCCGCGCCCCTAAAAAATTTGAAATGGAAAAATTATAAAAAGAAAAATTAAAAACCCACCATTATAATATATAAAAAAAAGGATAAATAGAAGACACACCCCCACAAAAAAAACACCACCCAAACCGTCGTAAATTGGGTTTTTAATAAACCCCCACAACCCCCCCAGGCCCCCAAAAAACGCCCCCCCAAAACAAAAAACAAAAAAAAATTAAAAAAAAAAAAAAAAAAAAAACAAAAAAAAAATAAAAAAAACACACCAAAAAAAAAAAAAAAAAAACAAAACAAAAAAAAAAAAAATAAAATCGAAAAAAAAAAAAAAACACACCCCCACCAAACCAAAAAAAAAACAAAAATAAACAAAAAAAACAACAC
>NZ_JAQYWT010000014.1:0-4867 GCF_036322545.1 Streptomyces sp. SP18BB07
CTCGGTCAGTTCGGGATGGATCGTGGCGCAGTGGTAGCACTCCATGAAGTTCTCGATGATCAGCTTCCAGTTCGCCTGCACGTCGTACGTGATCCGGCGACCGACGGAGAGGCTGTCGATGTCGTAGCGCTCGATCGACTCGACGTCGCCGAGGCGGGCGATCACCTCACCGATGACGTCCTCCTCGAAGGACGGCGGGTTCTCCGCGAGACAGACCCAGACATAACCGAGCCATTCCCGTACGGCGACGCTCACCAGTCCGTACTCGGTACGGCCCACGTCGGGCATCTTGGTGAGGTTGGGCGCCGCGACGAGCTTACCGTCCAGGCCGTACGTCCAGGCGTGGTACGGGCATTGGAAGGCCCGCTTGACCTCGCCGGACTCCTCGGTGCAGAGCTTGGCCCCCCGGTGCCGACAGACGTTGAAGTACGCGCGGATCGAGTGGTCCCGGGCCCGGGTGACGAGGATGCTCTCGCGGCCCACGTCGACGGTGCGGAAGGCGCCGGGCTTCGCCAGCTCGGAGGCGCGGGCGACACAGAACCACATGGTCTCGAAGATGTGCTCCTGCTCCTGGGCGAAGACCACCGGATCCGTGTAGGAGGAGCCGGGAAGAGTGGCGATCAGGCTGTCGGGCAGACCGGTCGAGGTCACGGGGCACTCCTCGGGGAACGTCGCGGAGGGGTCAGGCGGGCGCCCGGAGGGACGACTCCGGTCGGCGTTGTGTATGGAGGAACGCTGCGCGCTGTGGGCAACCGCAGCATGGGGTGACGCCGGGGTGGTGTCAAGATGTGGCGGCGGCCAGTTCCTTGCGCACCCTCATGAACAGCCGTGGCTGGTTCATCCCGAGCACGGCGACCGGCCGACCGGCCCGCCGGTAGACGGCGAGGACGTCGCGGTCGTCGGCCGCGCCCGCCTCGACGGTGACGCTGTCGGCCTCGGCCGCGTGGCCGGCGAACTGGATGCGGACGCCGTACTGGTCGGACCAGAAGTACGGCGGCCTGGGCACGCCCGGCTCGACCGCGCCCCCCGCCAGCAGCGTGGCGACGGCGGCCTCCGGGCGCTCGCGCGCGCCGGTCCAGTGCTCCACGCGGCGGTGGTGGCCCGCGCGGGGGTCGTACCAGTTGGCGCAGTCGCCGACCGCGACCACACCGGCGAGGCTGGTGCGCCCGTCAGCGCCGCACTTCACCCCGTTGTCCAGCGCGATGCCGGAGCCCGCGAGCCACTCGACGCAGGGGCGGGCCCCGACACCGACGACGACGATGTCGGCGGGGACGCTACGGCCGTCCTCCAGCAGGACGGCGTCGACCCGGTGCTCGCCGCTCAGTCCCTTGACCCCCACGCCGCACAACAGCCGTACGCCGTGGTCGGCGTGGAGGCCGGAGACGACGGCGCCCATGGTGGCGCCGAGCGGTCCGGCGAGCGGCGTCGCGGCCGCCTCCACGACGGTCACCTCAAGGCCCAGGGCGTACGCGGTGGAGGCGACCTCGGCGCCGATGAACCCACCGCCGATCACCACCAGGCGTCCACCGCGGGCCAGTTCGTCCCGCAGGGCGCGGGCGTCGTCCAGGGTGCGCAGGGTGTGCACTCCGGCGAGGCCGTCGGAGCCGGGCAGGGCTCGCGCCACGGCGCCGGTGGCGATGACGAAGCCGTCGGCCCGCACCTCACGCCCGTCGGCGAGGCGGACGGCGCGCGCGGTGTGGTCGAGCGCGGTGGCGCGGGTGCCGAGCAGCCAGTCGGCCGCCAGGTCCTCGTCCTCCGTCTCCAGGGCGAGTTCGGCCTCGCCGAGGGTGCCGGCCAGGAACTCCTTGGAGAGCGGGGGCCGGTCGTAGGGCCGGTGCGGCTCGTCGCCGATGACGACCAGGCGGCCGTCGAAGCCCTGCTTGCGCAGGCAGCGTGCCGCCGAGAGGCCGGCGAGGGAGGCGCCGACCACGGCGACGGTCCTCACGCGGGACCCCCGGCGAGCCGGGCGGAGATGCAGGGCGGCAGGTTGGGGGCGTCCGTGGAGAGCCGGACGTAGATCATGCCGTCCTCGACGACGACCTCGTGCGTCCGGACCGGCAGCTTGGCCGGCGGGGAGTCGACGGCGCCGGTGCGCAGGTCGAACTTGGAGGCATGCAGCGGGCATTCCACCTCGCAGCCCTCGAGCCAGCCGTCGGCGAGCGAGGCGTCCTGATGGGTGCAGGTGTCGTCGATGGCGTAGACCTCGCCGTCGTCGGTGTGGAACACCGACACCGGCGGGTCGGTGTCGAGCCGGAAGGCCTCACCTCGCGGGAGATCCGCGAGGCGGCACGCGGGAATCATCATGACACCTCGGGTGCGTATAACGAAACGGTTTGCGGTAAGCGCAACATCAGTCTGGGGTCGCCCAGAACCCTTGTCAAGGCATCCAGGAGCCCCTCCGGGTCACTTCACGGCGTTGCGGTATCCAAAACTCACCTCACATAGAACAACAACAGCCCGACGGGGGCGTGGACCGCGCAGGGCGGTGCCACGACCCCGCCGGGCGGCGGGTGAGCCGGTCTCAGACGGCGGAGGTGGTGGACTGCGCGGACTCCTCGGTCCGCTCGGGCCGTTCGGGCTGCGTCCCGTCCGTGGACGCGGCGGGGCCGATACGGAGTTCGAAGTCCCCGTCGTACTTCTCGTGGCCGGCGATGACGGCCGTCTCGATGGCCTCCTTGCCCATGCGCCCGCGGATGATGAGCGGATCACGGCGCAGATCCCGGTTGAGCGCGACGCACAACCCGATCATCACCAGGGTGAAGGGGGCCGCCGCGAGAATGGTCAGGTTCTGCAGCCCGGTGAGCGCGTCGCCCTTGCCGCCGCCGATGAGCAGCATGACGGCGGCGACGGCCCCCGTCAGCACGCCCCAGAACACCACGACGCCCCGGGAGGGTTCGAGGGACCCACGCTGCGAGAGCGTCCCCATCACGATGGAGGCGGCGTCGGCGCCGGAGACGAAGAAGATGCCGACGAGGACCATGACGACGACGCACGTCACCGTGGCGACCGGGTACTGCTGGAGTACGTCGAAGAGCTGCCCCTGGGCGGTCGCCGCGTCGTTGAGACGACCCGACTTCTGGAGGTGCATCGCCGAGCCGCCGAAGACCGCGAACCAGAGCAGGCTGACGCTGCTGGGAACCAGGATGACGCCACCGACGAACTGCCGGACGGTGCGGCCGCGGCTGATGCGTGCGATGAACATGCCGACGAACGGCGTCCAGGAGATCCACCACGCCCAGTAGAAGACCGTCCAGCCGGCCAGCCAGTCGGCGACACCCTCGCCGCTCGACGCCTCGGTGCGGCCCGCCATCTGGGCCAGGTCGCCGAAGAAGGCACCGACGGAGGTGGGCAGCAGATCGAGGATGAAGATGGTCGGGCCGACGAGGAAGACGAAGAGGGCGAGCCCCACCGCCAGCACCATGTTGGTGTTGGACAGCCACTGGATGCCCTTCTCGATCCCGGACGCCGCCGAGGCGACGAACGCCACGGTCAGCACCGCGATCACGACGACCAGCAGTCCGGTGCCGACCGACCCCAGCCAGCCCAGTCCCGTGAAGCCGCTGCCGATCTGGAGGGCGCCGAGCCCCAGGGACGCCGCCGAGCCGAAGAGGGTGGCGAAGATGGCGAGGATGTCGATGGCCCGACCGGGCCAGCCGTTCACCCGCTTCTCACCGAGCAACGGCGTGAACACCGCGCTGATCAGCTGCCGGCGTCCGCGCCGGAAGGTGCTGTAGGCGATGGCGAGACCCACGACCGCGTACATCGCCCACGGGTGGAGCGTCCAGTGGAAGAGGGTGGTGGCCATGGCGGTCTCCATGGCCTGGTTGGCATCGGCCGGGTCGGTGCCCGGCGGTGGCGTGACGAAGTGGGAGAGCGGCTCGCTCACTCCGTAGAACATCAGGCCGATGCCCATGCCCGCACTGAACATCATGGCGATCCACGAGACGGTGCGGAACTCCGGCTCCTCCCCCTCCTTTCCGAGGGTGATCCGCCCGTAGCGGCTCATCGCGAGCCAGAGGGCGAAGACCACGAAGCCCGAGGCGGCGAGGACGAAGGCCCAGCCGCCGTTGCGGATCGTCCCGTCCAGCAGCTTCCCGGACACGCTCTCCAGCGAGTCCGTCGCGGTGGCTCCCCACACGACGAAGGCCAGGGTGAGGGCCGCGGCGACACCGAAGACGACGAGGTCGGTCCGGGGGTGGGCGGCGGCCGCACCGATTCCCGGCAGTTCCTCCCCGACGGGATGACCTGGACTCCCGTTCTGTTCGCGGGTACTGCTCATCGGCTCGTCCTTTCCACAGACGGCAGGGGACGCTCGCTGTCGCGGACGGAGGTTGCGCGACCGAGCAAGTAAGGCGGCATGGGGGCGAAGGGGTGTGGCCGCCATCCGAATCCGGTTGCGGATGATGCACTGGGATTCACTATGGGCAACACAATCTGCCGCCTCAGAGAGGGTGTCAAGGGGCGCGTCGCAGAAGGTTCTCCCTTGAACACCCTTCTCCAGAGCACACGAGCCGTGGTCGGGGGGCATCCCCCGACCACGGCTCGTCCGTACTCGCCGCGGCTACGCCTGCGCGGCCGCGGGCTGCTCGGCCGTCAGAGAACCACCACCGAGCGCAGGACGTCGCCGCCGTGCATCCGCTCGAAGGCCTTCTCGACCTCGTCGAGCGCGATGGTCTCCGTGACGAAGGTGTCCAGGTCCAGACGGTTCTGGAGGTAGAGATCGATGAGCATGGGGAAGTCGCGGTCGGGCAGGCAGTCGCCGTACCAGGAGGACTTCAGGGCGCCGCCGCGGCCGAAGACGTCGAGGAGGGGCAGTTCGAGCTTCATCTCCGGAGTGGGGACACCGACGAGAACGACCGTCCCGGCC
>NZ_JAQYWT010000015.1:0-312 GCF_036322545.1 Streptomyces sp. SP18BB07
CTCGACAAATGCAACGTCGCCCCCAAGGGTCCGCCCCGGCCCCCCCGACCGCCCCGACCGCCCCGACCCCCCCCACCGAACCGCCAACCAGGTGAACACCGTACACACGGGCACCCCCGGCCCGGCACCCCCCTACACCAACAAAAATTCAAAGTAGGCCCCACCGGTCCCCCCCCGCCCCCCCCACCCCCCCGAACCCCCCCAACCCCCCGACCCAAAGGCCACCCATGTTAGCAAGGTCCACACGGTTACCCCCGGCCCAGCTACCCAAACCACACCAACCAACCCCCCGGCACCGAGGAGTTAAACCCC
>NZ_JAQYWT010000017.1:0-374 GCF_036322545.1 Streptomyces sp. SP18BB07
CGAACACAACCCCTCCCAAGGGGGCATAACCATGACGCAGCCGTGTTGCGGAGCCGGTGCGGGCCGCGCATAGTTGCGCTGCGAGGGGGGCTGGAACCGGGGGTGAATTGGGCGATGGCCGGTCGCGCCGCTGCTGGTCACCGTGGCCACAGCCTGGTGGGGCTGGCCGCTGCTGCCACTCATGGTCCTGGCCCTGTTCAGCCTGGCCGTGGATCTCAGGGCGCGGGCGGCGGTGGGTTGCGCCGGTCCAGCGTGCGCAGTGCGGTGGTGACCACCTGGCGCGGGGTCTGCAGCCGGACACCGCGGGCCATGTCGTCGGAGCCGGCCGCGTCGAAGAACTCGGTGCGGGTCGGGCCCGGGGAGAGAGCGAGCAC
>NZ_JAQYWT010000018.1:0-304 GCF_036322545.1 Streptomyces sp. SP18BB07
GGGGGGGGGGGCCCCCCCCACAACAAACCCACCCCCCCCCCACCCACCCCAACAAAACCCCCCCCCCCCACCACCAAAAAAAAACCACACAAAAAACCCACAAAAACCCCACCCCCCCCCAACCCAAAAAAAAAACAAAAAAAAATTATTTAAAGAAAAAAACAAAAATCTCCTAAAACCAAAAAAAAAAAAAAAAAAAAAACAACAAACACACACACCAAAAAAAAAAAAAAACACCCACACAACAACAAAAACCCCAAACCACCCCCCAACACACCCAACCCCCCCCACCCCCCCCCCCCAC
>NZ_JAQYWT010000019.1:0-308 GCF_036322545.1 Streptomyces sp. SP18BB07
CGCACCGGGCTCGACGAGTTGGACCTCGACCAGCCCTGGCCCACCGGCGCCGACGGGCGCCGCGCCGGCGCCACCGGGACCTACCGCGACGGGCGGCAGGCGGCCTGTCTCACGGAGCCGGCGGACATGGAGACGGTGGGCGGCGCGCGCGGGGGGGGCCGGCGGGGCCCCGCCGGACCTGGCGGGACTGGCGGTCCGCGAGGTGTGGGGCGCTGTGGGGGCGGTGGGGGGGGGGGGGGGTGGGGGGGGGGGGGGGCCGCGGCGGTTCGCACGGCCGGGCTGTCGGCCGGGGCGTCGGCGGGGCCGTC
>NZ_JAQYWT010000020.1:0-340 GCF_036322545.1 Streptomyces sp. SP18BB07
CCCCCGCCGGCCCCCCCCCCGTCGGGCGCGCGGCGCCCTCGCGCCTGCGCGGCCCCACCCGCGGCTCTTTTGCCGTCGGGAGCGGCCCCGCCCCGCCGCACCGCCCCCCCCCCCGGGCACCCCCCCCCCCCCCCCCCCCCCCCGCCCACCCCCCCCCCCCCCCCCACCACCACCAACCCCCCCCCCCCGCGGCCCCGCCCCAGCGCCCCCCCCCCCGCACGCACCCCACAACCCCCACCCCCCCCCCCCCCCAACCCCCCCCGCCCGGCCGGCCCCCCCGCGCGCCCCGCGCCCGCCCCCCCCCCCAAAGCCCCCCCCGCCCCCCCCGCCCAACCCCCCC
>NZ_JAQYWT010000021.1:0-315 GCF_036322545.1 Streptomyces sp. SP18BB07
TTGTTGTGTTGGTGGGGGGTGTGTGTTGGGTTGTGTGTGGGTGGTGTGGTTTTGGGTGGGTTTTGTTGTTTTTGTTTTTTTTTTTTTTTTTTTTTTTTGTTTGTGTGGTTGTGTTTTGTGTGTGTTTGTGGGGGGGGGGGGCCCCCGCCGGGGGGCGCGCCCCGGGCCCCACAGCGGTTCCGCCCCGGGGCCCCCGAGAGGAACCGCGAGCCCCCCCCGGCGCCCCCCCGCCCCCGCCCCCCCCCCCCCCCCCCCCCCCGCGCCCATCCAAACCCCACCCACCCCCCCCCCCCCCAAAACCAAAAAAAAAAACAA
>NZ_JAQYWT010000022.1:0-359 GCF_036322545.1 Streptomyces sp. SP18BB07
ATCAAGTTCTTGCCTGCGTTGGCGAGGCGGTAGGCTTGGGCCTTTCGCTGCGTACCGGTGCCGACGAGCAGGGGGAAGTAGATTCACGAGACGTAAGTCTGGTACCAGTGGTACTTGGGGGTGGCTTTGGCGGTGGTGTGGTGTGTTGTGGTGGTGTTGTGTTTTTTTTTTTTTGGGTTGGGTGTTGGTGTTGTGGGTTGTTGGGGGGGGGGGGGTGTTTGTGGTGGTGGGGGGGGTGGGGGGGGGGGTGGTTTGGGTGTTGTTTTTGGGGTTCTGCTTGTTGGTGGGTTTTTTGGTGGTGTTTGGGGGGGTTTACCGGGGTGTCGGGCGGTTGGGGGGGGGGTTGGGGGGGGGGGGGG
>NZ_JAQYWT010000023.1:0-334 GCF_036322545.1 Streptomyces sp. SP18BB07
ATGCGGACACGGGCGCGGCTTCGCCCCCACCCCCCCCGACCGGCCCCCTCCCCCCCCCCCCCCCCCCCCCCGCGAACCCCCCCCCCCCGCCCCCCCCCCCCCCCCCCCGCGGACCGACACGCAGGAGCAGGCTATCGGGATCGAGTAGGGGGACTGGAGTTCTGACGTGTGCTCTACCGATCTACGCCAGGGCGCGGGCCTGGGCGTGGACCAGCCGAGCGTCGAGATCGGCAGAGCGGCGTGGCGGGACAGCGGGTCCGCGGTTGGGTAGATCTCGGTGGGCGCCGGCTCATGAAACGCGGGGGGGGGGGGGGGGGGGGGGGGGGGGGGGGGG
>NZ_JAQYWT010000024.1:0-307 GCF_036322545.1 Streptomyces sp. SP18BB07
GAAATACCAGTCTGGTCGTGCTGGATGTCTAACCCGGGTCCGTGATCCGGATCGGGGACAGTGTCTGATGGGTAGTTTAACTGGGGCGGTTGCCTCCCAAAGGGTAACGGAGGCGCCCTAAGGTTCCCTCAGCCTGGTTGGCAATCAGGTGGTGAGTGTAAGTGCACAAGGGAGCTTGACTGTGAGAGTGACGGGTCGAGCAGGGACGAAAGTCGGGACTAGTGATCCGGCGGTGGCTTGTGGAAGCGCCGTCGCTCAACGGATAAAAGGTACCCCGGGGATAACAGGCTGATCTTCCCCAAGAGTC
>NZ_JAQYWT010000025.1:0-336 GCF_036322545.1 Streptomyces sp. SP18BB07
GGGGGGGCCCCCCCCCCCCCCCACACCCCACACCCCCCCACAAAAAAAACCCCCCCCCCCCCCAACCAACACAAAAAAAAAACACCAAAACAACCCCCCCCCCCCCCACCCCCCACCCCCCCCCCCCCCCGACCGCCACCCCCCCCCCCCCCCCCCCCCCCCGGTACACCCCCGCCACCCCCCCCCGCCCACCCCCCCCCCCCAACCCAATTAACCAAAAAACCCCCCCCCCACCCCCCACCCCCCCCCCCCCCCCACACAAATCTGCGCCCACCCTCACCCCCACAGAGAGCACCAGCCCCCCGGCCCACACCACCCGCCGCCCCCCCCGCACCA
>NZ_JAQYWT010000026.1:0-287 GCF_036322545.1 Streptomyces sp. SP18BB07
CCCCCCCACCCCCCCCCCCCCCCCCCCCCCCACCCCCGCCCGCCCCCCCTCACCCAGCAACACACCCCTCCGCAAACGCTAAAACGCACGGTGTCAGGAGTTCTGACGGGTGCTCTTCCGGTCGTTCGCCCGCAGCTGCGCCGACCGCGACCGCGGTTGTGAACTACTCGGTGGTCGCCGTATCATAAAAAACGGGGGGGGGGGGGGGGGGGGGGGGGGGGGGGGGGGGGGGGGGGGGGGGGGGGGGGGGGGGGGGGGGGGGGGGGGGGGGGGGGGGGGGGGGGGGG
>NZ_JAQYWT010000027.1:0-374 GCF_036322545.1 Streptomyces sp. SP18BB07
ACTCTCTCTCCCCCCCCCCGCCAAAGCCCCCCGCCCCCCCCCACAGAGCACACACAAAATAGTACATAAATTATACGTTCCCCACACCCCCCCCGGCCCCCGCACGCCGACCTGCAGCCCCAAGGGCACAAAAACGCCCCGCCCCCCCACCATCTGAGGCCCCCCCCCCCCCCCCACCCCACCCCCCCCCCCCCCCCCCCCCACCCCCCCGGGCCGGCGCGGCGCCCCCCGGCGCCGCCCGCGCGCGGAGGCGCCGGCCCCCCCCCCGACCCCCCCCCCCCCCCCCCCCCCCCCCCCCCCCCCCCCCCCCCCCCCACACCCACCCCACACCCCACACACCACCAACCCCCACCAAACACAACACACCCCACCAC
>NZ_JAQYWT010000028.1:0-678 GCF_036322545.1 Streptomyces sp. SP18BB07
GGGCGTCTACTCCGGCTACGAACTCTGCGAGAACACCCCCCTCAAACCCGGCAGCGAGGAATACCTCGACTCCGAGAAATACCAACTCCGCCCCCGCGACTGGGACGCCGCCGAACGCGACGGACGCACCATCGCCCCCCTCATCACCGCGCTCAACCACATCAGACGGCGGCACCCCGCACTGCACGGACTGCGGAACCTGCGCTTCCACCACACGGACAACGACGCGGTGATCGCGTACAGCAAGCGCGCCGGGCGGGACGCGGTCGTGGTGGTCGTCAACCTCGACCCCCACCGCACCCAGGAGGCCACGATCACGCTCGACATGGCGGAACTCGGCCTGGGCATGGGCGAAAACATGCCAGTGCGCGACGAGTTGACAGGGGAGACCTACCGCTGGGGAAGGACGAACTACGTGCGCCTGGAGCCCGGGCGGGCACCCGCGCACGTCCTCCACGTCCAGCTCCAGGACGACAGTTCGTCCTCCTCGTCGCAGATCGGAGGGTCAGGTACGCCATGACCATGAACAAACCCATCCCGGACACCTTCGAGGACACGCCGCAGAAGGACCGGGACCCGGACTGGTTCAAACGCGCCGTCTTCTACGAGGTCCTCGTCCGCTCCTTCCAGGACAGCAACGGCGACGGCATCGGCGACCTCAAGGGCCTGACCGCCAAA
>NZ_JAQYWT010000029.1:0-322 GCF_036322545.1 Streptomyces sp. SP18BB07
CGGTTGAAGCGGGAGGCCAGGCCGGGGTGGGAGCGGACGAAGACCTCCATCCCCTTGAGGTATCCGGCGACGATGTCCACCACGTCGTCGCGGTGGTCCTGGATGAGCTGCAGCCGGGTGGCGGTGGCGGCCGGGCGGTGGTGGTGGGTCGCGGCGGGGTGGGGGGGGGAGGGCGCGGCGTGGGTGGGGGGCGGGGGGGGGCGCGGCGGAGCCCCACCCCGCCCGCCGCCCCCCCCCCCCCCCCCCCCCCCCCCCCCCCCCCCCCCCCCCCCCCCCCCCCCCCCCCCCCCCCCCCCCCCCCCCCCCCCCCCCCCCCCCCCCC
>NZ_JAQYWT010000030.1:0-361 GCF_036322545.1 Streptomyces sp. SP18BB07
CACCCCTCCCGACGACGCGAAGCCCCTGGCCGGGCGCCCGACCCCCAGCACCCGCCCCACGCCCGTACCGCGAGCGCCCGCACCGCACCGGCCCACACCCGCGGCTCCACCCGGCCCCCCCAACACCCCCCCGCGCGCGGCGGCGCGGCGTGGGGGGGCCGCGGGGCCGCGGGGGTGGTGATCGCGGGGGCCGCCGGCGCCCGACAAACCGGGCGGGGGGGGGGCGGGGGGGGGGCTGGGGGTGGGGGGGCGGCGGCGGTGTGGGGCGGGGGGGTGGCGTCGCTCGCGGGACGGGCGCGGGGGGGGTGCTGGGGGGCGGGCGCCCGGCCAGGGGCTTCGCGTCGTCGGGAGGGGTGGTGAG
>NZ_JAQYWT010000031.1:0-305 GCF_036322545.1 Streptomyces sp. SP18BB07
GCCGTACCGGCTGGGGCGCAGCCGCGGTTTTAGAGGTGGGCGGGTAGATCCGCGACGAGCCCGCCCCGGACGGTCGCGTGGGGGTCGATGGGGCGCAGCCCCTTGCGGATGGGAGGGGTAGGGTCGTCGGGGGCGAGGAAGAGCAGGCCGGGCGGAGCCAGTGGGTGGTCAGCGGGGTGAGCGTGACACGGATGCGGGCCGGTCGTCCTCCCCAGGGGAGGGGCTCCGGATTCACCGGGTCGGACGCCGTCACATCCGTCCCGCCGTACACACCCGCATCCGTGTTCAACACCTCCCGCCACGCC
>NZ_JAQYWT010000032.1:0-364 GCF_036322545.1 Streptomyces sp. SP18BB07
GGGGGGGGGGGGGGGGGGTGGGGGGGGGGGGGGGGGGGTGGAGGGGGGGGGGGGGCGGGGCGGGGGGGGCGGCGCGGCGGGGGGCGTGGCCGGGCGGTCTGCGGGGGGGCGGGGGGGAGGTGCGGGCGTCCCTGCGCCCCCGGGGGGGGGGGGTGGGGGGGGGGGGGTGGGTTTGGGGGGGGGGGGGGGGCGCCGGCCCCCCCCGCGCCGGCCGGCGCCCGGGGCGGGCGGGGGCGCCCCCCCCCCCCCGGCGCGCGGGTGGGTGGGGCGGGGGGGGGCCCGGGGGCCAAACCCCCCCAACCCCCCACCCCCCCCCCCCCACCCCCCCCCCCCCCCCCCCACCCCCCCCACACCCCACCCCCCC
>NZ_JAQYWT010000033.1:0-391 GCF_036322545.1 Streptomyces sp. SP18BB07
GTGTTGTGGGGGGGTGTCGTTGTTTGTGTTGTGTTTTTGTGGGTTTGGGTTTTTTGTTTGTTTTTTTTTGTGGGGGTGGGGTTTTTTTTTTTTTTTTGTTTTTTTTTTTTTTTTTTTGCTTTTTTTTTTTTGTTGTTGTTTGGTGTGTTTGGTCGGGTGGTGTGTGGGGGGTGGGGGGGGGGGCGGACCCGCGCCCCCCACCCCCCCCCCCCCCCCCCCAACACCAACAAACCCCCCCCCCCCACCACCCCACACAAAAAAAAAAAAAAAAAAACCAACAAAAAAAAAAAAAAAAAAAACCCCCCCCCCAACCACCCACCCAACAAGACACCCACACCCCCACCAAACCACAACAACAAACCCACCCCACCAAAAACCCCCCAAAAAAACA
>NZ_JAQYWT010000034.1:0-327 GCF_036322545.1 Streptomyces sp. SP18BB07
CCCTGAAGAGCAGGGGCTGCGCCCCGTGCTTTTCGGGCCGAAAGGCCGTAGGCCTTTCAGGGGCGCGGGGAACTGCGCGAGACGCCCCCCCCCCCCCCCCCCCCCCCCCCCCCCCCCCCCCCCCCCCCGGTGGCCCCCCCCCCCCCCCCCCCCCCCCCGGCCAAGCGCGCGCCCGCCGGCGGCGCCCCGGGCAGTGCGGGCCGAACGGCCGACGCCCTTTCAGGGGCGGGGGGAACTCCGCGAGACGCCCCACCCGCCCGCACCCGCCCAACGACCGATCCCTCCGAGCTCTTCGCCACCACCCCCTACTCCCCCCTCTCGAACAAG
>NZ_JAQYWT010000035.1:0-317 GCF_036322545.1 Streptomyces sp. SP18BB07
ACGCGTTTCGCGCAAGGAGGCGAACCCCTTTGAGTACGGGCCCCGGAACACCTTCCGTCCCCGCACCCCCGCCCACCCCCCACCACACCCGCCAGCGACTCGCCGAGAACAGCCCAACCCAGGTTTAATCGCGTGAATCGAGTTAACCCGTTTGCTAATACGTACTGCACGGCCGCCGCAGAAGCCACGCGCCGGAACGTCTTCGGTGCGGCAGTGCGTCGGGGAGGGCGCCCGTGTCCGCGGCTGTGTAGAGCTCGGGGGGCGCCGGATCATGAAACCCGGGGGGGGGGGGGGGGGGGGGGGGGGGGGGGGGGGGG
>NZ_JAQYWT010000036.1:0-362 GCF_036322545.1 Streptomyces sp. SP18BB07
AACCTCTCCGTCCAGCAGAGCGGGACTGGGGACCGGCAGGCAGCGCTCGCCTCCATCACCGAAGCCGTCGACCACTACCGCACCCTCACCCAGGCCAACCCCGCCGCCCACCTCCCCCGAACCGAAGAGCGGCGGGACCTCCAAGCCACGCCGCCGTTGGGTAGATGGGGGTGGCAGGCGGCGCTCTCCACCATCCCCGGTGCGGGGGGGGTCCGGCGGAGTTCGACGGCTTCGGTGATGGAGCCGAGCGCTGCCTGCCGGTCCCCAGTCCCGCTCTGCTGGACGGAGAGGTTGTTCAGGGACATGGCGAGGTCGGGGAGGTGGGCGGCGGGGTTGGCCTGGGCGAGGGTACGGCGGATTTC
>NZ_JAQYWT010000037.1:0-309 GCF_036322545.1 Streptomyces sp. SP18BB07
CCGTCGCCGCCATCAACATGAGACGTATCTCGCTCAAGCAGAGTGCTGTCCTGCACGACACTCCGGGTGCCCCTGACGCAACCTGAACGGAGAGGGCTTCCGCATGTTCGGCCAGGACGGCACCGGTGGCTATACCGCCTTCTGCCTGGAGAGTCCCCACGACGGTCTGCTGGGCTCGGCAGGGTCGTATATGGTGATCCGGTGGACGAAGGCCGACGGCAGGCTACTCCTCGGACGGGGCGGAAGGAGTGCCCAGCGTAGATCCCGGTCCCGGTTCCGCGACGAACCCGTCCGCAGACGCCGGTATCC
>NZ_JAQYWT010000038.1:0-332 GCF_036322545.1 Streptomyces sp. SP18BB07
ACGAGGTTGATGAACACCTGCGGCCGGACGGTGATCGCGTAGTAGCGGCGGTCCTGCTCCTCGGCGACACCGGGGATGCGGTCCAGGCCCTCGGAACCGTCGACGGTGAACCCCCGCACCTCCTCACCGAACTCCGCGCCATGACCCACGTAGTACTGCGCGGCGTACCCGTCCGCGAACTCCGGCAGCACCTCGGTCAGTTCGGGATGGATCGTGGCGCAGTGGTAGCACTCCATGAAGTTCTCGATGATCAGCTTCCAGTTCGCCTGCACGTCGTACGTGATCCGGCGACCGACGGAGAGGCTGTCGATGTCGTAGCGCTCGATCGACTC
>NZ_JAQYWT010000039.1:0-1263 GCF_036322545.1 Streptomyces sp. SP18BB07
CCGGACACCTTCGAGGACACGCCGCAGAAGGACCGGGACCCGGACTGGTTCAAACGCGCCGTCTTCTACGAGGTCCTCGTCCGCTCCTTCCAGGACAGCAACGGCGACGGCATCGGCGACCTCAAGGGCCTGACCGCCAAACTCGACTACCTGCAGTGGCTCGGCATCGACTGCATCTGGCTCCCGCCCTTCTTCAAATCCCCCCTCCGCGACGGCGGATACGACGTCTCCGACTACACCGCCGTCCTCCCCGAATTCGGCGACCTCGCCGACTTCGTCGAATTCGTCGACGCCGCCCACCAGCGCGGCATGCGCGTCATCATCGACTTCGTCATGAACCACACCAGCGACCAGCACCCGTGGTTCCAGGAATCGAGGAAAGACCCCGACGGACCCTACGGCGACTACTACGTCTGGGCCGACGACGACAAGCAGTTCCAGGACGCGCGGATCATCTTCGTCGACACCGAAGCCTCCAACTGGACCTTCGACCCCGTCCGCAAGCAGTACTTCTGGCACCGCTTCTTCTCCCACCAGCCCGACCTCAACTACGAGAACCCGGCCGTGCAGGAGGAGATGATCTCTGCGCTGCGGTTCTGGCTGGACCTGGGCATCGACGGTTTCCGGCTGGACGCGGTGCCGTACCTGTACCAGCAGGAGGGCACCAACTGCGAAAACCTTCCCGCAACCCATGACTTCCTCAAGCGGGTGCGGAAGGAGATCGACGCGCACTACCCCGACACGGTCATCCTCGCGGAGGCCAATCAGTGGCCGGAGGACGTCGTCGACTACTTCGGCGACTTCGCCAGCGGCGGCGACGAATGCCACATGGCGTTCCACTTCCCGGTGATGCCGAGGATCTTCATGGCGGTACGGCGGGAATCCCGCTACCCCGTCTCGGAAATCCTCGCGAAGACCCCCGCCATCCCCGCGAACTGCCAGTGGGGCATCTTCCTGCGGAACCACGACGAGCTCACCCTCGAAATGGTCACCGACGAAGAACGCGACTACATGTACGCGGAGTACGCCAAGGACCCGCGCATGCGCGCCAACATCGGCATCCGCCGGCGCCTGGCCCCGCTTCTGGACAACGACCGCAACCAGATCGAACTCTTCACCGCGCTCCTGCTCTCCCTCCCGGGCTCGCCGATCCTCTACTACGGCGACGAGATCGGCATGGGCGACAACATCTGGCTCGGCGACCGCGACGCCGTCCGCACCCCCATGCAGTGGACCCCCGACCGCAACGCCGGCTTCTCCTCC
>NZ_JAQYWT010000040.1:0-332 GCF_036322545.1 Streptomyces sp. SP18BB07
GCGCCGCGAAGACCAAGGCCGGCGTACTCCGGAATACGATCGCCAAAAGCTTGACCTTTTTAGAGCGCTTGGCGGTTCAGCTGTATGGCGATGGGTGCGGGTGCGTGGGGCTTCTCGCGCAGTTCCCCGCGCCCCAGAAAAGCAGGGGCGGCGCCCCCTGGTTTTCAGGCCCACCCGACCATCGCCTTACCGGCCCACCACACCGTGGACTTTCCGGCCCGCAGGGGCCGGATGCTTTTAGGGGCGCTGGGAACTCCGCGAGAAGCCCCACGCACCCGCACCCGCCGGCGAAACAGGCACCCCCAAGCGGCTACGCACTCAACGGCACAGCC
>NZ_JAQYWT010000041.1:0-342 GCF_036322545.1 Streptomyces sp. SP18BB07
CACGCCCGCGACCCCGGCACCCTCTACCGCGGCACCCGCCTCGCCCGTACGGAGGAGGTCTTCCCCGGCCACCGCCGCGACCTCGCGCTCACGGAGGTCGAACGGGACTTCCTCACCGCCGCGTTCGACGCCCGTGAGGCGGAGCGCCGGGCCGCCGCCCGCTCCACCCTCCGGACCCGGACACTGATCGGCGCGCACTCGGCCCTCCTCGCCGTGGCGTTGGTCGGGCCCGCGGTGGTGGAGAGCGGGCGGGGGCGCCAGGGCCGCATGCTGCCGACGGCCGCGGACGAGGCGGCCGGCGGACTGGGCGGCGCGATCGCGGCGAGCGCCGAGGAGGTGTAC
>NZ_JAQYWT010000042.1:0-344 GCF_036322545.1 Streptomyces sp. SP18BB07
CCCCCCCCCCCCCCCCCCCCCCCCCCCCCCCCCCCCCCCCCCCCCCCCTCCATTTTATTGATACGTCGACCACCGAGATATAAACAACCGCGGCACCTCTTTCCATACACGACGCTCTTCCTATCTATACTCGGCCAGCTCGGCCCAGTCGAGATCGGTATTGCACACTGCTGCACTAAAGGCACACTCTGATATCGCGTTATCCGTCTGGTGAAGGAGTCGGTGCGGTTGCTGGGGGGGGGGGTGGGGTGGGTGGGGGGTGGGGGGGGGGGGGGGGGGGGGGGCGGCGACCGCCCCCCCCCCCCACCACCACCCCCCCCCCCCCCCGCCCAGCAACAGAACAA
>NZ_JAQYWT010000043.1:0-374 GCF_036322545.1 Streptomyces sp. SP18BB07
GCCTGCTCGTCGTGGCGACGCTTCTCGGGGGGTTGGAGCTGTGGCGGGACACGGTGGTGCGGGGGGTGCCGGAACCGCTGCCGGGCCGGGCCGACCGTGCGAGGGAACCGCTGGGGTCCTGAGGCCTGGGTGGGTGGGGTGCGTTGTCGCCTGCGGCCCGGTGGGGCTTCTCGCGCAGTTCCCCGCGCCCCTGAAAGACCGGGCCCTGCGGGCCTGAAAAGCGAGGGGGCGCGGCCTGAAAAGCGGTGGGGTTGGGGGGTGAGGGCGACGGGGCTGCGGGATGAAAAGCATGGGGCGCAGCCCCTGCTTTTCAGGGGCGCGGGGAACTGCGCGAGAAGCCCCACGCACCCGCAGCCGACAACGCACCCGGCCCC
>NZ_JAQYWT010000045.1:0-344 GCF_036322545.1 Streptomyces sp. SP18BB07
CACCCCGGTCAAGTTGTTTCTCTCGTGGTCCCCCCCCCCCTGTGTCGGTCGCCCGGTGTTGGGTTTTTCAACTCGGGGTGGCCCCCCCGCTGGGGGGGGGGGGGGTTTGTGGGTGGTTGTTGGGGTGTTGTTTGTGCTGTTGGGTGTTTTGGTTGGTGTGTTTTTTCTTTTTTTTCTGATGTTTTATCTCGACCGTGCGGGCGCCGCACACGTCCTACTCCACCACTGAAACCCACCCCCCCCCCCCACCCCCCCCCCCCCCCCCCCAACCACACACCACCACCCCCCCCCCCCCACCCCCACCCCCCCACAAACACACCCCCCCCCACCCCACCCCACCCCCA
>NZ_JAQYWT010000046.1:0-344 GCF_036322545.1 Streptomyces sp. SP18BB07
GGCTGTCCTTTTGTGGTTTATGTGTGGGTTTTGTGGGGTTTTCCTTTTTTTAAATAACCCATTTTTTTTTTGGTTTTATTTTTTGGGTTTTTGTTGGTGTCCACCGCCCGCCGCCCGTAACGATGGACCCGCTTTTGAGGACCCCCCCCCGTATGCCCCGCCCGCGGGCGGGCGGCGCCGGGGCTCCGTGGGGGTCCGCGGGGCCGCGCCGCCGTCCCAATGGTGCAGCTCTGAGACGTGAGAGGGCGTTTCCCCTGTATCCATAACGCCAGATTCTCATTGCTGTACTATTGACGGTGTTGGTGGAGAGCACCGCCAGCCGCCCCGAACGAAGGACACGCAGA
>NZ_JAQYWT010000047.1:0-331 GCF_036322545.1 Streptomyces sp. SP18BB07
CCTTCACTGTGGGCGGTGGCCATCCGTGCTGTGTCCGAGTTTGTACGCGGGATTTGCCTGTGGTCGTGTCGGTGCTGTCCGTTTAGCCCGGCCCCCCCCCACCCCAACCCCCCCCCCCCACCCCCCCCCCCCCACCCACCCCCCCCCCCCCCCCCCCCCCCCCCCACCCCGCAACCCCCCCCCGGCAGGGACCCCCCCCCCCCCCGCCCCACCCCCCCCCCCCCCCCCCCCAACCCCCCCCCAACCCCCCCCCACAAAAAAAAAAAAACAAAAAAAACCCCCCCACCACCAACACAAAACCCAACCCCGGGTGGTCGAGGACGAAAAGAAA
>NZ_JAQYWT010000048.1:0-329 GCF_036322545.1 Streptomyces sp. SP18BB07
AGCTCGGCGGCTCGGCTGCGACCTGCTGCGGGTCGAAGACCCAGTCGGGGCCGCGTGCGGAACGGGGGCCCCGGGTGGAGTCCTCGATGTCCCGCTTGTTGGAGGTGACGAGGACCGCGCCGGGGCCGTCGAGGATGGCGGGGACGGCGAGTCGGGTCGTCTTGCCGGTCAGCGGGCCCCTGTTGTCGACGTGCATGTCCTCGTTCGAAGCGAACAGAGGCTTCCGGCCCTTGTCGGACCGTCCGATGAAGACACCGGGGGTCTTCGCCTTCACGCCGTGCCGTTCGGCGATGGCGGCCGCGCCCTTCATGGTGAGCTTGCCCACCTCC
>NZ_JAQYWT010000049.1:0-316 GCF_036322545.1 Streptomyces sp. SP18BB07
GGGGGGGGGCGCCCAGGGGCGGGGGGGGGGCGGGGGGGTGGCCCGGGCCGAGTTTTTTGGGGTTGGGTTTTTGGGGGGGGGGGGGTGGGGGCTGGGGTGCCGGGTGGTACCCCCCGCGGGGGGGGGGTGGGGCGGGGGGGGGGGGGGTTGGTGGGGGCGGGGGGGGGGCGCCGGGGGGGGGCCGGGGGCGGCGGGCGCCCGCCCCCGCGCCCCCCGCGCCCCCCCCGCCCCCCCCCCCCCCCCCCCCCCCCCCCCCCCCCCCCCCCCCCCCCCCCCCCCCCCCCCCCCCCCCCCCCCCCCCCCCCCCCCCCCCCCC
>NZ_JAQYWT010000050.1:0-2129 GCF_036322545.1 Streptomyces sp. SP18BB07
AGTTGGCCGTCGAGGAAGGCGGCGCGGGAGGCGGCCTCCTTCTGTTCGCGGGCGGCGGAGGCCTCGGCCGTGCGCCGGGCCTTCTCGCGGGGGACGACGACCACGCCGTCGTCGTCGGCGAGGATCACGTCGCCGGGGCGGACGGTCTGGCCGCCGATGGCGACGGGGACGTTGACGGAGCCGCCGGTGGCCTTGACCGTGCCCTGGGCGCTGACGGCCGCGGACCAGGCGGGGAAGTCCATCGCGCGGAGTTCCTCGGTGTCGCGGATACCGGCGTTGATGACCAGGCCGCGCACGCCGCGCCGTTGGAGCGCGGTGGCGAACAGTTCGCCGAACATGCCGTCGGTGGAGGGCGAGGTGGTGGTGACGACGAGGATGTCGCCCTCGCCGCACTGCTCGACGGCGGCGTGGATCATGAGGTTGTCGCCGGGCCAGGAGAGCACGGTGACGGCGGTGCCCGCGACCCGGGTGCCCTGCTGGATGGGGCGGAGGTGGGTGCCGAGCAGACCGGTGCGGCCCATCGCCTCGTGGACGGTGGCGACGCCGTACCGGCCGATCGCCTCGACGTCCTCGGCGTCCGCCTTCGGCGGGTTGGTGACGATCACGCCGCCCATCAGTCCAGCACCCCCGTGACCTGCGGGTAGGGGCGCATGTACGCCTCGGCCATGGTCCGGTGCGCGAGCCCCAGGTTGGGGCCCGCGTTGCGCTTGAGCTGGACTCCCCTGCGTACGGCGAGGTCGGTGTAGTAGTCCCACAAATGCTGCTGGGCGCCCAGGCACTCCATGGCCCTGCGCTTGGTCTCCCAGACCTCGGTGATGTCGAGGAGGACCTCGGGCTTGAAGCCGCACATCTCGGGCTGGTGCGGCTCGAAGAAGAACACCGGCGGGGCGCCGATGATCTCGCCCTCGGCGGGATAGCCGATGGCCTGGGCGAGGACCCGGGCGTCCAGCGCCATGCGGGCGGCGGCCGGGTGGTCGCCGTTGTAGGGGTCCTGAAGCGGATGGGTGAGGACGACGTCCGGCTGGGCCGCGCGGTAGACGGAGACCAGCCGGTCGGTGAGTTCGGGGGTGCCGGTCAGCGGGTAGTCGCCGGCGTCGAAGAAGACGATGGCGGCGCCGAGGGTCGCGGCGGCCTTCTCGGCCTCCTCCCGGCGGATCGCCTTGATCTCTTCGAGCGTCCGGCCCTCGCGCCAGGCCTTGGCGGACTCGCCGCGCTCACCGAAGGTGAGACAGGCGATGGTGACCTTCTCGCCGCGCGAGGCCGCCAGGGCGATGGCGCCGCCGGCCCTCCACACGAAGTCCCCCGCGTGCGCGGTGACGACGAGTGTCGATCGTGGTGGGGCGGCGGGCGCCGTGCCGTCGGTCATCTGATGGGTCTCCCTGGTGGACGGAACGGACAGGCCGATCAGGCCTGTTGACCCACCCCGGAGCGCACGGGAGGCGGCGCGCTAGGCGCGCAGCGCGGTGATCACGCTCGTGAGGTGGGCGCGGACGGCCTCCTCGGCCGCCCGCGGGTCCCTCGCCGTGATCGTCTCGATCATGGCCAGGTGTTCACCCAGGGAGTGCTGGGGCCGTCCCGGCCGCAGCGCGAGCTGGAAGCGGTGGCGCACCAGTTGGGCGTTGAGCCGTTCCAGCAGCTCCACCGCCACCCGCTGGCCGGAGATCTCCCGGATGCGGGCGTGCAGCCGCTGGTTCAGCTCGGAGTACGTCACCGGCTCGCCGTCGGCCACGGCCTTGGTCATCGCCGTACCGATGTCGGCCAGTTCGGCCAGCTCGTCGTCGGTGGCCACGGTGGCCGCCTTCGCCGCGCACAGCCCTTCCAGCGCCATGCGGCACTCGCTGATGGCGACCGCTTCCTCCACGGTCACCACCCGCACCCGCGAGCCGCGGTTGCGGATCCGCTCGACCAGCCCTTCGGCCTCCAGATCGATCAGTGCCGCGCGGATGCTGGCCCGTGTCACACCGAACTGCTCGGCGAGTTCGTTCTCCACCAGCCGTTGGGCCGGTGCCATCTCGCCGTGCAGGATCGCCTGCCGCAGCTTCGCCAGCGCGAGCTGTTTGGCCTGCTCCCCGGTGCCCGGACGGGCTTCCTCCTGCATCGTGCCCTCCCTGAGTGAGTGCCTGTCGAAC
>NZ_JAQYWT010000051.1:0-433 GCF_036322545.1 Streptomyces sp. SP18BB07
ACCTGGTTGATCCACGAGGAGCCGGTCGGGGTGAAGTGCAGCTCGAACCTGTGGTGTTTGGCCAGCCAGGCCTTGATCGCCGGTGTTTTGTGAGTGCCGTAGTTGTCCACGATCAGGTGGACCTGCAGGTTCGCGGTCACCTCCTTGTAGATCCGGATCAGGAACTTCTTGAACTCCAAGGCCCGGTGGCGTCGGTGCAGGGCCGTGATGACCTCGCCGGTGGCGACGTCGAACGCGGCGAACAAGGTGGTCAGGCCGTTGCGGACGGCGTCGTGGGTGCGCCGCTCGGGCAGGCCCGGCATTATCGGCAGCACCGGCTGGGACCGGTCCAGGGCCTGGATCTGCGACTTCTCGTCCACCGAGAGCACCACCGCGCCCTCGGGCGGGTTGAAGTAGAGGCCGACGACGTCGTAGACCTTCTCGATGAACAACG
>NZ_JAQYWT010000052.1:0-314 GCF_036322545.1 Streptomyces sp. SP18BB07
CCTGTGGGCGGAGCTGCTGCCGTACCACCAGGAGGGCGCCGTCGGTCGCACCTGGCAGGACGCCGCGCAGACCCTGGCGTCGAAGAAGGCGGGCATGTCCCTGCTGGGCACCTTCGTGGGCCAGCAGTTCACCACCCAGGCCGGCCTGGACGACCTCGACTTCTTCGCCTTCCCGGAGATCGAGCCGGCGTACGGCCGGGACACCGTCGCGGCCCCCACCGGGGGCTGGTTGAGGCGCAAGGCCCCGAAGAACAAGGCCGGCGCCGTCAAGCTCATGGAGTTCCTCGGCACCCCCGAGGCGGAGCAGATCTACC
>NZ_JAQYWT010000053.1:0-371 GCF_036322545.1 Streptomyces sp. SP18BB07
TTGGGGGGGGTGGGGTGGTATTGTTGTTTTTTTTTTTGTTTTTTGTGTGTTTGGGGTGTGTTTTTTTTTTTTTGGTGGGGGTGTGGTTTGTGTTGGGTGTGGTGGTGGGGGGGGTTGGTTGGGGGGTGGGGGGGGGGGGGGGCGGCCGCCTAGCTGCGGGTTTGGGGCCAGATGTACCGCCCCCGCCCACACGGAAGGCGCCCCCCCCCGCGGCAACCCGCCCGCCCCCGCCGCGGGGGGCGGGGGGGCCGACCCCCCCACACCACCAACAAACAAACAACAAAAAAGAAAAAAAAAAAAAAAAAAAACAAATCAAAAAAAAAAAAAAAAAAAGCAAACAAGAACAAAAAAAAAAAAAAAAAAAAAAAAAA
>NZ_JAQYWT010000054.1:0-273 GCF_036322545.1 Streptomyces sp. SP18BB07
AGGGCCAGGTCGCCGAGGGCCGTGACCGGGTCGTCGGCGGTACGGCTCCCGGGATGCCGCCGGGCGCGACGGCGCCGGCCGGATATCCGCCGGTGCCGCCCGTCGCACCCGGTGGCGCGACCGGAGCACCGCCCCCGCTCGCCGTGCTCTCCGTGCGCCCGCGCTCGGCGGTCCGCGCGGGGAACGTGCACTCGGCCCAGACGATGGGGAGAGGGAAACACCATCTGGGCCGAGAACTCGGGGGCGGTGCCGGTCAGCGCGTACCCCGCTGGA
>NZ_JAQYWT010000055.1:0-315 GCF_036322545.1 Streptomyces sp. SP18BB07
ACCGCCTGGTAGGCGTACGCGATCGTAATAGCACACGTCTGAAATCCAGTCACTAGCACATATCGCGAAAGCAGTCTGGCGGCTGGGGTCTGCTCGTGCGGCGGGGGGGCGGGGGGGTGGGGGGGGGGGGGGTGGGGGGGGGGGGGGGGGGGGGGTGTTCGGTGGGGTTGTTGGGGTTGTGGTGGGGGGGGGTGGGGGGGGGGGGGTTGGGGGGGGGGGTTCCCCCCCCCGCCGCCCCCGCGCCCGTGGGGCTTTGGGGCGTGGCGGTGGGGGGGGTGGGGGGGGGGGGGGGGTAGGACGGCGGCGCGCAGGCCC
>NZ_JAQYWT010000056.1:0-301 GCF_036322545.1 Streptomyces sp. SP18BB07
CCACCCCACCCACCCCTACGTGTCACACTCCAACACCGTCCGACACAACCCACACCGATCCCGCACCCGCCCCCCCACCGGCCCCCCTCACCCCGGCTGACACGACGGACCGGGCACCGACACCCGCACCGCGCCCCCCCGCCCCACCGCCGCGAACGCCTCCGAGCCCCCCGCCCCCCCCGCCCCCCCCCCCCCCGGCCCCGCCGACCGCAGGTCCCCCGCATGGCGCCGATCCTGCACCTCCCGCCGCCGCCCCACCCACCCCGCCGCCGTCAGCGGCGGCTGCCGCTCGTCGCTCCGC
>NZ_JAQYWT010000057.1:0-8409 GCF_036322545.1 Streptomyces sp. SP18BB07
GGCCCACATCCAGCACGTCCTGACCGCCATCGCAGTCAACATCGAGCGCCTCAGTGGACTGATGCCGACCGAGGAAACACCCACGCCCCGCCGGCCGACTGCCTTCCAGACCTACCTCGACCAGCGCGAGATACCCCGGCCACTCCAAGATCCCCGACAGAGTCAAGTTTAGCGGCCCACCGCGAGGTGTTCACGGCTGCCCTGTTGAAATGAGGGACTCAGACCATAAAGCATAAGCTCACGCTGAGACTTATGTGTCCTTGACGCCGCAGATGATTGCGTAGGTGATGAAGACATCCGGAGGCATCAAGCTCGTGTCCTGGACGATTCTTTTGGTCACCTTGAACCCGGAGTCCTCTACCCACGTGGCATAGGTCGCAAGATCCTGCGGCCCGCCCTGCCCCATGGTGCACCCGAGAAAATAAGAGGGAAAGAAGTCCACCGAATTCGATCCCCGGACGTCGTCAGGGTAGATGGGTGCCAAGATGTAGAGTTCTCCGCCAGGGTTGAGCGCCCCGTGAATGTTCTCCAGGATGTGACGGGCATCCTTCTCGTTGAACATTTCCAGAAAGTGCTTCACAAAGGCGATGTCGTATCCGCCGGGAGGTTCCCGAAAAACATCCCCTCCCACATATGAGCATACGCTCTGCATATCGTTGTCGTAGAAGTTCGCCAGTGCCTCCGTTTCCTTTTCAGGAAGATCAAAGCATGTTACATGAACATTCATCGACTGGGCTTGCTGCTGAGCGAGAATGGCTCCGAGCCCCGTGTTCCCCGCCACGTCCAGAACCCTGGAATCCTGCTTGAAATCCACGTGCTCGAGGAACCATGGGTCGATCATGCTGGTCAGAAGGTCCATCACCGCACTCCACGGGGCTCGGAGCTCGGGGTGCTTGACGCTTGCTTCGTAGAAGTTTCCGTCGAACCCGTAAATTTCCCGTAGACCTACCACTCGTTGCTCCCTGACACTCTGGGAGAGGTAGTAGAGCTGACGCAGACAGACCGTCTTGATCATCTGCATCCCGTAAGTGATTCTGTCGAGATCGAAATCCGTCAGGTGCCCCAGTCCGTCGATGGCGTACCTTGTCGACTTCCTGTCGTACGAGAGGAAATTCTCCTTGACCATCAGGCGCAGCAACTGCTCCACCGCGTCGGGGGGAGTTTCGGTTTCCGCCGCGATTTCTTGTGAGGTGACCCCGCCTCCCGGAGCCTTCCTGACGGTTTCGATGATTCCCAGTTCAAAGCAGCTGAGGAGGTTCATAAATCTCATCGGGCCCATGGCGTAGTCGACGAGGCGAGAGAGAACGGAATTCTGATTGCTCACCGCTGAGTCCATCCGCTAAGTCATTTCCGTGAAGGTGGCCGGGCGCGGTCGTGCCGAGGAGAGTGAGAGCAGCGGCTCGCAGCACGGGGGCGCGTCCGAGGAGGCAGTTACTCACTGCGATAACAACGATGGGTCTCGTTGCTGGGGCTGTGGGGTTGCGTGGCGAGGCGGAGTGTGGCGTTCTCTGTCTGGAGCCGAACGGTGAGCACTGCCGTGTTGGTGGTGCGTTGCCTACCAGTGGAGCAGAACCTGCTCGATAGAGAATCCGGGACCCATGGCCGTGACGAGGCCGGGAGTACCCGGGGGTGGGGGTGACTTGAGGGCTCTGTGCAGGACGTCCAGGACAGAGACAGAGGAGAGATTGCCGCGGGCTGCGAGGGACTGGCGAGTGAGGTTCAGTGCTTGCGGGGGTAGACCCAGGGCTTGTTCAACTGCGGTGAGGACCTTTGGCCCGCCGCCGTGCACGATCCAGCTGCCGATCTGGCTGGGCGTCAGGCCGTGGCGGTTGAGGAAGTCGTGGGCGGCCTTGGGGACGTATTCCTCGGTGAGGGTGGGGACTTCGGGGGCGAGAAGGATCTTGAAGCCGTGCGAGCCGATATCCCATCCGAGGATGTCTTCGGTGTCCGGGATGAGCCAGCTGTGGGTGTCGGTGAGCTCAGGGCCTGGTGCACCGGGCCGGTGTGTGCCGAATGCTACGACTGCGGCTGCACCGTCGCCGAAGAGGCCGCCGGCGACGACGTTGGCCATGGAGGTGTCCTTTTGGCGGTATGCCAGCGAGCACAACTCGACCGCGAGGAGGACGGCTGCGTGGCCGGGATGGGCGCGCAGGTAGTCGTGAAGGCGTGCGAGGCCCACGGCTCCTCCGGCGCAGCCGTTGCCGAACAGCGGGATGCGTTTGACGTCCTGGCGTAGTCCCATTCGGTGGGCGAGCCGGGTCTCCAGGGACGGTACGGCCAGGCCTGTGACGGTGGTGCTGAACAGGGCGTCGACCTGTTGCGGGTCCACGCCTGCCGTGTGTAGGGCTCCGGTGATTGACTGCTGGCCCAGGTCGAGGGCGGTGTCGAGCCAGATGCGGTTTCTTTGGGTGAAGTCGTCCTCTGCGATGAGGTCAAGGAGTTCGTCCAGTGGCAAGGACATGTGGCGGGCACCGACGCCGGCATTGGACTGGACTTTGCGGGCCAGGTGAGTGCGTGCTGCGGACTGCGTCGGCATCCGGGCGGTCAGGGCGGCGGTGAGCTCTGACTGTGCATAGCGATAGGGAGGGAAGGCCGTGTGGAGCGCGGCCAGCCGGGGTCCAGGCGTCCGCGGGTCTGTGATTCGTGCTTGTGTCGTCAGTGTCATGCGCTCAGCCGTTGTCTTTCCCTGCGGTCGCGGTCACCGGCAGTGAGGATCTGACGTTGATGGGTGTCCACCAGTTGGCGGGGCCCAGGGCCGCCATCACGGCGGGTACGAGTACGCCGCGTACGAGCACCGCGTCTACGAGGGCGCCGAGGGCGATGCCGGCCCCAATGAACTTGAGCAGGGTGAGGTCGGATGTTGCCATCGCTGCTGTGGAGACCACCAGCGCGGTCGCGGCGCAGGTCACCAGTCGGCCGGTGCGGGCCACGCCGTCGATGATCGCTGTTCGGTTGTCGCCGCTGCGCTGGTATTCCTCTCGGATGCGGCCCAGGAGGAACACCTCGTAGTCCACCGAGAGGGCGAGGGTGACCAGGAGGATGAACAGCAGGGCGGGCGTGTCCAGCGAGCCGGTGACGGTGAAGTCACCCACCAGGGCGCGACCGTGACCGTCTTGGAAGAGGACGACGAGTGCTCCCAGACTCGCTCCTAGACTGATGACGGCCACGGCCAGAGCCTTCAGGGGGGCGACCACGGTGCGGGTGAAGAGGCCGAGGAGGAACATCAGTCCGGCGGCGAGCAGCGTCAAGCACCGGGGCAGGGCGTCGCGGACCGCTTGTGCGGTGTCGGCCACTTCTGCGGCCCGGCCTCCCACCAGTACGTTGCCGGGTGCAGAGGTGTCTCTGATCGCGTTCACCAGGTCAGTGGCACGCTGTGTGTCGGGAGCTGCCGATGTGGCCACCAGCAGGACGGCCGCAGCCTGGTGCTGCCGGCCCGCGGCTTTGCCGGCGGGGATGGTGCGTACGATCTGCACGGCGGTGACGTGCGCAAGGTCGATGAGCTGGGCGCGGTAGGACATCGCCTCATTCGCCGCGTGGGGTCCGGTGACGCTGACGGTCAGGATTTGTTCGGGGGGTGCAGCAAATTCCGCGCGCAGGTGCTGTGCGGCTTGTGCCGCCGCTGCGGTGGGGGGCAGGGCCCGGTCGTCGGCCAGGCCGAGCCGCACGTGGAAGAAGGGCACGGCCAGCAGGGCGAGCAGCAGGACCGTCAGTCCTCCTGCCAGGGCTGGGCGCGCGGTGACCTTGGTGGCCGTGCGCCGCCAGAAGGGGCTGTCGTCGCCGGCGCGGGCGCGTCGCCAGGGTGCCATGGGGTCCCAGGCCAGGAGGCGGGGACCTAGTAGCCGCAGGACGGCGGGCAGTACGAGCAGGGCGATGAGCGCCGCCATAACCGCCACGGTCATGCCTGCCAGTGCCAGGCCGTGGAGCATCGGAATCGGTACCGTCCAGGCGGTGGCCAGGCAGACGGTGATCGCGGCGGCCGAGAAGGCCACGCAGCGGCCGCTGGATCGTAGGGCGGCAGCTAGAGCCCGCTCCCGGTCCATCTGGCGCACGGTTTCTTCTTGGACGCGCGACAGCAGAAAGAGGCTGTAGTCGACAGCGAGTCCCAGGCCGAGCGCCGCGGCGGCGTTCACGGCGAGCTGGGAGACTTCGGTGAACTGAGCCACCAGTGCCAGAACCGGCAGCGAGCAGCTGACTGTCGCAAGGGCTACGACCACGGGCAGCAGGGCGCAGACCAGGGAGCCGTAGGCGAAGACCAGGAGGAGGACGAGGATCGGTGCGGCCAGCAATTCGGCTGTGCGCAGGTCCTGTGCAATGGCGTCGTTCATGGCGCGTTGGGTCAGCATCGCGCCGCTGGCTTGAAGTCGCAGTCCCGGGACGGCCGACCGGGCTGCGGCGACGACTTCGGGTGCGGCCTGCTCCTGCTGCTTCTGCGTGCCGTTCAGCTGGGTGGCGACCAGCAGGCTGTGCCCATCTTTGGCCCGCAGCCATGGATCACCAGTTGTCGTCGCCGACCAGACCGCTTTCACTTCGGGTCGCCGGGACAGGGCCGCCGCCACGGCGTAGCTTCCGTCGGCCACCCGTGCTGCAGAGGCCTTGGGCATGGATGCGGAGTCTGCGTCGTCTGCAGGGGATGACACAGAGAACACCAGATCGGGCGCGGGCACGCCCAGTTGCTGCGCCTGCCGGTGCGCCTTTAACGCCTCGGCATTGTGGGCGACCGTCCCTCCTGGGCTCAGCTGCGACACCGCCCACGGTGCCAGCGCGCCGGCGAAAAGCACCGTCAGCGTCGCGCATGCCACGATCAGCCAGGCGCGCCGGCGCGTTTTTGCCCGTACTGGTACCTCATCTCGTGCCCTCTGGTTGTCTCGCATCAGGCGGCCTCGAACAGCAGCACGGCGTTCTGCCCGCCGAACCCGAACGAGCAGCTGATTCCCGTGCCCATGGTCAGAGGGCGCGGGCTGGCGGCCACGATGTCGAGTTTGTGATCGCCGTCCTGGAACGCGAAGTTCGCCACCGGCGGGATGCTGGCGTGCCGCAGGGCGAGCACGGTGTAGGCCGCCTCGATCGCACCGGCTGCCCCGAGCGAGTGGCCGATCACGCCCTTGGGCGCTGTGACCGGTGGCGGCTGATCGCCGAAGATCCGGGTGAGGGCGGCCGCCTCCACAGTGTCGTTGGTCGGGGTGGAGGTTCCGTGGGCGTTGATGTGGCCGATGTCCTGCGGTCGGCACCCCGCGTCCTGCAGCGCCGTGGTCACAGCCTGGATGACGCCGCGGCCCTCGGGGTGCGGAGCGATGGGGTGGTGGGCGTCAGCGCTGGATCCGAAGCCGCGCAGCAGGGCCTGGACGGACGCGCCGCGGGAGCGCGCGGCGGTCAGGGGCTCGAGGACCAGGACGGCGGCTCCCTCGCCCAGGACGAATCCGTCGCGTGCGGAGTCGAAGGGTCGGCTGGCGAGGTGGGGCTGGTCGCGGCGTCGGGACAGGGCCCGCATCCGTGCGAAGCACGCGGCCGTCATCCGGGATCGGGCGGACTCGGTGCCTCCCGCCAGCACGATGTCGCACGTTCCCGAACGCAGCAGGTCGCGTGCCACGCCGATCGCGGTGGCGCCCGAGGCGCAGGCGGTGGACACCGAGAAGTTCGGTCCGCGGGCTCCCAGATCGATGGCGACTTCGCCGGCTGCCATGTTGGGGTTGCTGCGCGGCACGCTGAGCGGGGAGACCCGGTCGGGGTGGCCCGTGGAGAGGTGCTGGAAGGCCTTCTCGTACGCGGTCAGGCTGGTTCCCCCTACCCCCAGGACGACGCCGACGCGCTCAGCCCGCCAGGTGTGCGGGTCGAGAGCCGCGTCACGGACCGCCCGACGGGCGGCGACCAGGGCGAACTGGATGAAGTCGTCCAGGCGGCGTGTGAGCCGGCCGAGTTCTGCTTCGGCGTCAAGACCGGTGACCTGACAGGAGAAGTCGACCGGCAATCCGTGAAGAACGGGATCGGCAGCCGCCAGGGAGCGGCCCGCGCAGAGAGTGGCCCAGTTGTCCTCCGGGGTGAACCCCGCTGGAGTGACCAGCCCAAGGCCGGTGACCGCGATGTCAGTGGGCATCGTCGAAACCTCGTGCCGCTTCGCCGAGCGTCGCGGACGGTGAGAGGTCCAGGGTCTCCTCGGAGAGGATGATCCCGAACTCTTCCTCCGCCGCCACGACGAGTTCCATCAAGGACAGGGAGTCCATCCCGAGGTCCTCGAAGGTGGTGGCGGGCTTGAGCTCCTGCGGGAGGACGGGCACGTTCAGGTGTTTGGTCAGCAAAGTGACAAGGAGGTCAGGCAGCGCGTGCCGCTGTGGCGGCAGGTCAGCCGCCGATTCGGCTGCATACGTCATTCTGTGTCTTCCTGTCTGATGGGGCGTCAGGCGACTGGGCCGTTCGCGTTATCGATGCGTCCCGTCGGCGTTCATCCGGGCGTAGACGTCGCGGGCGCGGGCCGCCCGTGTCTGCAGAGCCTCGACATGCAGGCCGATCCGGGATTGTGCCTGCTGTCCCGCCGGGCCAAGCGCCGGCATCTCCATCACGCCGAGCGCTCGCAGCAGGGGCAGGACGACGTGCTCGTAATGGATGTCCAGGTTGAAGATGCCCGCCGCTGCGACGCGCGCGGCCCGTGCCCGGAAGCCGGCGATCGCCGTGCCGGGCATCTCGAAGCCGCACAGAACGTCCGCCAGGGCGGCCATCGCCTCGTCGGGGAATGCTTGCAGGGCGTCGTGGTACAGCCCTCGATAGAACAGCATGTGCAGGTTCTCGTCGGCCGCGATCCGGGCCATCAGCGCCTCGCCCACCCGGTCGCCGCACAGGGCGCCGGTGTTGCGGTGCGCCTGCCTGGTCGCCAGCTCCTGAACGGTCACATACGCCAGGCAGTGCAGCGGAGAGAGCCAGTTGGCGGACCACCCGGTCTCCATGTGGCTCATCCGCAGGCGTTCCAGAGCGACGGGATCCACCGCCCGGCGGGCATGGATGAAAGCCCGCAGCGCCCCCGCGTGCCGGTCCTCCTCAGCTGTCCACCGGTGCACCCACGCGCCCCAGGCACCGTCGCGCCGCAAACGGGTGGCGATCTCGAAGTGATAGCTGGGGAGGTTGTCCTCCGTCAACAGATTGATCACCAAGGCGTCCTGTACGGCCCGGGGCAGAGCTGACTGGTGCAGCTCCCACGCCGCGCCGCCGAGCGGCCCGTCGAAGTCCTGTGCCGCGCTCCAGGGGACGAACTGATGCGGCAGCCAGTCTTGTGCGAAAGCCAGGTGCCGCCCCAGCAACCGCTCGACCGACGGCTCCAACTCCCGCAGCACATGCTCCCCCTCGGCGCACGCCACGGCCCACCCCCCAAGTGTCTCGGCAGCCGGATGTATCACCGTTTGAACGCCGCGAGGAGCACGTGAGAAACGGCTTGCCACTCGTTCGAGCGAGGCAGCCTCCACTAGAGGACACCGCCCGGGGCCGACGGTGATAGTGGATTCTCACGCCGTCGGCCGCCCCCTTCATTCCGCCGGGAGCCACATAAACCGGCCGTGAGGGAAGGAAAGGTGTGAACCCCTCGACATTCTTCGAGCTGCCCGCAGCACTGCTGGTTCTGCTGTTCACCGTTGCCGTCGAGCGTCTGACCGAGTTGTGGCTGTCTTGGAAGCACGCGCGCTGGGCGAAGTCGGCGGGCGGGCTGGAGTTCGGACGAGGACAATTTCCCTTCATGGTCGCCGCGCACATCGGGCTCTTCGCGGGCATCCTGACCGAAGCGGCGGCCGGGCACCGGCATTTCCTGCCATACGTGGGCGGTCCCGCCCTGTGTGTGCAGGTACTGGTGCACGCCGGCCGCTGGTGGTGCGTGCGCTCCCTCGGGCCTCATTGGAACACCCGCGTGATCGTCATCCCCGGCATGCCCTTGATCCGCCGCGGGCCATACCGCTGGCTCCGTCACCCCAACTACCTTCTCGTCGCCGTCGAAGGCATCACCCTTCCCCTGATCTTCAATGCCTGGATGACGGCAGTGTTCTTCACCGCCGCCAACGCGGCTGTTCTCACCGTGCGGCTCCGGACCGAAAACGCCGCTCTACGCCTCGCGGCATGACGTCCCGCCAGACCGGTGAGGGCCGCCTGTTCTGGAACCCCACACCGAAGTACGCAGAGTGCGCCCCGCCCCTGCCGCGTTCCAGCACGGTCTGACACCTGGCCCGCCAGTCAGCTTGCCTCTGTCGGGGATCTTGGAGTGGACGGGGTCAGGTGCCGAGGGTTCGCCAGGACTTCGGCCGGGGTATCTCGCGCTGGTCGAGGTAGGTCTGGAAGGCAGTCGGCCGGCGGGGCGTGGGTGTTTCCTCGGTCGGCATCAGTCCACTGAGGCGCTCGATGTTGACTGCGATGGCGGTCAGGACGTGCTGGATGTGGGCC
>NZ_JAQYWT010000058.1:0-307 GCF_036322545.1 Streptomyces sp. SP18BB07
ACGGGGTGTTCGCTCCTGGTGGCCGGGGCCGCGCTGGGCGGCGACGAGGCCAGGTGGGGGTTCTTCGGCGGGGAGCGCCTGCGGCTCGGGCTGGCGGCGTTGTGGTGTTGTGCGCGTTTGAGCGGGGGGGTCCGTTGTCGGCGGCGGGGCGGGTGGGGGTGCTCGCGCTGTTCCCCGCGCCCAAAAAAGAGCCGGCCGTGGGGGCCTTAAAAGCCGGGGGCGCAGCCCGTGTTTTTGGGGGGGGGGGGTAACTGCGCGACCAGCCTCCACCGGAGCCGCACCCGCTCAGTGGCGGTGCATCCGGTTC
>NZ_JAQYWT010000059.1:0-373 GCF_036322545.1 Streptomyces sp. SP18BB07
ACCACACCGACCGCCCCCGACGACACGACGACACCCACGAAGCCCACCAAGCCGGGCCCCGCCACGCAACCCCTGCACCAGGCCCACCACCCCCCCGGCCACCCCGGCCCCCGCCCACGAGGTCGCCCACGGCGCCCTCGCAATCAGACACGGGGGGTGGCGGGGGGGGGGGGGGGCCGGGGGGGGGGGGGGGGGCCGCTTCGGGGCGGGGGGCGGGTGGGGACCTGGGGTGGTCGCGGGCGCGGGGGGCGGAGGGGTTGTCGACGCCGTTGGAGGGGGCCGGCTGGTGGGCGGTGGGGGTCGGCGTGGGGGCGGGCCCTCCCGATGACGGGGGTTGCTGTGCGGGTGTGGGGTTTCCGCTGCCCATGGGGGT
>NZ_JAQYWT010000060.1:0-364 GCF_036322545.1 Streptomyces sp. SP18BB07
CCCGCGCCCCCGCCCGCCCCCCCCCCGCCCGGCGCCCCCCCCGCCCCCCCCCGCCCTCCGCCGCCCCCCCACCGCCCCCCCCCCCCCCCCCCCCGCCAGCCCCCGCCCCCCCCCCCCCCGGCCCCCGCGCCCCCCCCCCGCCCCCCCCCCCCCCCCCCCCCCCCCCCCCCCGCCCCCCCCCCCCCCGCCCCCCGCGCCCCCCCCCCCGCCCACCCTCCCCGCCCCGCCCCCCCCCCCCACCCCCCCCCCCCCCGCCACAACAAAAACCAGCACCCCCCCAAAACCCAAAAAACCAACCAACCCCCCAACACCACCCCCCAAACCACCCCCACCACACCCCCCCCCCCCCCCCACCGCCGAAAAA
>NZ_JAQYWT010000061.1:0-311 GCF_036322545.1 Streptomyces sp. SP18BB07
GCCCTCCCGCCGCGCGATGGCCTCGCGGACCCGGGGGACGACCCCGGCGCGCAGCAGCGAGGACTTGCCGCTGCCCGAGGCGCCGAACACAGCGGCGAAGCTGTGCGCGGTCATCAGCACGCACAGCTCCGCCACCAGCCGGTCACGGCCGAAGAACAGCATCTGGTCGTCCGGATCGATGCGGGCGCGGCCCCCGTACGGCGCCGGCGCGTCTTCCTCGTCGCCCGCGGAAACCGCCGCGACCGCCGCCTCGGCCTCCTTCCAGTACACCTCCCACTCGCCGGGGTCCCCGCCGCACGCCTTAACATACC
>NZ_JAQYWT010000062.1:0-401 GCF_036322545.1 Streptomyces sp. SP18BB07
GGCACAATGATCCGGACTTCGAACGTCCGGGCCCGCGCGGGCAATCCGCCCGACGCTGTCCCGTTCCCTTTCCCCCTGTCGCACAGTGAGGTGCAGGAAAGATGGACCGCACGTACTCCCGCTCGCGCAGAGTGGCCCCCGTCTTCGCCAGCGCCGCGGCGGCCGCGCTGCTGATAGCCGGCTGCTCCAGCGACTCCGGCGGGAAGGAGGCCGAGGAGGGCGGGTCGAACGCCTCCGCGGGCAAGGCCGACACCCCGCAGATGACGGTCGCGAGGGTGACGCACGCCGGGCAGGGCGACACCTTCTGGGACATCGTCCGCAAGGGCGCGCAGACGGCCGCCGACAAGGACAACGTCAAGCTGGTCTACTCGAACGACCCGAACGCGGCCAACCAGGCCAAC
>NZ_JAQYWT010000063.1:0-310 GCF_036322545.1 Streptomyces sp. SP18BB07
AACTACAACCACCCCTCGATCGCCTTCTGGGGCATCGGCAACGAACAACTCGACTACACCGGCACCGCCACGAACAGGCTCCTCGCATCACTGGCCGGCATTGTCGAAGCCTAGGACCCCGACCGCCTCTCCACCTCCGCGGTGCGCTGCGAGGACCCCGACAACTCCCTGGCAGGGCTGCACAGGAAGACAAAACGCTTCAACAAGTACTACGGCTGGTACGACGGCTCCAAGGACGGCGACCTTGGTGCCAGGGCCGACAACCTGCACGCGACCTCCCCGTCCCGCAGGATCGCCATGTCGGAGTACG
>NZ_JAQYWT010000064.1:0-663 GCF_036322545.1 Streptomyces sp. SP18BB07
GGGCGTCTACTCCGGCTACGAACTCTGCGAGAACACCCCCCTCAAACCCGGCAGCGAGGAATACCTCGACTCCGAGAAATACCAACTCCGCCCCCGCGACTGGGACGCCGCCGAACGCGACGGACGCACCATCGCCCCCCTGCTCGGCAAGCTCAACGAGATCAGGCGTCGGAGCCCGGCGCTGCGTCAGTTGCGGGATCTGCACTTCCACGACGCCGACCAGGAAGCGGTGATCATCTACTCGAAGCACTCGGGCTCGAACACGGTTCTGGTGGTGGTCAACCTCGACCCCCACCACACCCAGGAGGCCACGGTCTCGTTGGACATGCCGCGACTCGGCCTGGACTGGCATGAGTCGGTGCTGGTGCGCGACGAGCTCACCGGCGAGGTCTACACCTGGGGCAGGAACAACTACGTACGTCTGGAACCGGGCCGCACACCCGCCCACGTACTGACCGTCCTGCGACCGTCCAACCCGCAGATCGGGGGGTCACCCACACCATGATCGTCAACGAGCCCGTTCCGGACACCTTCGAGGACACGCCGCAGAAGGACCGGGACCCGGACTGGTTCAAACGCGCCGTCTTCTACGAGGTCCTCGTCCGCTCCTTCCAGGACAGCAACGGCGACGGCATCGGCGACCTCAAGGGCCTGACCGCCAAA
>NZ_JAQYWT010000065.1:0-362 GCF_036322545.1 Streptomyces sp. SP18BB07
CCCGCCGCTACCGGGAGGGCGAGGCCCAGGTGGACGACCTGCTGACGTAAGCGGGTGGGTTGTCGGTACCTGCGCGTTGTCGGGTGCGGGTCCGGTGGGGGCTTCTCGCGCAGTTCCCAGCGGACGTTATCGTGGGGGTGGGTTTGGGGCCGCACTTGGCGGGGGGGAGGGGATGTGGGGGCGGGGGGGGGGGCGGGGCGCCCCGCGCCCCCCGCGCGCGGCCCCCCCCCCCCCCCCCCCCCCCCCCCCCCCCCCCGCACCCCCGACCGCCACCCCCCCCCCCCCCCCCGCCCCCCCCCCCAGGCGCCCAGACGCCGCGCAGGCAATTTTTTTAACAACAACAACAAAAAAAAAAAAAACCC
>NZ_JAQYWT010000066.1:0-469 GCF_036322545.1 Streptomyces sp. SP18BB07
CACCCCCCCCCCCCCCCCCCCCCCCCCCCCCCCCCCCCCCCCCCCCACGATTAGTGAGCCGCCCCCCACCGAGAACTCCAAAACGGCGGACCCCCGGTCCCGCCCCGACGCTCTTCCGATCTCCGACGGTCGGCGAACCGGTCCGCAGGACCTCTACGAAGACCACTCGGCTGAACCGCCGTCACACGGCGAACTAGGCGATCCCCGGCGGGGAGGGGGTGAAGTGGATTCGGCGCTGGGGGGGGCGGGGGGGGGTGCGGTGGGTGGGCTGGGTGGGGGGCTGGGGCGTGGGGGGGGGGGGGGGGGGGGGGGGGGGGGGGGGGCGCTGGGGGGGGGGGCGGGGGGGGTGGTGGGGCGCGGGGGGCTGCGGGGTGGGGGGGGGGGGTTGGGGGGGGGGGGGGGGGGCGGGGGGGGGGGCGTGGGGGGGGGGGCTTGGTTGGTTTTTTGGGCTGGGGGGGAGCGCCGTGCG
>NZ_JAQYWT010000067.1:0-327 GCF_036322545.1 Streptomyces sp. SP18BB07
GCGCGTCACGCAGCTCCAGGTTGAACACGGCGAGGGCGGGTTCGTCCGCGTAGGCGGCGAGGACGCTGGGCGGCGGCGGGACGTACGACGACAGGGCGCCCGCCGAGACCAGGATCAGCAGGCAGAGCAGCTGTGTGTCCTGGCCGAGCTCGGGCACGTGGCGGCGCAGCAGCTCGGCCATGGCCCCGGTCCTGGTGAGGTAGGACCGCTTGTGCCGCTTGACCACCTCGACCGAGACGTTGTGCTCGAGGACGCCGCCCTGGGCGCCGATGAGGTCGCACAGCACCACGCGGCCCGCCAGCGACCGGCTGAGGATCTCCGCCAGCC
>NZ_JAQYWT010000068.1:0-325 GCF_036322545.1 Streptomyces sp. SP18BB07
CCCCCCCCCCCCCCCCCCCCCCCCCCCCCCCCCCCCCCCCCCCCCCCCCCCCCCCCCCCCCCCCCCCCCCCCCCCCCCCCCCCCCCCCCCCCCCGGTTTTTGGCGGACATGACCGTGACCACCGGGGACGGGGGAAGATCGGACGAGCACACGTCTGAACACCAGTCAACCTTCGATATGTCGGATGGGGTCTTGGCAGGGATACCGGTGGGGTGGGGGGGGGGGGTGGGGGGGGGGGGGGGGGGCGGGGCGGCCCGGCCCGCCCGCGCCCGCCCCCCCGGCGGGGGGGCCCCCCCCCCGCCGCGCGGGCGCCCCCGCGCCCCCC
>NZ_JAQYWT010000069.1:0-1712 GCF_036322545.1 Streptomyces sp. SP18BB07
GTCTGGGTGACGGCCCTGGCGTCGATCCTGCTGGCCTTCACCACCTGGGACGGCATCGGCTTCGACTCCATCAAGTGGGTCGGGCTGCACAACTTCACGGAACTGTTCACCAACAACCCGCAGTTCTGGCCCGCCGTCGAGCACAACATCGTCTGGTTCGTGGCGCTCATCCTGATCCCCACACCGCTGGGCCTGTTCCTGGCCGTGCAGCTGGACAAGAACATCCGCTTCAGCCGCGTCTACCAGACGGCGTTCTTCCTGCCCGTCGTGATGTCGCTCGCGGTCATCGGCTTCGTCTGGCAGCTGATCTACAACCCCGACACCGGCCTGATCAACAGCCTGATCGGCGCCAACGAACCCGGCCACTACATCGACTGGATCGGCGACCCCGACCTCAACCTGTGGGCCATCCTGATCGCCGCGTCCTGGCGCCACGCCGGCTACATGATGATCCTCTACCTGGCCGGCCTCAAGGGCGTCGACCCCTCCCTGCGCGAGGCCTCCGCCCTGGACGGCGCCAACGAGTGGCAGACGTTCAAGAACGTCATCTTCCCCACCCTGCGCCCCACCAACACCGTCGTCCTGGTCGTCACCATCATCGAGGCCCTGCGCGCCTTCGACCTCGTCTTCGTCTTCAACAAGGGCGCCGAGGGCACCGAACTGCTCTCCATCCTCGTCACCAACAACATCATCGGAGAGTCCAGCCGCATCGGGTACGGCTCGGCCATCGCCGTCGTCCTGCTGGTGATCTCCCTCGCCGTGATCATCCCCTACCTGATCGCGACCTTCCGGAAGGAGCGGCAAGCGTGAGCACCACCGTCGACACCACCGCCGCGACCGCCGCTCGCAAGGAGCGCACGCCCGTCCGCCCCGCCCGCGTCCTGCTGCACCTCTTCCTCGCCGGCGCCGCGCTGGCCTGGCTCGCGCCGCTGCTGTGGGCGCTGTACGCGGCCATGCGGCCCTACGGCGAGACCTCCGAGAAGGGCTACGTCTCCTGGCCCGACAAGCTCAGCTTCGAGAACTTCACGAACGCGTTCACCCAGTCGGAGATGACGCACTACTTCGTGAACACCCTCATCATCGCCGTCCCCGCGGTGCTGCTGACGCTGTTTTTGTCCTCCATGGTCGCCTTCTACGTCAGCCGCTTCGACTTCCGCATCAACCTCTTCCTGCTGCTGGTCTTCACCGCCGGCAACCTGCTCCCGCAGCAGGTCATCATCACCCCCCTGTACCGGCTCTACCTGCTCATCGACCTGCCCGGCATCACCATGAGCGGCAAGCTGTACGACTCCGCGCTCGGGCTCGTCCTCATCCACGTGGCATTCCAGTCCGGGTTCTGCGCCTTCGTCCTCAGCAACTACATGCGCTCCCTGCCCCACGAGCTCACCGAGGCGGCCCTCGTCGACGGTGCGTCGGTGTGGCGGCTGTACTGGCAGATCGTGCTGCCGCTGTGCAAGCCCGCGATGGCCGCCCTGGCGACGCTGCTGTCCATCTGGATCTACAACGACTTCTTCTGGGCGCTGGTGCTGATCTCCACCGGCGAGAACATGCCGATCACCTCGGCCCTGAACAACCTCTCCGGCCAGTACTTCACCGACCCCAACCTCGTCGCCGCCGGAGCCCTGCTCACCGCGATCCCCACGCTGATCGTGTACTTCGCACTCCAGCGCCAGTTCGTCAGCGGCCTCACCCTCGGCGCCAACAAGGGCTGA
>NZ_JAQYWT010000070.1:0-350 GCF_036322545.1 Streptomyces sp. SP18BB07
CCTCACCCGGGCACCGGACGTGGTCGTCGTCGACTACGGCACCGCGACCATGCAGGTCGACACCCCGCTGGCCCGGGGCGCACGCCGCGCCGTTTATGACGAGGCGACCTGCGCGTGCTCGTGTGCCGGTCAGCCGCTGCCGTTCCTCGCGGCTCTTCCGTTCTCGCTGCGATGGTGTGGGGGATCACGGGAGGAGCGGGCCGGGGCCGCCGCCCGTGAGGGGCCCGCGCCCGCGGCGGGCGCCCCGGGCCAGCGGCGAGACGAACTCCCTGGTCGCGCCGCCGACGTCGCCGACGACCACGCCCGGTGCCCGCCTGATGGTCCGCAGGAGCTGTACGTACCGGGAGAAG
>NZ_JAQYWT010000071.1:0-319 GCF_036322545.1 Streptomyces sp. SP18BB07
ACGGGGCAGGGCGGACCTGGGCGGGCGCCGGGGCGGGTGGGGGGCGTGCGTCGCCCGGTGGGGGGGGGGGGTGGTGGCGGCCGGGGGGGTCGTGGGGGGGGAGGGGGGGGCGGCGCCCCCCGCCCGGCCGCCCACCGGGGCCGCGCGCACCGCGGCGCCGGCCCACACCCGCGGGCCCGCGGCCAACCCCGCCCCCCCCCCCCCAGCCCCACCCCCCGGCCCACCCCCCCCCCCCCCCCCACACCCCCCCCGCCGACTCCCCCACCCCCCCCACCCTCCCACTCCCCCACACCCCCCACCCCACCCACCCCCCCCACCC
>NZ_JAQYWT010000072.1:0-325 GCF_036322545.1 Streptomyces sp. SP18BB07
ATCGTTCGACTTGCATGTGTTAAGCACGCCGCCAGCGTTCGTCCTGAGCCAGGATCAAACTCTCCGTGAATGTTTACCCGTAATCGGGTGCACACATCACGAGAGCGGAACCACCGGCGGAATAAGCCGATGGTTCACAGCATCCTCGCTGTGTTTATTTCAAAGGAACCTCGCCCCAACCGAAGACCGGCCGGGAACGGGGTATCAACATATCTGGCGTTGATTTTTGGCACGCTGTTGAGTTCTCAAGGAACGGACGCTTCCTTTGTACTCACCCGAGCTACTTCCTCAGGCTTTCCTCCGGGCAGTTTCCCTTCGGTCTTGC
>NZ_JAQYWT010000074.1:0-3029 GCF_036322545.1 Streptomyces sp. SP18BB07
CAGTGGGGACGCCTCCTGTACGCAGCCGGTACGCGGTATGCACGCTCGGGGATTTCCGAGCCCCGCACCCCCGCTGCCGACTGGTGCTCACCACGCCTGAACCCTGATGCGTTTCACGTCAGCGTCGCGGTCCGGGGGGCCGATGCGTTCGTAGGCGCAGTGCTTGGTGACCGGGTTCAGGACGGCGACTTTCAGCGGGCTCTGGGCGGCTTCCTCGATACGCGACAGCCAGGCCCGGTGGGGGACCAGGATGGTCAGGTCCGCAGGCCACCGGGCGAGCGCCGAGGGGTCCGGGCACACCACACCGGCCGGCTGGAACGCGGCCCCTGTGTGTGTCCGGCTATAGAGGAGCAGCCCGTTGCCGTGGGCGGGGCTCTGGTCGCCGCAGGTGACGGCCTTGCCGGAGGCGCAGCGGACCAACTGCATGAACGCCGGCCACAGCGCGGCGTCTATGCCCGCGTGCTCGAAGAAGTCCGTCAGCCGCTCCTGCTCCGCCTGCTGCTCCTCGTGCGCCTCTTCCAGCATGGCCAGCCGACGGTCCTCGGCCGCCAGTCTGCGCTGCTCGGCGGCCAGTCGGGCCCGCTCGGTGGCAGCGGCTTGCTGCTGTACGGCCCGTCGGCGCTGCTCGGCCCCAGCCGCCTGCCGGACGGCTTCGGCATCGGCCTCCAGCCGGGCCCGGGCGATGGCCTGGCGGACGTAGGAGCGGGCGGTCCACCACACCGAGCCGTCCGGGCCGGTATGGGCGTGCACCCGGCCCTGGAGAATCCACCGGACCGCCTCTACGAGGGAACAGCTGATGTGCGTCCACGCCGCCTTCGTCTTCAGCGTGTGCGGCGCCGCCCAGGTGTAGCGCGCCATGCCATGGCGCACCGTCCACGCCTCCCCGCGGTTCCTCGGGGGCGCTACCCGCAGGCAGGGCACGCCGCGTTCCCACGGCCGCTTCTCCATCGCCACCCAGCACACCGCCACACCGTCCGCCGCGTAGCGGTCCGTCCGCATCTGCGCGTCCCTTGGCGTCATCGGCGACAGCTGTGCCTCCAGCGCCATGAACGGCCGGTCCTCCCGGTCGAAGACCAGCACGTCGGCACGCCAGGTCCGGGCCTCGTTGCCGACCTCCAGCTCGGCCCTGAAGCCCGCCGCCCGGGCGGCGGTGGCCAGCTCCAGCTTTAGCAGGTGATGCTCCGGCGACTCGTTCGCCAGCGCAGAGTCGTCAGGCCGCACCTGGTGGTAGAAGTGCCTGGCACGGTGCGGGGAGAGGCGCGCGAACACCCTTCCCCGGCACTCCGGACACGCCAGCTCCAGCCCCTTCACACGGTGGACGTCCGCCCAGGACCGGCCACACCCCAGATCGTCCAGCGACGCATCCAGCCGGCCCCAGCCCGCATGCACGGCCGTGTACCCCATCGGCCCCCCAACGTGTTCCCCGAGAAGGCCAGCATCCCCGTGCCGTAACGGCGATACACCCAGTCTCCAGAGCACGGCAGGTTGGACAGCCCCTTGCCGTTGCGCGTAGCCATCCGCAGCCGCCGCGCCAGCTGCGTATGAGGGACCCATGGCATCTGCCCCCTGCGGCGGGCCAGGCAGAGGCCGGGGCACAGGGCACCGGGACTGGGTCGGGCTGCCCTCGCGCCGCCTTAGGCGGCGTCATGGGCACCCCTTCACCGGCGCGCCGAAGCCGGACACGGGCGGAAAACCCTCTCTCGTTCTGTCGCTGGCATGTCATACGCTGCTTCTGGCAGTCGCGCCCCGCAGGTCACCGTGAACACTGTCGCGGTCACGTCCGGGTGCAGCGCGGCGCCCTCGATTCCCCGGTGCAGCACCGGGTTTCCTTGTGGGGGTTTCAGCACTGTGCGTAGGCGCAGCATCTCGACCGCGACGGCGCTCGCGGTTGTCTTCAGCTCGGTGGCCTTGAGCGCCGTTACGGCAGGGCCCGCCGCGGCCGCCACCATCGGCTCGCCCGCCGGCATCGTCGTGCACAGCGCGCTGAAGCGGGTCTTCATCGGCGACGATGCCACCGATTCCATCATCGCCGCCGACTACAACGGCAACCGCGTCGACTCGGTGCGCGGTATCGACGGAGTCTTCGACCTGGCGCTGTCCGACGACGGCGCCACGCTGTACGCGGCAGCGCGCGGCAGCCACGAGATCGTGGCCCTGGACGCGGCCACCCTGGACGTCAAGGCCCGCTACCCCGTGGCCGCCAGCATCGGCCCGCTGTACCTGGAGTTCACCGGCCAGAAGGTCTGGTTCACCTACGAGGACCCGTCCGACGGCTACAGCAACCTGGGCTCGATCGACCCGGCGGCCACCCCGGCCGACGGAAGCGAGACGGTGGCACTCAGACAGCTCCCGCACGCCAGTCCCGCCATCAACGGCGGCGCACGGATCGACAGCGACCCGTCCGCGCCCGGCCTCCTGGCCCTCGGTGCGACCGACTTCGACGACACGGCCAAGGACATGATGGCCGTCGTCGATGTCTCCGGCGCCACCCCGCAGCTGACGGCCTGGCACGACGGCGGCTACACCCTGAACTACGTCAACGACATCGACCTCGTGCCCGGCGCGGGGGAGGTGCTGGTCGACGGCACTGAGCGGCACACCTACGCGGACGGGAAGTTCACCGCCGCCGGCAGCTACGGGCCGGCGGGGCAGCGCGCGGACATCGCCCCCAACGGTCTGGTCGCCCAGGTGAACGGCACGGATGTGGCGGTCTACCGCCCGGGTGCGAAAACCCCGGTCCGTACCTACGCCGCCGACACGGACGCCCTCGCCTGGGCCCCGGACTCCTCCCGGCTCTTCGCTCTCGTCTCCGCACCCGGCGGCTACGTCCTCAAAACGCTCACCGACCCGGCCAAGAGCGTCCCGACGCTGACGATCAACGCACCCGCGACCGCCACCCGCGCCAAGAAGCTCACCGTCACCGGCAAGGCCTCCGCCACGCTCCCTCTTCCCCCCGGCGCCGAACTGCAGGTCACCCGTACCGACATGGAGAGCCCCGGCGGCAAGGCGCTGCCGGCCGCCGCGGTGAA
>NZ_JAQYWT010000075.1:0-421 GCF_036322545.1 Streptomyces sp. SP18BB07
CCCCCCCCCCCCCCCCCCCCCCCCCCCCCCCCCCCCCCCCCCGCCGGGATTTGGTGGTGTAGCCGCCGTCGACACCACCCAAGCTCGGACTAGCCCACGTCTGAACTACCGGCACCCTCAGCGATCGCGTCGGCCGTAGGACGCGCGCGAACGAGGCGGTGTGCTCGCGGGCCCCGGGCGCCGGGCGGGGTTTCATTAGCGGAAGAGCCCCCGTCCGAACTCCAGTCACACTCCGAGCTAGCGGATGGGGGCGGCGGCGTGCATGGGGGGGGGGGGGGGGGGGGGGGGGGGGGGGGGTGGGGGGGTGGGTTGTGGCAGGCCCCCCGCAGCCCCCCACCCCCCCCCCCCCCCCCCCGCCGCCGGCGGGGGGGGGGGGGGGGGGGGGGGGGGCGCGGGGGTGGCCGGGCGGCGCGGGCGGCCC
>NZ_JAQYWT010000076.1:0-387 GCF_036322545.1 Streptomyces sp. SP18BB07
AGCTGGTCGACCATCGTGTTGATGGTGGACTTCAGCTCCAGGATCTCGCCCTGCGCATCGACGGTGATCTTCTGGCTGAGGTCGCCGTTCGCCACCGCCGTGGTCACCTGGGCGATGTAGCGGACCTGCGAGGTCAGGTTCGACGCCATGAAGTTGACGTAGTCGGTGAGGTCCGTCCAGACCCCGGAGACGCCACGGACCTGGGCGCGGCCGCCGAGCAGGCCCTCGGTGCCGACATCGCGGGCGACCCGGGTGACATCGACGGAGAACGCGGACAACTAGAAGAGAAGAGGGTAGAGGGTGGACTTCTGGTCCTGGATCTCGAAGATCGCATCGAAGGACATCTAATGGCTGAGGTCGCCGGGCGCCACCGCCGTGGTCAGCTGG
>NZ_JAQYWT010000077.1:0-215 GCF_036322545.1 Streptomyces sp. SP18BB07
GCCGGTTGTTCGGGTGCGGGTGGGTGGGGGCTTCTCGCGCAGTTCCCCGCGCCCCTAAAAGCTCCAGGCCCTGCGGGCCTGGAAAAAGCCGGGGCGCAGCCCCGCTTTTTCCAGGGGCGCGGGGAACTGCGCGACCAGCCCCCACCGGACGGACGCTTGGGGGTCAAAGGGGCGCAGCCCCTTGAGGATGGGACGGGTAGGGGCGGCGGGGGCGA
>NZ_JAQYWT010000078.1:0-305 GCF_036322545.1 Streptomyces sp. SP18BB07
AGGGGGGGGGCCCGGCCACCCCCCAAACAAACACCACAAACACACCCCCAAAAAAAAAAAAAAAAAAAAAAAAAAAAGCAACCCCCCCCCAAAACCCAACACCAAAACACACCCCCCCCCAACCCCCCCCCCCACCGGCCGCCCCCCCCCCAAAAACCACCAAAAAAAAAAAAAAAAAAAAAAAAAAAACCAACAAAAAACAAAAAAAAAACCCCAACACCAACAAAAAAAAAAAAAACAAAACAAAACACCCAAAACCAAAACACCCCCACAAACCCCAAAAAAAAAAAACAAAAACCACACAA
>NZ_JAQYWT010000079.1:0-1704 GCF_036322545.1 Streptomyces sp. SP18BB07
GAAATCGCTGTCCGCGTCGCCCGGGCGTGCCGGGACGCCGGGATCGCGAGCGTGGCCGTGTACGCCGATCCGGACCGGGACGCGCTGCATGTGCGGGCCGCGGACGAGGCGTTCGCGTTGGGCGGTGACACTCCGGCGACCAGCTACCTGGACATGGGCAAGGTCCTCCAGGCGGCGAAGGACGCGGGCGCCGACGCGGTCCACCCGGGCTACGGGTTCCTCTCGGAGAACGCGGAGTTCGCCCAGGCGGTCCTGGACGCGGGCCTGATCTGGATCGGCCCGCCGCCGCAGGCCATCCGCGACCTCGGCGACAAGGTCGCCGCGAGGCACATCGCCCAGCGCGCCGGCGCCCCGCTCGTCGCGGGCACCCCGGACCCGGTCTCCGGCGCCGACGAGGTCGTGGCGTTCGCCAAGGAGCACGGCCTGCCCATCGCCATCAAGGCGGCCTTCGGCGGCGGCGGACGCGGCCTGAAGGTCGCCCGCACCCTTCAGGAGGTCCCCGAGCTGTACGACTCCGCCGTCCGCGAGGCCGTCGCCGCCTTCGGCCGGGGCGAGTGCTTCGTGGAGCGCTACCTCGACAAGCCCCGCCACGTCGAGACCCAGTGCCTGGCCGACACCCACGGCAACGTCGTCGTGGTCTCCACCCGTGACTGCTCCCTGCAGCGCCGCCACCAGAAGCTGGTCGAGGAGGCCCCGGCCCCCTTCCTGTCCGAGGCCCAGAACGCCGAGCTGTACGCGGCCTCCAAGGCGATCCTGAAGGAGGCCGGCTACGTCGGCGCCGGCACCGTGGAGTTCCTCGTCGGCGCGGACGGCACGATCTCCTTCCTGGAGGTCAACACCCGCCTGCAGGTCGAGCACCCGGTCACCGAGGAGGTCACCGGCATCGACCTGGTCCGCGAGATGTTCCGCATCGCCGACGGCGAGGAACTCGGCTACGACGACCCGCCGCTGCGCGGCCACTCCTTCGAGTTCCGCATCAACGGCGAGGACCCCGGCCGCGGCTTCCTCCCCGCCCCCGGCACGGTCACCACGTTCACCGCACCCACCGGCCCCGGTGTCCGCCTCGACGCGGGCGTGGAGTCCGGCAGCGTGATCGGCCCCGCCTGGGACTCCCTGCTGGCCAAGCTGGTCATCACCGGCGCCACCCGCCAGCAGGCCCTGCAGCGTGCCGCCCGCGCACTGGAGGAGTTCACCGTCGAGGGCATGGCCACCGCGATCCCCTTCCACCGCAAGGTGGTCACCGACCCGGCGTTCGCTCCCGAACTGACCGGCTCCGCCGACCCGTTCACGGTCCACACCCGCTGGATCGAGACCGAGTTCGTCAACGACATCAAGCCCTTCGCGGCCCCCGCCGACACCGAGGCCGACGAGGACGGCGACCGCGAGACGATCGTGGTCGAGGTCGGCGGCAAGCGCCTGGAGGTCTCCCTGCCCTCCTCCCTGGGCATGACCCTGGCCCGCACCGGCCTCGCCGCCGGCGCCAAGCCCAAGCGCCGCGCGGCCAAGAAGTCCGGCCCCGCCGCCTCCGGCGACACCCTCGCCTCGCCCATGCAGGGCACCATCGTCAAGGTCGCCGTCGAAGAGGGCCAGGAAGTCAAGGAAGGCGACCTCGTCGTCGTCCTGGAAGCCATGAAGATGGAACAGCCCCTCAACGCCCACCGCTCCGGCACCATCAAGGGCCTCACCGCCGAGATCGGCACCTCC
>NZ_JAQYWT010000080.1:0-315 GCF_036322545.1 Streptomyces sp. SP18BB07
CGGACGTCTTCATCGGCGTCTCCGGCGGTACGGTCCCGGAGGAGGCGGTGGCCTCCAGGGCGGAGCACGCGTTCGTGTTCGCCAGGGCCAACCCCAACCCCGAGGTGCACCCGGACGTCTCCCACAAGTCCGCGGCGGTCGTCGAGACCGGGCGCTCCGACGACCCGAACCAGCTCACCAACGGCCTCGCGGTCCCGGGGATCTTCGCGGGGGCCCCTCAGGTGCGGGCCTCCCGTATGACAGAGTGGATGATTATTGCGGCGGCGGAGGCGTTGGCGTCGGTCGTGGGTGACGATCTTGCGGCGGACTATGTGA
>NZ_JAQYWT010000081.1:0-466 GCF_036322545.1 Streptomyces sp. SP18BB07
GACTCCCTCAGCGCCGTCGACCTCGCCCGCCGCCTGGAACGCGAACTCGGCCACCCCCGCCCGGCCACCCTCCTCTTCGAACCCCGCACGCTCCCCGAACTGGCCACCCACCGGGCCCCCCCCCCCCCCCCCCCCCCCCGGCGGGCGGGCGGCCCGGGGCCCCCCCCCCCGGCGGCGGGGCGGGGCGGGGGGGGGGCGGCGCGGGGCGGGGCGGGGGGCGGCCCGGCGGGGGGGGGGGCGCGGCGGGGGCGGCCGCGGGGGGGGGGGGGGGGGGGGGGGGGGGGGGGGGGGGGGGGTGGGGTTTTTTTTGTTTGCGGTTCACCTCCTCGTTTGGGTGGGTGTGTGGGGGGGGGGGGGGGGCGGGGGGGTGGGTTTTGGGTGGGGGGGGGTGGGGGGGGGTGGGGGGGGGGTGTTTGTGGGGGGCGCCCGTGGGGGGTTGTTCTCACGGCCGTAGCCACCCCCCCCC
>NZ_JAQYWT010000082.1:0-267 GCF_036322545.1 Streptomyces sp. SP18BB07
GTCCCAGTGTGGCCGGTCGCCCTCTCAGGCCGGCTACCCGTCGTCGCCTTGGTGAGCCGTTACCTCACCAACAAGCTGATAGGCCGCGGGCTCATCCTTCACCGCCGGAGCTTTCCACACTCATCAGATGCCCGAGAGTGTTGTATCCGGTATTAGACCCCGTTTCCAGGGCTTGTCCCAGAGTGAAGGGCAGATTGCCCACGTGTTACTCACCCGTTCGCCACTAATCCCCACCGAAGTGGTTCATCGTTCGACTTGCATGTGTTA
>NZ_JAQYWT010000083.1:0-252 GCF_036322545.1 Streptomyces sp. SP18BB07
CCCACCCAGACCACCAGCCCAACACCCACCACCGACTATACGCACTTCTTAATCTCCCAAGACTCAAGTCGCAATAAAATATAGTGACTGTAGTTCTGACGTGTGCACTTCCGATCTCGAAGTCCCTGCCTGCCTGGCAGGCCGAGGTCGCAAAAAGCGGGGGGGGGGGGGGGGGGGGGGGGGGGGGGGGGGGGGGGGGGGGGGGGGGGGGGGGGGGGGGGGGGGGGGGGGGGGGGGGGGGGGGGGGGGGGG
>NZ_JAQYWT010000084.1:0-252 GCF_036322545.1 Streptomyces sp. SP18BB07
CCCCCCCCCCCCCCCCCCCCCCCCCCCCCCCCCCCCCCCCCCCCCCCCCCCCCCCCCCCCCCCCCCCCCCCCCCCCCCCCCCCCCCCCCCCCCCACTTTTTCTGCCCATGGCGCACCGCATCGCCGGCCGCCTCAGCTCGGACGAGCACACGTCAGAACTCCAGTCACACTAAGATTACTCGTAAGACGTCTTGGGGGTGTACCGCTGCGGGGGGGGGGGGGGGGGGGGGGGGGGGGGGGGGGGGGGGGGGG
>NZ_JAQYWT010000085.1:0-388 GCF_036322545.1 Streptomyces sp. SP18BB07
GGGGGGGTGTGGGGTTGTTTTTTTTTTTTTTTTTTTTTTTTTTTTTTTAGCCTTTGTTTTTTTTTTTTTGTGTTTTGTTGTGGGGTTTTTTTTTGTGGCTGGTTTGGGTGGGGGGGGGGCGTCGCCCCCCCCCCCCCCCCCCCCCCCCCCCACCAACCCCCCCCCCCCAACAAAAAACACAAAAAAAAAACACACCAAACAAACAACAAAAACAAAAAAAAAAACAAAAAAAAAAAAAAAAAAAAAAAAAAAACAAACCCCACAAAAACAAAAAAAAAAAAAAAAAAAACCCCCCCCCACAAAACAAACAAAAAAACCCAAAAAAAACAAAAAAAAAAACAAACAACAAAAAAAAAAAAAAAAAACAAAAAAAAAAAAACGCACACAC
>NZ_JAQYWT010000086.1:0-413 GCF_036322545.1 Streptomyces sp. SP18BB07
CGGCGCTGGAGGGGGACGCCCCGTGACCCCCACCACGAAAACCCCCGTACACGAAATGGCCGACGAGACGGCGACCGTACGCGCGACCACATCGCCCCCGACGGCCGTACACGCGACCACCGCGACGGCGGTCGCACACCCCCCCCCCCCCCCCCCCCCCCCACCCCCCCCCCGGCCCCGCCCGACGCAGGGGGTCCGGCGCAGGGGGGTCGGGGGGGGGGGGGGGGGGGTTGCGGGGGGGGGGGGGTTCGCCGGGGGGGGGGGGGGGGGGGGGGGGCGCGCCGGGGGGTGTCCGTCCTCGGAACGGCGCGGAATCGGTCGGCTGTGAAGTCGGACCTGTTGACGCGCCAACCGCTGCGGGCGGACACCCCCCGACACGCCCCCTTCTCGCCGTACGCGGCTCACCCGACGTC
>NZ_JAQYWT010000087.1:0-442 GCF_036322545.1 Streptomyces sp. SP18BB07
CTGCCCCTTGCCCACCCCACCCCCCCCCCCCCCCCCAGCGGGCAAACCTGCCCCAGGGGCCAAGGGGGCCCCACCCCCACGAGCGAACCCAATAGTTGGGGTGGGTGGGCGCAGGGGGCGCCTCGCCACCGCCGAGCAGCGGACCCCCCCCCCCGCCCGCGGCCCCAGTGGGGCACCCAAGAACCCCCCGGCCCCCCCCAACCGCCCCCCCAGGGCACGCCCCCGCGGGCCCAGGCCGCCCCCCCCCCCGGGAAAACCCGCCGCCCACCCCCCCCACAACTGGGCTTGGCTCTAGGGGTGGGTCCCCCCAACGCCCCAGCGCAACTATTGCCCGCTGGGTGTTGGGGGCGGGGTGGGTACCCCGGGGGGGGCGTGCGGGTACCGGGGGGGGGGGGTATAATACCGTTTCGGGGGGGGGTTTGTGGACCCCCGCCACCCCCCC
>NZ_JAQYWT010000088.1:0-334 GCF_036322545.1 Streptomyces sp. SP18BB07
GCGGGGAGATCCTGGAGCTGAAGAACACGCTGAACACGATGGTGGACCAGCTGTCGTCGTTCGCGGAGGAGGTCACCAGGGTCGCCCGCGAGGTGGGTTCGGAGGGCCTGCTCGGCGGTCAGGCCGTGGTGCAGGGTGTCTCCGGCACCTGGAAGGACCTCACGCAGTCGGTGAACTTCATGGCGAACAACCTGACCATCCAGGTGAGGGACATCGCGGCGGTGACGACGGCGGTGGCGAAGGGTGATCTCTCGCTGAAGGTCACGGTGGATGTCGCGGGCGAGATGCTGGACCTGAAGAACACCGTCAACGGGATGGTCGACCAGCTCTCCTA
>NZ_JAQYWT010000089.1:0-339 GCF_036322545.1 Streptomyces sp. SP18BB07
CATGCCGCCTTACTTGCTCGGTCGCGCAACCTCCGTCCGCGACAGCGAGCGTCCCCTGCCGTCTGTGGAAAGGACGAGCCGATGAGCAGTACCCGCGAACAGAACGGGAGTCCAGGTCCTCCCGTCGGGGAGGCACTGCCGGGAATCGGTGCGGCCGCCGCCCTCCCCCGGACCGACCTCCTCGTCTTCGGTGTCGCCGCGGCCCTCACCCTGGCCTTCGTCGTGTGGTGAGCCACCGCGACGGACTCGCTGGAGAGCGTGTCCGGGAAGCTGCTGGACGGGACGATCCGCAACGGCGGCTGGGCCTTCGTCCTCGCCGCCTCGGGCTTCGTGGTCTTC
>NZ_JAQYWT010000090.1:0-358 GCF_036322545.1 Streptomyces sp. SP18BB07
GGGGCGCCCCCACCAAAAAAAAAAAAAAAAACAAAAACACCCACCACACCACACACAAACCACACACCACCCCCGAGTAAAAACACAAACAACACCCCAACCACAAACACACAACACACCCCCCCCACCAACCAACCCCAAAAAACACCCCCACAACCACAAAACCCCCCAAAACCCACAACCCCCCCCCCCCACACCCCAAAATAAAAAAAACACCCCCACCCCCCCCGGCCCCGGCGGCTGTAGGGCGGGGGCGGTCGGGAGGGCGGGGTTGTTGTCTTGTTGGTGGGCGGGGCCTGGCCCTCAAACCCCCTGGCGGGGGTGCCGCCCGCTCCGCCCCCCCCCCCCCCCCCCCCCC
>NZ_JAQYWT010000091.1:0-477 GCF_036322545.1 Streptomyces sp. SP18BB07
GGGGGGGCGCGGGGGGGGGGGGGGCGGCGCTGTGTCGGGGCGGGTGCGCGCCGGGCCCCCCCGGGGGGGGGGTGGGGGGGGGGGGCGGGGGTGGGGGGGGGGGGGGGGGGGGGGGGGGGGGCGCCGGGGGCGGGGGGGGGGGGGGGGGCGGGGGGGGGGGCGGTGGGTGGGTGTGCCACCACCCTGGCGCGGAGGCCCCCCGCCCCCCCCGCCAAAGGGGGGGGGACGGGGTCCGCGCCCCCGCCACCCAGCGACCCGCCGCCGCCCCCCCGCCCCCCGCGGCCGCCGCCCGGGGCGGGGGCGGGCGGGGCCGCCCCCGGGGCCGGTCGGGGGGGGGCGGGGGGCGGGGGGGGGGCGGGGCGCCCGCCCCCCCCCCCCGCCCGGCCCCCCCCCCCCCCCCCTCCGGCCCCCCCCCCCCCCCCCCCCCGCGCCGGGGGGTTGTGGCGCGGGGTTGTGGGCGGCGGCCCACCCCCCCCC
>NZ_JAQYWT010000092.1:0-305 GCF_036322545.1 Streptomyces sp. SP18BB07
ACGACGACCAGGGCGGCGCCGCTCGCCACCCACCGCCCCCACCGCCGTCGACGCCGACCCCGGGGCCCGAGCCCGGTGCGCGAACCGCCCGCACCGCGCCCCACCCCACGCGCCTGCCCACCGACGTCGTCCACGTCCCGCCACCCCACACGGCCTACGAGCCAGTCGTTGCTCAAACCACGATGGCGCCAGAGGGGGCACGGGGGCGGCCGGGGCAAGGCCGAAAGGGTGAGCGCACGGCGCCTTGTGCCTGATCCGCGAGGGCAGCCGCGCCCAACACGGGCGCGGGGCAGTCACAAAAGCGG
>NZ_JAQYWT010000093.1:0-436 GCF_036322545.1 Streptomyces sp. SP18BB07
CGAGGTCGGCGCCCATCTGTGGGTGGACATGGCGCACTTCGCGGGTCTGGTCGCGGCCGGGCTGCACCCCAACCCCGTGCCGTACGCGGACGTGGTGACCTCCACGACGCACAAGACGCTCGGCGGGCCGCGCGGCGGCAACATCCTGGCGAAGTAGGAGTTCGCCAAGAAGCTCAACTCGTCCGTCTTCCCGGGCTTCCAGGGCGGTCCGCTGGAGCACGTCATCGCGGCCAAGGCGGTCTCCTTCAAGGTCGCGGCGAGAGAGGAGTTCAAGGAGCGCCAGCGGCGCTCCGTCGCGGGCGCGCGGATCCTGGCGGAGCGGCTGACGGCCCCGGACGCCCGAGAGGCCGGCGTCGTCGTCCTGTCCGGCGGCACCGACGTCCACCTGATCCTGGTCGACCTGCGCAACTCCGAACTGGACGGGCAGCAGGCCGAG
>NZ_JAQYWT010000094.1:0-314 GCF_036322545.1 Streptomyces sp. SP18BB07
CCCCCCCCCCCCCCCCCCCCCCCCCCCCCCCCCCCCCCCCCCCCCCCCCCCCCCCCCCCCCCCCCCCCCCCCCCCCCCCCCCCCCCCCGGTTTAATGCTCCGGCGACCACCGAGATCTACCCCACCGCGGACACTCGTGCCCTACACGACGCTCTTCCGATCTCTCAACGGCATCCTCACCGGGGGCGCGGGGCAGATCGGAAGAGCACACGTCTGACAGCCAGTCACTCTAAGTGCGGGGGTAGGCCGGCTGCTGGGGGTCGTCGGCGGGGGGGGGGGGGGGGGGGGGGGGGGGGGGGGGGGGGGGGGGGGGG
>NZ_JAQYWT010000095.1:0-321 GCF_036322545.1 Streptomyces sp. SP18BB07
GACGTGCCGTCGTCGTGCGGGGCATCGGTGTCCCCTTCACGCCTCCCGGTGAGGAACCTTTCGCATGTCCGCGACCTCCCCAGGACCCCACCGGCCCCCGACACGTCAGCGGCGCCCCGCGCCCCGGAGGCCCCCCGCCCCCCCCCGCCCGCCCCCACCCCCCCCCCCGCGGCCGCCCCCCCCCCCCCCCCCCCCCCCGACCCCCCCACCACCCCCACCCCCCCCCACCACCCGACGACACCCACGAAGCCCACCAAGCACGCCCTAGGTCGGAAGGGCGTCGGGTCGGGCACGAGGGGCCGCGGTTGGCTAGATCACGGA
>NZ_JAQYWT010000096.1:0-383 GCF_036322545.1 Streptomyces sp. SP18BB07
GGGGCGGGCCCGGGGGGGGGGGCCCGGGGGGGGGGGGGGCGGGGGGGCCCGGGGCCCCCCCGGGCGGGCCCCGCGGGGGGGGGCCGGGGCGGGGTGGGGGGGGGGCGGGCGGCGGGGGGGGGGGGGGGGGGGGGGGGGGGGGGGGGGGGGGGGCGCGGGGGGGGGGGGGGGGGGGGGGGGGGGGGGGGGGTGGGGGGGGGGGGTGTGGGGGTTGGGGGGGGGGGGGGGGGGGGGGGTGGGGGGGGGGGGGGGTGGTGGGGGGTGGGGGGGGGGGGGGGGGGGGGGGCGCGGGCGGGGGCGGGGGGGGGCGGGGGGGGGGGGTCGGGGGGGGGGGCCGCCCGCGGGGGGGCGCGCCGGGCCCGCCCCCCCCCCCCCCCCCCCCC
>NZ_JAQYWT010000097.1:0-346 GCF_036322545.1 Streptomyces sp. SP18BB07
GGGGGGGGGGGGGGTGGTGGGTGGGGTGGGGGGGCCGGGGCGGCGGTGGACGGGGGGGGGGGGGGGGGGTCGGGTTTGGGGGGGGGGGGGGGGGTGGTGTGGGGGGGGGGGGGCGGGGGGGGGGTGGGGGGGGGGTGGGGGCGGGGGGGGGGGGGGGGGGGGGGGGGTGGGTGGGGGGGTGGGCGAGTGGGCGCGCGTGCGGCCCTTGGCCTCGCCGTCCCCCCCCCCCCCCCCCCCCCCCCCCCCCCCCCACGCCCCCCCCCCCCCCCCACCCCCCCCCCACCCCCCCCCAACCAAAGGGACCACAGAGAAGCGGTGAAACCCACCACCCCAAACCCCCCCCCCC
>NZ_JAQYWT010000098.1:0-337 GCF_036322545.1 Streptomyces sp. SP18BB07
GCCTGATCTTCCTCGCCCCCGCCGCCCCTACCCGTCCCATCCTCAAGGGGCTGCGCCCCTTCGACCTCCAGGCGTCCGTCCGGTGGGGGCTGGTCGCGGGGGTGCCCCCCCCCCCCCACAAACCCGGGGGCGCCCCCCCGCTTTGGGGCGGTTTTGGGGCGGCACGCCGCCGGGCGGGAAGGGGCGGGGGGGGCGGGCGCCCTGCCGGCCGGGGCCGGCCGCGGGGCGGTCGAGGGGGCGCTGGCGGTTGCGCAGGGGCCGGGTAGGGGCGGCGGGGGCGAGGAAGATCAGGCCGGGCGGAGCCAGAGGGTGGTCAGCGGGGGGAGCGTGACACGGA
>NZ_JAQYWT010000099.1:0-300 GCF_036322545.1 Streptomyces sp. SP18BB07
GGGGCCCCCCCACCCCCCCCCCCCCCCCCCAAAAAAAACCCCCCAACCGAAACACCCCCCCCCAACACCAAAAAAAAAAACAAAAACACCACCACCCACAAACAACCCCCCCCCCACCCCACCACCACCCCCCCCCCCACCCCCAAAAAAAAACAAACACACAAAAACAAACAGAAAAAAAAAAAAAAAAAAAAAACACAAAAAAAACCACCCCAACACAAAACAAAAAAAACCCCACCCACAAACCCAAGCAAACATCACTGAAAAAAAGAACAAAAACACAAAAAGATAAGAAAAAGA
>NZ_JAQYWT010000100.1:0-423 GCF_036322545.1 Streptomyces sp. SP18BB07
CCCCCCCCCCCCCCCCCCCCCCCCCGGTTTGAATGATCCGGCGACCTCCGAGATCTCGCTCTTCCGATCTGTCATCGTGAGGGCGGCCAGCACGGCGAGGGCGACGATCGCGTCGACGGGATATCCCCGTACTCGCGTAACCCGTCTACGGCTTGGGAGAGGGGGGGGGGGGGGGTTTTGGTGGGGTGGTGTGTGTTGTTGTTTTTGTGTGTGCCTCTGTGTTTTTGTTGGGGGGGGGGGGGGGGGTGGTTTACCCCCGGGGGGGGCGGTTTTCTGTGGGGGGGGGCCCCCCCCCCCCCCCCAAACAAGGCAACCCGGCGAAACACCACCCCCCCCCCCCCACCACAACACAACAACAACGAGAAACACAACCCACCAACACAACACCAAAAAACAAAACACACAACCCCCCCCAAAACAAAC
>NZ_JAQYWT010000101.1:0-279 GCF_036322545.1 Streptomyces sp. SP18BB07
AGGAGGCTCCGGCTCCGGCCCCGGCCGCCGACCCCGCCGCGGCCGCGCCCTCCACCGAGAAGGAGACCCCGCCGCCAGCTCCGCCCGCCGAGGCGCCCACCGAGATCTACACAACCGCGGACACGCGGGGACGGTCGTCGCCGAGAGGGGCGGCCTCGCGGCGGTCGCGCCGTCCGGCCCCCGGAGGCGATCGGACGAGCACACGGCTGAACTCCAGTCACACACAGAGCTCGCGTATGCCGTCTGCGGCGGGCACAGCCGTGGGGGGGGCGGGGGGGG
>NZ_JAQYWT010000102.1:0-436 GCF_036322545.1 Streptomyces sp. SP18BB07
ACAAGGTAGCCGTACCGGAAGGTGCGGCTGGATCACCTCCTTTCTAAGGAGCACTTCTAGGCTGCTACGGCAGTCCAGAGGCCAGATCATCAGCGAACGTCTGATGCTGGTTGCTCATGGGTGGAACGTTGATTATTCGGCACCGTCGGTCATCTCGGGCTGCAAGTACTGCTCTTCGGAGTGTGGAACGCTGATCACGAGTGGCGAGGGTGTCGGGCACGCTGTTGGGTGTCTGAGGGAATGAACGTCCCCTCAGTGCCGGCCCCAGTGAACTCCGGTTGTTGCCGGGGGTGATGGGTGGTTGGTCGTTGTTTGAGAACTGCACAGTGGACGCGAGCATCTGTGGCCAAGTTTTTAAGGGCGCACGGTGGATGCCTTGGCACCAGGAACCGATGAAGGACGTGGGAGGCCACGATAGGCCCCGGGGAGTCGTCAA
>NZ_JAQYWT010000103.1:0-270 GCF_036322545.1 Streptomyces sp. SP18BB07
CCAATGCCGTTGCTTTACGGGTCTGCTGGTTGGGGTCGTTTGATGCGGACAGCTCGGGTTCCGGTGAGGGTGGGCTGGGGCCATGTCAGGTGCTCAGCCCGCTTGAGCCAGTAGTTGGACATCTTGCGTTTGACGACACGGGGCTGGCTCCGGAGCCGTCTGGCGGGCAAGAGCCTTTCCAGCAGGTCCTCTTGGAGTACTTGCAGTGCTCGGACCAGGAGCTCAGGGGGAAAAACCGCCCGGGGTGACGGTCACACTGCGGCGGGCGGA
>NZ_JAQYWT010000104.1:0-323 GCF_036322545.1 Streptomyces sp. SP18BB07
GACCTTTTCACCGACGCCGAACACGTCCTGTGGGACTCGGCGGGCGAGCTGGCGGCGCGGGGGCCGCGGGGGGGGTGGCCCCCTGCGGGCCGGTGCTTCGGGGCCTGCCGGCGCCCCCTGGCCCCCCCCCCCCCCCCACCCCCCCCCCCCGCCCCCACCCCCCCCCCCGGCCTACCCCCCCCCCCCCCCCCCCCCCCCCCCGCCCCCAACCCACCCCCCCGGATACCCCCCCCCCCCCCAACCCCCCCCCCGCGGCGCCCCCCCAAACCCCCCCCCCCAACCCCCCTCCCACCCCCAACACCCCCCCCAACCCCCCCCCCCCC
>NZ_JAQYWT010000105.1:0-298 GCF_036322545.1 Streptomyces sp. SP18BB07
CCCCCCCCCCCCCCCCCCCCCCCCCCCCCCCCCCCCCCCCCCCCCCCCCCCCCCCCCCCCCCCCCCCCCCCATCTTTTTTTTTTTTGCCCGGCCAACATCTTATAAAACCACCCGCGTGCCATCGATTCCCCTCCCCGCCCCCCCCCCCCCCGACGACCAGGTTATCAAGCAGAAGACGGGTTACGCGCTATCTTAAAATTGGCGGGGGGGGGGGGGGGGGGGGGGGGGGGGGGGGGGGGGGGGGGGGGGGGGGGGGGGGGGGGGGGGGGGGGGGGGGGGGGGGGGGGGGGGGGGGGG
>NZ_JAQYWT010000106.1:0-365 GCF_036322545.1 Streptomyces sp. SP18BB07
GGGGGGGGGGGGGGGGGGGGGCGCGGGCGCCGCCGGGCCGGCCGCGCCCGCCCCCCCACCCCCAACACCACCACAACCCCCAACCCAACCCCCCCCCCCCCCCCCCCCAACACAACCCCCCCCCCCCCCCCCACACCACAACCACCACACCCCCCGCGGCCCCCCCCCCCCCCCCCCCCCCCCCCACCCCACCCCCCCCCCACCCCCCCCACCACACAACACACACCCCCACCCCCACACCCCCCCCCACCCCCCCCCCCCCCCCCCCACCCCACCCCCCCCCCCAACCCCCAAACCAAAAAACAAAACCCCCCAAAAAAAAAAAACGCCTTAAACCAAATAGAAAGAAAAACAACAAAAACCAC
>NZ_JAQYWT010000107.1:0-323 GCF_036322545.1 Streptomyces sp. SP18BB07
CACCTCACCCTTCCTGGGCTACCACCCCTCGTTCGCGCCCACGCCCATCCCCCCCGTGCTCTGCGCCTCCGTGAACGACGCGATCGTGCACGGCATCCCCACGTCGTAACGGCTGCGCGACGGAGAACTCGTCTCCCTCGACTTCGGCGCGCAACTGGGCGGCTGGGCCGGGGACTCGGCGAACAGCTTCGTGGTGGGCACCCCGCGCACGGCCGACCTCCGGCTCGTCGAGACGGCCGAACGCGCCCTCGCGGCGGGCATCGGGGCGGCCGTCGTCGGCAACCGCATCGGCGACATCGCGCACGCGATCGGCACGGTGTGCC
>NZ_JAQYWT010000108.1:0-300 GCF_036322545.1 Streptomyces sp. SP18BB07
CCCTGAAGAGCAGGGGCTGCGCCCCGTGCTTTTCGGGCCGAAAGGCCGTAGGCCTTTCAGGGGCGCGGGGAACTGCGCGAGACGCCCCCCCCCCCCGCCCCCCCCCAACCCCCCGAACCCCCCCGGGCGGAGCCCCCCCCCCCCACACCCCCCCCCCCCACCCGGCGCCCCTTAACGCCCAACGGCGTTTGGCCCCGAAAAGCAGGGGGCGCAGCCCCTGCTATCCGGGGGCGCGGGTAACGCCGCGACCAGCCCCCACCGGACGGACGCCTGGGGGTCGAAGGGGCGCAGCCCCTTGAG
>NZ_JAQYWT010000109.1:0-375 GCF_036322545.1 Streptomyces sp. SP18BB07
GGGGGGGTTTTTTTTTGCTTTTGCTTTTTTTTTTTTTGGTGGTGGTTTGTTTTTTTTTTTTGTTTTTGTGTTGGGGGGGGGTTTTTTTTTGGGGGGGTGGGGTGTGGGGGGGTTGGTGTGGGGGGGGGGGGGGGGGGGGGGTGGGGGCGGGTTGGTCGGGCCCGCCCCCCCCCCCCCCCCCCCGCCCCCCCCGGGGGGGGCCCCGGCGCGCGGCCCGCGGCCCACCGCAGCCCCCCCACGTGCCCATCGCCCACCCCTTACCGACGGTAACCATTGGCGTACGAAGATTAGGAGCGGCACACCGATCCCGGAAGCCGACCGACGCGACCCGCGTCACTTTGGCATGATGCCGCATCAGACGGCGGCTCACGGAGA
>NZ_JAQYWT010000110.1:0-267 GCF_036322545.1 Streptomyces sp. SP18BB07
GAGATCTACACAACCGCGGACACGCTGGCCCGACACGACGCTCTTCCGATCTCCTGACCGCCGAGGATGCCCTCGGTGCCCACCTCACGGGCCATCCGCGTCACCTGATCGGCGAAGCTCGACAGCTGGTCGACCATCGTGTTGACGGTGTTCTTCAGTTCGAGCATCTCGCCCGCGCCATCCACGGTGACCTTCTGCGAGAGGTCGCCGTTGGCCACGGCCGTCGTCCCGGCCGCGATGTTCCGCACCTGTCCGGTGAGATTCCGG
>NZ_JAQYWT010000111.1:0-318 GCF_036322545.1 Streptomyces sp. SP18BB07
GGGGGGGGGGGGGGTGGGGGGTGGAGGGTTGTTTATATAAGAACAAAAACAACCAACAAAAAAAACACAAAAAAAACAAAACCAAAAAAAACAAAAAAAAAAAAAAAAACAAAAAAAAAAAAACACAAAAAAGCCCACCCCGACCACACAAAACAAGCGCACCCCAGACCACCCCCACCCCCCCCCCCCCCCCCCCCCAAAACATTGCAAAAAACACACAACCCCCAAAAAAAAAACAAAAAAAAAAAAAAAAATTGGCACAAAAAACCCCCCCCAAAAAGCAAAGACACAAAACCCACCACAAAAACCCCCACCCAA
>NZ_JAQYWT010000112.1:0-356 GCF_036322545.1 Streptomyces sp. SP18BB07
CCCTGCCCCACGACCGCCTCGGCACCGCGCTGCGTCCGCTCCGCGTGGCAGGCAAGACGGACGGACAGCGCCGGGTCCTCGCCGCCGCCGAGCAGATGGTGGGGGCCCTCCGCTCGGTCTACGCCTGCGATCCGCGCCCCGGGGGGACATCTAGCGGAACGTATCTGCGCACCGGCGATCCCCCGGCCTTCGCGCACTGCGACTCCCCAGTCACGCTACGCTCACGAGGATTCCGACTCAGGACAGGCAGTTCCTCCAGGCGCTTCGCCAGGGCCACGGTGTGCCGCTCGCACAGGTGCCCGCGCTCCAGCTGCTCGCCGCACAGTCCGCAGGTCGCGTTCACAAGCCCTCCAGGG
>NZ_JAQYWT010000113.1:0-319 GCF_036322545.1 Streptomyces sp. SP18BB07
GAAGCCCCCCCCCCCCCCCCCCCCAAAAAACCGCGCCCCATAAATCACCAATGCCACGCGGGCCGGCGGGGCGCCCCCGGCCCCGGTGGTGGGGGTGTTTCGGCGTTAGTCCCCAACCGGGGTCAGCGGGGCCACGGGGGGGGTTCGCGCGCAGTGCCCCGCGCCCAAAACCCCCCCCGGCCCGGGGGGCGTGCAACACGCGGGGGCGCACCCCGTCTTTTACCGGGGGCGGGGGCACCGCCGCGACCAGCCCCCACCGGACGGACGCTTGGGGGTCAAAGGGGCGCAGCCCCTTGAGGATGGGACGGGTAGGGGCGGC
>NZ_JAQYWT010000114.1:0-352 GCF_036322545.1 Streptomyces sp. SP18BB07
CCCCCCCCCCCCCCCCCCCCCCCCACCCCCCGCCCCCCCCGCCCCCCCCCCCCCCCCCCCCCCCCCCGCCGCCGCTGTTCCAGCCCAAGACGGCAGACCAGCTCTCCGAGCGTGACAGGCGGTCAGACGTGTGACCGACCGATCTTCGCGGCGGGCGAGGTCCGGGGCTGGAAGATCGGAAGAGCGGCGTGTCGGGACAGGGGGGCCGCGGTGGGGTAGATCTAGGTGGTCGCCGGATCATTAAAGACGGGGGGGGGGGGGGGGGGGGGGGGGGGGGGGGGGGGGGGGGGGGGGGGGGGGGGGGGGGGGGGGGGGGGGGGGGGGGGGGGGGGGGGGGGGGGGGGGGGGGGGG
>NZ_JAQYWT010000115.1:0-215 GCF_036322545.1 Streptomyces sp. SP18BB07
AGGCCCTCGGGCTTGGCGGCGGCGCGGCCGATGGCGGTCTCGATGCGGTTCAGCGTGGCGACGCGCTTGTCCTCCAGCGGGCCGAGGATGGCGTTGTTGACGAAGTTGGCACCGCCCTGGCCGACGGTGTCGATCAGGCGCTGGTTGGCTTCCTGGATCTGCGTGTCCAGGAGCGCGAGGTTGCGGTCGACCTCGGCCTGCGCGGAGGCCGGGAT
>NZ_JAQYWT010000116.1:0-310 GCF_036322545.1 Streptomyces sp. SP18BB07
CTTCCGCGTGGAGATGATCTGGTCGATCAGGCCGTACGACAGCGCGTCCTCGGCCGTGGGGATCACGTCGGGCATGAGGTCGTAGCGGATCGGCTCGAACGCGTCGGACCAGAGGTCGCCCAGCGTGTCCACCGGCACCACCGGCAGCCGGAGGGTGCCGAAGTCGGCGGTCTCCGGCTCGATGCAGTGCGTGCTGCGGGACTTCCAGACGGTCTGCATGGGCCAGGGGGCCTCCGCCGCCGCGATCCCGCGGGCCGCCGGTACGCCGGGCAAGCGCATGGCGCTGCCGAACGCCCGCGTCCTGATCCAC
>NZ_JAQYWT010000117.1:0-341 GCF_036322545.1 Streptomyces sp. SP18BB07
GCCACGCCCCGAGCGCCGCCGCGGGGGGGGGGGGGGGGGGGGGGGGGGTCGCGGCGCGCGCCGGCCCCGCGCGGCCGGCGCGGCGCCGGACGCGGGGGGCGCGGGGGGTGTAAGAGAGTGGGGGGGGGTGGGGGGGGGGGGGGGCGGGGCCCACCCCCGGTGGTGGGAGAGGCATGCAGCACTCCGGCCACCCCCCCCCCCCCCCCACCCAGGTGAAGGGCAAAACCCCCCCCCCCCCCCCGCCCACGCCCCCCCCCCCCCCCCCGGCCCCCCCGCACGGGCCCCCCGCCCCCCCCCCAGCCCCCCCCGCCGCCACCCCCCCCCACCCCCCCCCCCCCCCC
>NZ_JAQYWT010000118.1:0-340 GCF_036322545.1 Streptomyces sp. SP18BB07
CCCCCCCGCGCGGCACCACCCCCCCCCCGGCACGCCCCCAGCCGACGAGCACGTCGCCGAGGCCGAGACGGCATTCCCGCCCCGTGTGCTCGACCGGAGTACTGACGTGTGCTCCTCCGCTCCTCCGGGCCTCCGCGCCGCTGATCGTGATAAAAAACCTGGGGGGGGGGGGGGGGGGGGGGGGGGGGGGGGGGGGGGGGGGGGGGCCGGGGGTGTGGGGGTGGTCGGGGGCGGGGGGACGGGGGGGGGGGGGGGGGGGGGGGGGTGGGGCGGTGGGGGGGGGGGGGGCGGGGGGGGGCGCGGGTGCGGCCCGCCCCCCCCGCCCCCCCCCCCCCCCCCC
>NZ_JAQYWT010000119.1:0-290 GCF_036322545.1 Streptomyces sp. SP18BB07
CCCCCCCCCCCCCCCCCCCCCCCCCCCCCCCCCCCCCCCCCCCCCCCCCCCCCCCCCCCCCCCCCCCCCCCCCCCCCCCCCCCCCCCCCCCCCCATTTTTCCGCGGACACTCGTTCCCGACCCGACGCTCTTCCGATCTCCTCGTCGATGTCGTTGTCGGGGGTGACGGCGGCCGATGAGATCTGAATATCACACTTCAGAACGCCAGTCACACTCGCGTCTAGCTTATCCACGGTGACCCTTGACACGGCATTGGGGTCGTCGGCGGGCAGGGCCGGGCGCGCGCCCGG
>NZ_JAQYWT010000120.1:0-290 GCF_036322545.1 Streptomyces sp. SP18BB07
CCCCCCCCCCCCCCCCCCCCCCCCCCCCCCCCCCCCCCCCCCCCCCCCCCCCCCCCCCCCCCCCCCCCCCCCCCCCCCCCCCCCCCCCCCCCCCTTTTTTCCGCGGACACTCTGTCCCGACACGACGCTCTTGCGATCTCTGGTTCGTCCGGGGCGGCGTACGGGAGATGGCGCGGGCGCTGAGAGCGCAAGACCACCCGTCTGAACTCCAGTCACACAAAGATATCGCGTAAGCCGGCATCGGCTTGAATACGGGTGGGGGGGCGGGGGGGGGGGGGGGGGGGGGGGGG
>NZ_JAQYWT010000121.1:0-301 GCF_036322545.1 Streptomyces sp. SP18BB07
ATAAAAATTCGGTGGTTGGGGGGGGGGGTGTGGGGGGGGGCGGGTCGGGCGGGTGGGGGGGCGGGGGGGGGGTGGGTGTGGGGGGGGGGGGCGGTGGGGGGGGGGGGGGGGGGGGGGGGGGGGGGGGGGGGGGGGGGGTGGGGTGCGTGGTGGGGGGGGGGGGGGGGGGGGCCCCCCGCCCCCCCCACGCCCCCCCCGCCCACCCCCCCCCCCCCCCCCCCCCCCCCCCCCCCCCCCCCAGGCCACCCCACCCCCCCCCCCCGGCCCACACACCACCCCCGACCCCCCCCCCCCCCCCCCC
>NZ_JAQYWT010000122.1:0-12859 GCF_036322545.1 Streptomyces sp. SP18BB07
GTCGATCGGTCCTTGCAGCCACCCGAAGAGCTTCACACCGTCGGGGTGATCACTGACCAGGGTGTGCGACAGCCCGGGTGTCTCGAAGATGAAGCTGCCCGGCCCGGCCACCCAGTCGTACTCGAGGTAGCGGCAGCTGCCCTCCAGGCACACCATCACCACCGTTCCGCGGTGGTTGTGGGTGCCGATCACGCCCGGGCCCTTGATCCACAGGATGTTGCTGAAGGTGTTGCTCCGTACGTCGAACGCCAGGTGACGGATCGCTGCGTTCTCCCCGAAGGGGACCCACGGGCTTTCCTCCTCCGACATCCCCACATGGGTGCCGTCCACCCCGTACCGTTCGATCAAGTCCCGGTACAACTGCGGCGTGTCCACGATCTTGTACGCCGTCGACGGCGGCGCCGTCATTCCCGACTTATCCGCCTTCTCCACCTCAGACATACGATGCCTCCTTGCATCTGATATCGGGTATTGGTGTCCCAGGTATCGGCCTCAGTTCGGGGGCGGCACCAGTCCCTGATGTACCGCGAACAGTGCGGCCTGCGTCCGGGACGCCAGCCGCAGTTTGCGGAGCACGTTGCTCACATGTGTGCGGGCCGTACGTTCGCTGATCACCAACTCGTCGGCGATCTGCTGGTTCGAGCACCCTTCCGCCACGAGCACCAGGACGTCCCTTTCACGGCTGGTGAGGGCACCGAGCCCGGTCGGAGGTGAGACGATCTGCTGAGTGAGGCCCCGGGCCACGGCCGGGTCCAGAAACACCTCGCCTTGTGCGGCGGCCCGGATGGCCGAGACAACTTCACCCGGTTCTGCGTCCTTGAGCAGGTAGCCGGCCGCTCCCTGCGCAAGCGCCGCATGCACGCGCTCCATCTCGCCGAAACTGGTCAGCACCACGATCCTGACGTCGGGATACCGCTGTTTGATCGCTCCGATCGCGGTGGGCCCGTCCATCCTCGGCATCAGGAGGTCGATCAGCACGACGTCCGGAAGTCGCTGGTTCATCGACATCCGCTCGAGACGGGCGAGAGCTTCCTGACCGTTGGCGGCCTCCTCGGCCACCTCCATGTCGTCCAGCACCTCCAGATAGGCGCGGATGCCCCGGCGGACGACAGCGTGGTCGTCCACGATCAGTACCCGGATCGGGGCCGACGGCGCGTCGGTCACAGCGGCACCGCATGCGGAGCTGTCGTCTCGGTGCTCGGCTCCGTCTCGACCGGCTCCGGCAGCTGAACCGGCAGCGGTATCACCGCGCGAACCATCGTCCCTCGCCGTGAGCGTGACCTGATGCTCAGCGTGCCACCCCATCGTTCCGCCCTTTCCCGCATGGTGATGAGTCCGTAGCCGTGGCCGCCGCTTTCGGAAGAGCCTGGGGGTTCCTCCGGCCCGCTCTCGGGAGCAGCCGTGACCAGCCCGATGCCGTCGTCGGAGACGGTCGCGGCGAGAGTGTGGTCCCGCAGGACCAGCCGTACGGCAACGGTCGACGCCTCGGCGTGCTTCACGACGTTGTGTATGGCCTCGGCAGTGATCCGGTAGACGTCCTCGGCGAGTTCCGGGCCCAGTGCGTCGAGGTTCTTCGCGAACGACATCTTGCAGGCGAGGCCCGTTCGGTTCTCCGTGCTCCGCAGCAGGGCCCTGACCGCTTCCTCCAGCCCGAGCCGGGAGAAGGAGGACGGACGAAGCTCGTGCACCATAGCGCGCAGATCCGCCAGCACTGTCTGCGACAGGGCACCGACCTCGTGCGCGAACCGCTGGACGGCATGCGCGGGGACCTGCCCGCCGCGGGCCCCGAGGACCCCGGCCGCGTTGGCCTGCATGCCGATCGAGAACACCTGCTGGACGATCGAATCGTGCAGGTCACGGGCGAGGCGTTGCCGTTCGTCCCGGCGGGCTCCCTCTCGCTCCCGCTGCAGCAGCGTTGCGTAGTCGACGGCCAGAGCCGCCTGTTCCGCCATGGCCGCCAGGAACTCGAGGGTCCGGCCGTTGATCTCCTGGTCAGGCGCGAAGTACGCGTTCAGAACACCTTCGGCACGGCCCCGGACCAGCAGGGGGACGCTGACGAAATGGTCCCAGCTCAGTTCCCCGAGGTAATCGTGCAAGGGTTCCCAGGCCGGGTCCGCGCTGATCTCGGTCCAGCGGTGGGGGACGACGACGGACCTCGCCTCCCGAATGGCGTCGAGCATGCACAGGCGCGCGCCGCGATCGCGGCACTCCAGGAGACGGTCGAGGAACACGTTCCAGTGGCGCAGTCCAGCGGATCCCAGCAGACGCAGCTCGTGCCCCGTGCTGTCGAGAATCAGGATCTGCACGCCGGCCAAGCCGTCCGTCCGGACGATCTGCTGGGCCACCGCGTCCAGGGTCGCGCCCAGCGATCCTTCGGACGCCAGCCCGATCGAGGTCCGGGCGATCGCGGCGATCCGGCGATGCCGGTGCCACTCGTCGGTCACGTCACGGAACGACACCACGATCAGCGACGAATCCGCCGACAGCCTGCGGGCGCGGTAGGCGAACTCGCGCTGCGCTCCGCCCACGGGAGTCCAATGTGCCACCTGTTCGTCCGACCTGTCCTCAAGGAGCCCCACCTGTGACGCCGTGGACGCCTCAGCGAGTTCGAACGGGGACTGCGTCCCGATCAGGGCCGACTCCGCGTTCCCGCCGCAGAGCGCCACGGCCGCGGTGTTCAGCTGCACGAACCGCCCCGAACCGTCCACCAGAGCCAGGCCGTCCGGGGCCACCGCGGCGACGTCGTCCCACCCGACGACCGGGGCAGTGGACATGGGTGAACCTCCTTAGCGGCGCCGCCATGGACGAGCGATGCTCGTCGGAGGGGTATCAGGCCACGCACGGGCGCGTTACCCGGGGTGGATCCTGGTGGATGCCGGCAGTGAGCTGGGGCCGATGACAGCATCGTAGACCGCCGGCCCCGGCCACCAGCTACGTCATTTGACCTGTTCACCCGCTGGTCGAAGCGCCACGTCGGATCAGTCATTGTTCGCGTTCCCGCGGAATGCGCGCCCGCCTAGCGTGGGGAGCGCCCCGCGGGCCTGGCCGCTTTTCCCCTATGAGCTCCGGGTCCGTGGGGTGCAGCAGGGGGCGAGCGACCACGTCATCGCCCTCGTCGGCGTCGCCGCACCTTGACCGCCCCCCTCACCTCCCGAGCCACAGGAGCCCCTGATGAGCGCCACCGCCCTTCCATCGACCGACGACCCGCTGCTTGTGATCAGCGCTCACGCCGGCGATTTCGTATGGAGGGCCGGCGGCGCCCTGGCCCTGGCGGCCGAGCGGGGGCAGCGCGCCAAGGTGCTGTGCCTGAGCTTCGGAGAGCGTGGCGAGTCCGCGAAGGCCTGGCGGGACGGTCTCGACCTCCATGAGATCAAGGCCCTGCGCCGGGCCGAGGCCACGAGTGCCGCGGCCGTGCTGGGCGCGGAGATCGAGTTCCTCGACGCAGGGGATTATCCGCTGCTCGAATCGCCGGAGCTCGTCGACCGTATCGTTCGCGTGTTCCGGGAAGTCAGCCCGGCGGTGGTACTCACCCACACCCTCGTCGACCCGTACAACGGTGACCATCCGGCCGCAGCCCGCATGGCGCTGCAGGCTCGTGTGCTGGCACAGGCGGTCGGCTACGACGCGCCCGGGGAACCGCTGGGCGCGCCTCCCGTGTTCTTCTTCGAGCCGCACCAGCCGGAACAGTGCGACTTCAAGCCTGACGTCCTCCTCGACATCACGTCGGTCTTCGACCGGAAGCGCAAGGCAATGGAGTGCCTGGCCGCGCAGCAGCACATGTGGGACTACTACACCGACCTGGCGAAGCGCCGTGGTGTCCAGCTCAAGCGGAACGCGGGCCCCAATCTCGGCCTTCCGCACACGACCATGGGCGAAGCGTACGTCCGGTTGTACCCGCAGACGACCAGCGTCCTGGCATAGCGATGCCTTCAGTAACGGGTCGGCTGCCCAGCGCACCGGCCATGCCTGCGGTCCTCGCGGGTCGCCTTCGGCGGCGGCTCGGCAGTGCTCCGCTCCTTCCCGTGCCGGCCGACGCCGATGCCGGTGCCGAAGGGGCGGACCGGGCCCTGTTCAGAGATCCAACCCGTCCCGTGGAGGAAACATGCCCGGCCGTCACGTCGTGGTGAGGAACATCGCGAGACCCGAACAGGGCGTCGTCGCCCGCCTTGCCGAAGCCGGCGTGTCGACGGTCCATGAAGCCATGGGCCGCCGTGGCTTCGCAGGGACGGAACTGCGGCCGAACCAACAGAACATCCGCATCGCGGGGCCTGCGGTGACGGTCAGCTCACACCCCGGGGACAACCTCATGATCCACGCGGCTGTGGAGACGTGCCGCCCTGGAGACATCCTCGTGGTGACCACCACGTCCCCGTCCACGGACGGAATGTTCGGTGAGCTGCTCGCCACGTCCCTCGCCGCGCGCGGCGTGATCGGACTCGTCACGGCCGCCGGGGTGCGGGACGCGGCCGAACTGCGGGAGATGAAGTTCCATGTCTGGTCCCGTGCCGTCTCCGCCCAGGGCACGGTGAAGGCGTCACCGGGCTCGGTGAACGTACCGGTGACGCTCGGCGGGGTGCGGGTCTGCCCGGGCGACGTCATCGTCGCCGACGACGACGGTGTCGTGGTGGTGCCCCGGCAGGAGGCGGTGCAGACCGCCGCCCAGGCCGAGAAGCGGACCGCGAAGGAAGCCGTCACCCGGGACGTCCTGCGGTCCGGTGAACTGGGAGTCGACTATTACGGGCTGCGGGCTCGGCTCGCCCAGTTGGGCGTCAGTTACGTGGATGGGGCCCCGTCCGCCCCGGAGGCCTGAGCAGACGCGTTGGGTTCTGTTTCCGAGCAGGAGGTCGCGACCGCGATCCGGGCTGGGACTCCGAGTGGAGCCCTCGTGCCCCGACCGAGGCTGCCATGCGCCGACACCTGGCCAGCGTGGTGGAGGAGTTGAGATCCGCTGCGGATCAGACCATCCGGCATACGCGATCGTCCGCCAGGCCCGCACCTCCCCGGACGACGCATCCGTGAACCTGACCGCACCAGCGCGACGCCCTGGACGAGCACCACGTCGAGGAGTCTGTCAGTGTTGGCGCCGTCTTCCGTCGCGCCCGCGCAGGACACGGCGTCGCGCGGTTGTCCGGCCCGCGGGTCCGTCTCGTCCCGCACCCGCTCCAGACCCACGACGGCGCTCTTGGAAGTGGGTGTGCTGCTGGTGTCGGCCACGCTGTCCAGCGGGACCAGGACGTTGGTCTCAGGGTCGTACGCCGCCGCTGAGCCGCGCGGCGTGGGGTACGCAACCACCCGGAACCCCGGCGCACGGAGCTCCGCACCGTCCAGCCAGACGCCGACGAGGTCGACCTCGCTCCGGTCGGCGGTTCCGAGCGCATCCAGGTCGGCCTGGTTGCCGAGGACGACACGGCGGCCGTTGTGGATGCCGCGGTAACAGTCGTTCATGGCGTACGGGATGGTGTTCCACTGGTCGTGCGAGGGCAGCGTCTGCAGGATCAGGTGCCCCGGCGGGGCCTGGAGCATCTCGAACGTGTTGCGGGTGAAGCCCGCCTTGCCGCTCGACGTGGGGAAGCGCCCCTCGTTCACCGGGTTCGGCAAGCGGAATCCTCCGGGGCGTGCGACGCGGGCGTTGAAATCCTCGAAGCCCGGTACGACGCGCGCTCTCCGGTCCCGGACCGTGCCGTAGTCGGCCTCGAACTCCTCCCAGGGAATGGAAGAGCCGGCCCCGAGGGTACGGCGGGCCAGGCGGCTGATGATGGCGACCTCGCTGAGCAGGTGCGGTGAGGCCGGGTCGAGACGGCCGCGGGAGGCATGCACCTCGCTCATGGAGTCCTCCACCGTGACGAACTGCTCGCCACCCGCCTGTACGTCCCTGTCACTGCGGCCCGGTGTCGGCAGGATCAGCGCCGTGTCGCCACACACGGTGTGGGAGCGGTTGAGCTTGGTCGAGATGTGCGCGGTGAGGCGGCAGCGCCGCAGTGCCGCTTCCGTGGCCTGGCTGTCAGGGGCGGCCCGCACGAAGTTGCCGGCGACGCCGAGGAAGAGGCTCGCCCGCCCGTCGCGCATGGCCCGGATGGCGGCCACGGAGTCCAGACCGTGCCGGGCGGGCGGAGTGAAGGCGAACTCCGCCTCCAGTGCGTCCAGGAAGGACTGCGGCATCCGCTCCCCAGATGCCCATCGTGCGATTGCCCTGCACGTTGCCGTGGCCCCGCACCGGGCACACTCCGGCGCCGTGCCTGCCGATGTTGCCGCGCAGCAAGAGGAAGTTGACGATCTCCCGGATGGTGGGTACACCGTGTTTGAGCTGGGTCAGCCCCATCGCCCAGCAGCGGTGTGCTCGCTGAATGAAAGCGTGGTCGAGGACGGTGCCGGGTTGTGCGTCCTCCGCCTGGAGCAGTAGCAGATTGAGGGCCTGGAACAGCTCGAGGTCGCCACCAGGACGGATCTGCAGGAACTGGTCGGCGGTCGCCGTGCCCCGGCCCATCACGCCGCGCGCCTGCTGGGGATGCTTGAACCTCAGCAGTCCCGCCTCGGGCAGCGGCTTGACGGCCACGATCCGCCCACCGCGCCGCTTGGTCTCCTCGAGCGCCGAGAGCATGCGAGGGTGATTGGTCCCTGGGTGCTGCCCCACGACGAAGACGAGATCGGCGTCGTAGAGGTCCTGAAGGCCGATGCTGCCCTTGCCGATGCCCAGCGTCTCGTTGAGTGCCGCGCCGCTGGACTCGTGACACATGTTGGAGCAGTCGGGCAGATTGTTCGTGCCGAAGGCCCGCGCGAAGAGCTGGAGGAGGAAGGCCGCTTCGTTCCCGACCCGGCCAGAGGTGTAGAAGAGGGCTTCGTCCGGAGAGTCCAGAGCCTGTAGCTCGCAGGCGAGCAGCGACAGTGCCTCGTCCCAGCCGATGGGTTCGTAGTGGTTCGCGCCGGGGCGCTTGACCATCGGTTCGGTGAGGCGGCCCTGTTGGTTGAGCCAGTAGTCGGACTTGCCGTCCAGCTCGGCGATGGGGGGTTGCGGAAGAACTCCGTGGTGACGCGGCGTGAGGTCGCCTCGTCGTTGAGGTGCTTGGCCCCGTTCTCGCAGTACTCGTTGCGGTGCCGATGTCCGGGAGCGGGCTCGGGCCAGGCGCAGCCCGGGCAGTCGAAGCCCATGGCCTGGTTGATGCCGAGCAGGGTCAGGGCGGTGCGCCGGACCGAGGTCTGCCCGAGGGAGTACTGGATCGCGTGCGTCACGGCCAGCAGCCGGCCGCCCACGTCTTGGGCGGTGAGACGGACAACTGCTCGTCACCGGGGTCTTCGATCGCGCTCATCGTACGGACCGCTCCTCTGCGCGGCTCGGGTCCGCTGGGGACGCCGGACGGGACCAGGTCGGGGCACTTCGAGCCCGTACGCTTCGACAGCCGACCACTCTCGAAGCTATGGGGTGGTGCGCTCCCGCCGCCATCGGCCGCGTGCCTCGATCTCACCGGGACGAAAGTCGTGACCGCTCTTGCAGAGGGCATGACTGTCGCCGCCGTCGGCGGGGTGACGGCGGCGACAACGAGTCCAGCGCTCAGACCCCGCCCAGATAACTCGCCACGATCAGGCCGCGATCCTCCGCGAGCTCCCGGGCGGGCCGTTCGACGGTGATCTTGCCGTGCGACAGCACATACCCCCGGTCGGCGATCTCCAGGGCCAGTTGGACGTGCTGCTCGACCATGAGGACACCGCACCCGGTGTCATGGGCGAATTCCCTGATGACGGGAAGCAACTGCTCGACGATCACCGGCGCCAGACCGAGGCTCAACTCGTCCAGCAGGAGTAGTCGGGGGCGTCGGGCGAGCGCCCGGCCCACGGCCAGCATCTGCTGTTCACCGCCCGACAGCAGTCCCGCACGGCGGTGCTTCAACCGGGACAGGGCCGGGAACCTCTCGTAGACCTCGTCCGCGTCGAGGTGTTCGCCTCGATGACCGAGCCTCAGATGCTCCGCGACAGTGAGCCCGGCGAACACACCCCGCCCTTCGGGGACATGAGCGATGCCGTGCTTGGCGCGCGTACTCGGTGACGCCTTCCCCAGGGGTTCGTCGCCGACTGCGATGCTTCCGGCAAGCGGGCGAACCAGACCGGAGACGGCCCTGAGCGTCGTGGTCTTCCCGGCGCCGTTGGCCCCGAGCAGGGCCACGACCTCGCCGCGTCCGACGGTGATGTGCACGTTTCTGACAGCCGGCACACCGTCGTAGCCGGCGGTGAGACCGTCGATGTGCAGGATGTGGTCGCTCACGATGCCTCCGGTTGTGCCGTGGTGGCCGCACCGCCGAGATAAGCGGCGACGACCTGGGGGTCTTCCCGCACCCGGTCCGGGGGGCCGCTGGCGATGACCTTGCCGAAGTCCAGCACCACGACGGTGTCGCAGACATCGAGGATGAGGGCCATGTCGTGGTCGACCAGGAGCATCCCGGTGCCGGCGTCGACGACGGTGCGCAGCCGCCGGCCGAGTCGGAGGCTCTCCTCGCTGTCCAGCCCGGCCGCGGGTTCGTCCAGGCACAGGACGCGGGGTCCACCGGCCAGGGCGCGGGCGACTCCGACGAGCTTGCGTTCGCCCTGGGACAGGTCGACGGCCTGGGTGTCGGCGTGCCGGTCGAGCCCGACGACGGACAGGGCCTCCTGGACAGCCTTGTCGAGGCCGCCGGGTCTGCGAAAGGTCTCCCGCCAGGTCGCCGCCCACCCCGCTCGCCGGGCGGTGGCCACCGCCACGTTCTCCGCCACGGTGAGGCCGTCGAACAGCTCGATGCTCTGCCAGGTCCGGGCGAGTCCGTGCCGGACCCGGTCATGCGGCCGTAGCCGACTGAGGTCCGTTCCCGCCAGGTCCACCCGGCCGCTGTGGCGTACGAAGCCGGTCAGGGCGTCGATGCAGGTGGTCTTGCCCGCGCCGTTGGGGCCGATCAGACCGACGAGCTGACCCTCGCCCACCTCCAGGTCCACGCCCGACAGCGCGTGGACGCCTCCGTAGCTGACGCTGAGGCCGCGTACCGTCAGCCCGCTCATCCGGTCACCTCCACGGCGTGCTGCACTTGTCCGTTGGCTTGGTCCGGAGGCCCGCTCTTGGGTGCAGCACGGCGCAGCTGTTTCTCCCGCTTACTGCGGTAGCGGGCTCCGGCCACTCCGTCCGGGTTCATCACCAAGGTGAGGATCAGGGAGACCCCGGCGAAGAGCACAGCCCAGGTGCCGCTGATTCCGAACCACTCCTGCAGAGCGTGCGGAACGAGTGCCTCGGTGGACAGGAGCCCCGCGAACACCGCGCCCGAGACCATGGTGATCCCGCCGACGTAGGCGAAGGCCAGCAGTCCGAGTGATGCGAGCGCGGTGAAGCGGCCGGCGCTCACCGACGAGAAGTTGTAGGCGTAGAGGGTGCCCGCGGTGGCGGCGGTGAAGGAGCTGATGCCGAACGCCGCGACCTTCACATTGCGGACGTTGATCCCGGCCGCGGCCGCCGCGCGTTCGTTGGAGCGCACGGCGAGCATCTGCCGTCCGAGGGAGGTGCGGCGCAGATTGGCGATGTACAGGCCGATCGCGACGGTGACGGCGAGTACCAGGAAACCGAACAGCGGGCTCGGCTCGGCGCCGTCGAGCCCGCGGAAGGCCGCGTCCGTGCCGAGTGACATGCCGAAGATCTCCGGTGACGGCACTTGAACTCCGCCCACGCCACCGAAGGAGGAGTTGGCGAACAGCGCCTGCTCCATGGCCAGGGCCGCGGCCAAGGTGACGACGGCGAGACTCACGCCCCGTACCCTGAGAGCCGACACCCCGATGGTCACGCCCAGCGCGGTCGCTGCGACCACCGCGATCAGCGGGCCGAACGGGAAGGGGATGTGCGCACCGGCCGTCAGATGGGACAGCAGAAACCCCGCCGTCCCGGAAAGCGCCAGCTGTACGACGGAGATCTGTCCGACAAAGCCGGTGATGACGACCAGCGACATCACGATCACGGCGCCGATCAGGGAGTTGGTCAGGGCCTGCCGGAAGCCGAACGGGAAGACGATCAGTGCTACGACGCACACGCCCGCCGACAACAGCGCCGTACGCCGCAGCCGTTCGGGAACCGGCACCGACGGCAGCCGCTGCTGCGTCTCGTCACCGCGGCCAGGCAGTTCCGCCCCGCGCAGGAACAACGCCACGGTCATGAAGGCGAAGACCAGCAGCTGCTGGACGCCGGGCAGGGCGTTGCCGTCGTCGGTGGGGAACCAGGTCTGGGTCGACAGATAGGAGAGCACCGACTGGAGCACACCGATCAGCAGACCCGCCGTGCACGCGATGCCCAGCGACGTGAACCGCGCGAACAGTGCCGCCGCGAGGGCCGGTACGACCTGCAACGGCAGCGTCGTCGAGTCGAGTTGCACGATGGGAGCCGCAAGGACACCGATGCCGCCCGCGACGACACTGGCTGTCAGCGTTCCCGCCAGGGAGAGTCCCTTCGTGGACAGGCCGGCCAGCAGGGCCGTTTGCTCGTTCTCCGCCGCGGCCCTGGTGGCCAGGCCGAACCGGGTCCATCGGTAGAGCGCGATCAGGACGACCGTCAGTACGACGACGGTACCGGCCAGGATGAATCGGTCGACGGGAATGATTGCTCCGAGGACGCTCACGGCCGTGTCGGGCAGCAGGCTCGGCATCTGCCGGGGCTCGGTACCGAACCCGAGCAGTACGGCGGCCTGTGCCGTCAGCAGCAGCCCCAGCGAGGCCGCGAGCTTGGCCAGGGGCGGTGCGTTCCGCAGCGGCCGGAACGCCAGGTATTCACTGAGCAGACCGACGACCGCGGCGGCCACCAAGGCCCCCGCGACCGACAGGGCCGGCCCCAGTGAGGCACCGAAGTGGTCCGACCGCAGGGCCCAGAAGGCGTATCCCGCGAGCATCGCGACCGCGCCGGTGGCCAAGTTGATGATGCCGGACCCCCGGAAAGTGACGACGACACCGAGGGCCATACCGGCGATCAGGGCGCCCGGCCCGAGACCGAGCAGGGCGAAGAGCAGCAACTGTTCCATGGACTGTGTCCGTTCGCTCGTCAGTCCAGGTCAGGCAGTCGGCGGACGGAGCCAGCCGGTGACTGCGGTGAACGCGCCCTTGCCCTTGTACGCGTAGAAGCGGTCCTGGTCGTTGCAGACGGCGGGCGAGTCGGCGTACTTGCCGCAGTCCACCTTGGGCGCGCCCATCACCACGGGACCGGTGAACTCGGCGAGCCGGGCCGCGACGGCATCCGGCGTGATCCTGTCCCCGCCCACCTCGTTCATGACCTTCGCGTAGGCGAGGACCGAACTCCAAGACACGGCGGCCCACACCTTGGCCTGGTCCTCCTTGCCCAGCCCGGCACGCGCCGAGGCCTTCCGGTACGCCTCGGCGTCGGGGGCCGAGCTGTCGGTCGGCAGAGTCTGGGCGATGCCGTACGTCCACTGGGGGAAGTCGCCGCCGAGGCCCTGCATCACGTCGGGTGACAGACAGACCGGGGTGGAGACCACCGGCTTGGTGCTGCCCAGTTGCTTGAGGGCCTTGGCGATGCCCACACAGCCCTGTCCGACGGCGATCGGCACGATCACGTCGGCGGTCTGACCGCCGGCGGCCGTCACCGGGCCGAGCAGGTCGGTGGCCTGCGCGTCGAAGCCGACGGACTTCACCTTGATCCCGGCCTTCTCCATCGCCTCACGAGCCGCCTGCGCGGCGACCTTGTCCGGCGGCGTGTTGGTGTGGACGATCGCGGCCGTCTTCGCGTGCAGCACGTCACGGCTGTACGACCCCCACGGTCCCCATACGTGCGACAGATCGCCGAAGATGATGGCGGTGTTCTTCGCCGTGGGAACGGACGGGCCGGTGGCCACGCTCACCAGGACGGGCTTCTTGCCCTTCAGTACGGAGTTGAAGGACTGGTCACCGACGAAGACATTGCCGAAGGCGACGGCGGACACGTCGGAGTCGTTCACCATCTCCTGTCCGCAGCGCTGGCCCTCCTCCTCTGCCGACGCGATCTTGCAGACCCGGAGGGCCAGCGGGTGACCGCCGATCCCGCCGAGTTCCTTGTTGACGTAATCCACGGCGGCCCGGGCGCCCTTGGTGGCCTCGGGTGCGCCGTTGGCCGTGCCCTCGACGTTCACCCAGCCGATGGTGATGGGCGCCAGGTCCTTCTTCGCGGGTCCGGCCTTCCCACCCGTGTAGGCGAGGTAGTCGGTGACACCCTCCTCCACGGAGTCGCCCTTTGCTGGACCCGTCGCGGACGCCCCGGATCCGGGAGACGAGGCGGAGTTCGTGCCGTCGGCCGCGCCGGCACACGCGGAAGTGAACAGAACCGCCCCCACAACCGGCGCGAGCCAGCGCCTGTCGATTCTCGGCGCTCTGCTGATCTGACGTACCTTCGGACTCATGGCGGTCCTCTCTGGACAGCGCGAGGGACCTTTGCACGGCCCCTTCACCGGATATGCGGCGGAGTCTAAGCACTTCCTTAATTCAGCAGGAATGCGACGGGGAGCTCGGGTTTCAGGGAGAAATGGCGCGGCACTCCTAAGTCATATGTCTCAAGAGTGCGCCCGGCGCATGCAAAAGATCGGCACCGTAACCGTCGGCACCGATCTTCGCGGACAAGGAAATGCAATTTTCAGAGGTAGAGCTTTTTGTTGATGGGGATGCCGTTCTCCCGGCAGTAGGTCTCGTAGTGGTTGATGTACCACCACACGTCCAGTGTCTCGATGAAGCCGCCCTGGTCGTCGAAGAAGTCGATCGGTCCTTGCAGCCACCCGAAGAGCTTCACACCGTCGGGGTGATCACTGACCAGGGTGTGCGACAGCCCGGGTGTCTCGAAGATGAAGCTGCCCGGCCCGGCCACCCAGTCGTACTCGAGGTAGCGGCA
>NZ_JAQYWT010000123.1:0-383 GCF_036322545.1 Streptomyces sp. SP18BB07
AGACCGTCGGATCACGACCCCTGTGGATCAACGTCAAGGACAACTCCTGGGCCGACATCCTGCGCGCCAAGGAGGCCGGACTCGTCAACCGGCACTACCACCCGCACGAGGTGTTCGCCTACACGATCTCCGGCAAGTGGGGGTATCTGGAACGGCCCTGGACCGCACAGGCCGGAGACTTCGTCTACGAGGCACCGGGCGAGGGTCACACGCTGGTGGCCTACGAGAGCGACGAGCCGATGAAGGCGTTCTTCATCGTCAAGGGACCGCTGATCTGGCTGGACGAGAACGGCGAGCCCGACGGGTACTTCGACGTCCACGACTACATCGAGCTGTGCCGCACGCACTACGAGAAGGTCGGCATCGGCGCCGACTACGTCAAC
>NZ_JAQYWT010000124.1:0-303 GCF_036322545.1 Streptomyces sp. SP18BB07
GGCTTCTCCCGCTGGCCCCCGCGCCCCTTAAAATGCGGGGGTGCGCCCATGCTTTTTGGCCCCTAAATGCCGGTCGGCATTACTGGGGCGGGGGTACCTGCGCGACCAGCCCCCCCGGGCGGGACGGTGGGGGGTCGATGGGGCGCCGCCCATTCTGGTGGGGCGGGGTGGGGGGGGGGGGGGTGTGGGGGTTGTGGGGGCTGCGCCGGGCCATATTTTTTGTGTGGGTGGGGGATTTTTTTTTTTGTGCTTTTTTGTTGTTTTTTTTTTTTGGGGGGGGTTGTATGCGCCCCCCCCCCCCCC
>NZ_JAQYWT010000125.1:0-314 GCF_036322545.1 Streptomyces sp. SP18BB07
CGCGCCCGTTTGTGGTCCGGGGCGGGGGGTTGTTTATTTGTTGGGGGGTGGGTTTTTTTTTTGGGGGGGGGGGGGGGGTTTTTAACGGGGGGGGGGGCTGCTTTTTTTTTTGGGGGGGTTTTTTTTTTTGGTTTTTTTTTTGTTTGGGGGGGTTTTGGGGTTGGGGGGGGGGGGGGGGGGGGGGGTTTTTTTGTTTTTTTTTTTTTTTTTTTTGTTTGTTTTTTTGTTGGTTTGTTTGCTTGGTTGGGGTTTTTGTTTGTTTTTTTTTTGGCATTTATTTCAGGGGTGCGGCAGGGGGCCGGCGTCCCCCCCCC
>NZ_JAQYWT010000126.1:0-24358 GCF_036322545.1 Streptomyces sp. SP18BB07
GGCGGCGAGCATGCGCACTCGCTCCCGCGCGGCCTGGCCTTGAGGAGTGAGGCCACCACCCTGCGCATACCTCATAGCCACGAACTACCGCAGGGATCAAGCGATGTCACCCCCGACAACTCAACGGAAAGGTCAGTAGGTGTCCTCGGCTAATTCTCTTGGCCCTCTGCGCACGCTGGAGTGCATGTGACCATCGCGGACCTCGTCGCGGCACCGGACCCGGAGCAAGAGTCGTTCAGGGTACTGGTACACGTGGAGTACCAACTCCGGGTGCTGGGCCTGCTGTGTGCGGCTGCGGACGAGAGACCGGGCAAGTTCAGTACGCCGGGCTCGCTCGAGAAATGGGCCGAGTACTGCAGGAGGCAGAGCCAGAAGCTGGGCTGCGCCGAGTGCCGGACGGACGCGGCGGAGGTTGCCGACAGCATCAAGACCGTGGTGGTCGGCGAGCCGGAGACGTCGATCAGGCAGGTACGCAACCAGGTGTGTCACGGCGGTCCGATTTCCGAGAACATCGACCGGGTGGTCCTGCACAAGGTGGTGGCCGGCAACGCCGAGCGCATCGTGCGAATCCACCAGCACGGCCACGTCGCTGAGTTGAGGCCGTACTTCCGAAGGGTCGACGGCGAGCTCGCGGCGCTGCACTCCTTCTCGGGGACAGCGGCGAGGTACTGGCCGCGTCGCGGCGAAGCCGTCGATGTGGCGGACCCCGAAGTGGTGGATGCGTTGAAGAAGCTGGACTTCCATCGCGGAGATCGCCTGCTCGACGACTTTGCGCAGGACATCGAACGGGATCTCAAGGGTTTCGCTGAGCGCGACTCGATCTACGTCCTGGTGTCGCCGCCGGAGCCGATCGCCGTGCGCTGGGACCGGCGTAGCTCCGACGGGCCGGTCCCGCGGGTCGATCGGTTCATCGTCGGCGCCGACCACGCCAGGATGTGGTTGACGGAGTCAGGGCCGAAGCCGTACAAGGCGTTCTTGGCTGACGTCTGCAACTGGCAGTTGCTCAAGCGGCGGCTGCTGGAGGAGCTTGAGGAGCAGGTCACCGCCGAGAAGAAGATCAACCGACAGTTGTTCCCGAACCTGCAGCAGCGCGATCCTCATGTGCCGACGCTGGTGCAGTTCGACGACGATTACCAGGGCCCTCGCACCGACCTGACCATCACTGCGGCCTGCAAGGAGGTCACCGAGGGCATCCACGCGTACCGCGGCAGCACGAACCTCATCACGCTGACCGGCGAGGCCGGAGCCGGGAAGACCCACAGCCTGCTCCAGTTCGCCCGAGAGTCGCTGGCTGCAGGCGGCGACCTCGACCCGGTCGCGATCTACATCTCCTCCAGCCAGTCCAGCGCGACCACCCTCGACAAGCTGATCACCGAGCGGGTCGCTGGCACACGCATCCTGGACCGGGAACCGGTGCTGGCCCTGTGTCGGGCCGGACTGGCGATACTGGTGATCGACGGGTTCGACGAGATGTTGGGCTTCCGGTCCTACGACGACCCACTTTCGGGCCTGCAGCCAATCCTCGACCAGCTTCGCAACCGGGGAGCCGTCATCTTGTCCGCGAGGGCAAGCTACTCCGAGGCGCGGCTCTGGAAAAGCCTGACGGAGCACCCCGCCAAGGAGTCGCATCACCGGCTGACCACGATGAAGTTGCAGCCGTGGCGGCGAGCGCAGCTACTTGAGCTCGCGGACTACCTGTCGATCGACGCAACCACCGAGGAAGCCCCGGAAGTCCGGCAGTTGCTTACCACCCCGTTCTTCTGCCTCGCCTACGCCGCCTGGAAGCAGACGGACCCGTCTGGCGACTTCCTGCGGTTCGTGATCGACACCTACCTCCAACGGGAGTTGGACAAGCTGGTGGGCCATCAGGGCGGTCCGCTCTTCACCCAGGACGACCTCTCGGACATTTTCTGCGAAGTCGCGGAGATGACCGCGCGCAACGTGACCGCGGAGGTCTCCGAGTCCGACCTGGTGGACGCGGCAGAGTTCGCGCTGGGCAAGGAGCTCGACGAGAAGGAGCAGCGTCGACTGGGTTCGCTATGCGCCATGAGCGCCGAGTGGTCGGAGCATGAACTTTCATTCAGCTTCACCCACCTGGCGATCGCTGAGCACTTTCTCGCCCGGCAGGTCGTCCGGGTACCGTTCCGGCAGGCCCTGGCGCTGCTGTCCGACGTGGCCGTCTCGGCCCTGTGCGCTCAGCTGATCGCCTCAATGTGGCCGGAGGCCGAGAACGGGAAATTGACCGCGCTGGTCGCCGCGCTCCAGGCCCGGGTGAGTGCGGCCCCGTCGCCCGAGGAGTGCCGTCCTGCCATGGCCAGCCTTGGCGAACTGTGGGCGAGGGTGCACGGGACTGCGGAGAACAGCAGGACGGTGAGCCGGATTATGGTCGACAGGCTCGAACTGAATGGCTCCGGCGTGGTGACGCTCGACCAGGCCCAGGTGAAGTACCTGGTGGTGGGACCAGGCGTCGACGTGCGACTGACTGACAGCCGGATCGACCAGCTGGACCTGTTCCGAGCGTCCGGCAACCCGTTGCTGGATGACTCCTACAAGCAGGTGGGCGAACTTTTTACCCCGGGCGGGTTGGCGAATACTCCGCGGCATATCAGGGAACTACTCGGCTTGCCCGAGGAGCCCGTCGACGAGAGCACCATCGAGGCCTTCTTCCGGGACAAGATTGCCAACGCCCGGGCAGCGATCGTCGTGGACCGGCACTACAACCCGCCGGACGAGGACGTGCGGATGAAATGGACGCGTGAGCACGGAGACAAGTGGCAGGCCTTCGTGAAGCGGATGGTCGCCGAAGGGAAACTGATGGAGGAACGGGTGAACGCGGCCGGGCCGCCGAAGTCACGTCTGCGTCCGACCGAGGCGTTCTACGAGGAGTGAGGTCCCTTTCGCACACGGGGTGGCCACGGCGCCGTCTCCAGCCCAACGCGGGTGTAAAGGTTGCCGGACTACGGGCGATGTCTGCACAGCCGACTCATGGTGTACTCCAGGGCGTGGGGGTCAAGCAGGTGCCGGCCCCGCGCAGGCGGGGATACCTCCCACAACGCGTATAAGGTCGAGGTCCACGAGGCGCTGGCCCCGCGCATGCGGGGATAGCTCCACGGTCCTGGCCACCTTTCTGGGCACGATGCTGTCGGTTCCGCGCACGCGGGGATAGCTCCATGACGACGCGAGGGGCAGGCGCGAGCATTCGGTCGGCTCCGCACACCGGGGATAGTTCCTAGTCCGGCTCTGGGTTCAACGGAGCACAGCTGTCGGCCCCGCCCACGCGGGAATAGCTCCGGCACGACGGTGCCGAGCAGCGGTCACATGATGTCGGCCCCGCGCACGCGGGGCTAGCTCCCAGTGGCGGGACCAGAGCGTCGGCCCCACGCAAGCGGGGATAGCTCTGGCCGGGGCGGCAAGCCGGTCAGCCCTTCCAAGTCGGCCCCGCGCAGGCGAGGATAGCTCCAGGGCGTCGATCATCGCGATCGGGATCTTCGCTCCGGCGCCGCGCAGGCGGGGATAGCTCCGGCATCAAGCGTCTCGGCGTCGGCATGATCGGGTCGGCCCCGCGTAGGCGGGGGTAGCTCTCAGAACGGCAGCTCCAGGGAGGCCAGTAGGCTGTCGATCCCGCGCAGGCGGGGATAGCTCCGTTGAGTCCCGTGGCGGGGACGGCGTGATCGTGTCGGCCCCGCGCAGGCGGGGATAGCACCTGGGTGGCGTGGGGTGTCGCGTCGCTGTGCATGTCGGCCCCGTGCAGGCAGGGATAGCTCCACTCCGTAGATGGGACCCACGGGGCCTGGGCTGTCGGCCCCGCACACGCGGGGATAGCTCCGCCCCACGGGTCTTCCGCGCTCAAGGCCGGGCGTCGGCCCCGCGCAAGCGGGGATAGCTCGGAAGCCAAGGAGAACGTCGACACGATCGATAAGTCGGCCCCGCACGGGCGGCGATAGCTCCTGGCCCCGGTCTACCGGTAGTTCGTTAAATCCGGAGGTAGAGATCAAGACGGTGTCCGGTGGTGACCGCGTCGATCAGGGCCTGGAGTTCGGAGGGTGGGTCGGTGTCCGTCCAGGCTCGCCACCATCGGTTCAGGGTGGTGGCGGGGGTGAGCCATGCGCGAACCGAACGTAATGCCCTGGGCCAGCAGGGCAGTTGGGGTGGGTGGGGTTCGGTTGGCCCCCCTCTCTGGCCCCTCGTCGGGGCACGGGTCCGGCGCGGTGGCGTCCAGGGGGCCTGGTGGGGCGAACCATTGGTCCCAGCAGAAGGAGAAGGCGCAGTTGACCAGGGTCTGGTGGCGGCGGATGGCACGGTCGGAGCGGACTTGGAAGTCGGCCCAGCCGAGTTCGTCCTTGATCTGCTTGTAGCTCTGCTCGATCCACGGCCGCAGGCCGTAGAGACGGACGACCTCGGCGAGGTCGGCCGGCGGGTGGAGGCCGGTGGCGGCGTGGGGTGCGTCGGGGTGGGGCAGGTTGGTGGCCAGGTACCAGGTGGCCTTCGGTGGCAGCCGGGCCGGGTCGGTGGTGGCCACGACCAGGCGGCAGGGTGAGTCGGGGCCGTAGCCGCCCAGGCGGGCATCGGCGGCCCACCAGGTCTCGGTGTGTCCGTCGCGGAAGTGGCGTTCCACGGGTGTCCAGTCGCCGGGATGCCTGGAATCCTTCCAGTTCAGGGCATGTGCGGCTTCGATGGGCGTGTGTGGCTGGTCGGCCCGGGCCCAGGTCCCGCGGTGCGGCTTGAGCGCGACGACGTAGGCCAGACCGGCCTCGCGCAGTGCGAGATACCAGGTGTCGCTGACGGAGTAGGCGCAGTCGGCGACCACCGCCCGGCAGCCGAAACCCGCCGCCTTCCCGCGGGCCGCGAGGGCAGCGGACAGCTGCGGTTTCGTACGGAAAGCCGGATCGGAACGTCCGCGGGCGAAATGATGAGCGGGGGTGTAAGGAGTCGCGTGCAGCGGGTAGTACACGCGGCCGTCGGTCCACACCGTGGTCACCGTGACGATGCCGTTGTCCGTCTTGCCCAACCGGCCCAGCCACTTCCTGCCCACGTTGGCCGTGGCGGTGCCGTCCTTGCGGTCTCCGGAGTCGTCGATCACGATGACCCCACCCTCGTGCGGAGCCGTCGCCGACTGCTCGCGCAGCAGCTCAAGGCGCCGGTCGTTGATCTGCTCGGCCTCCCATGGCGATTCGGACAGGAAGAACTGCAGCCGCTGCACCCCCGGCATCCCCGCGCCGGTCACCGGCTCCGCGCCTGCCAGGCAGGTGAGCGTCTTGTTCCGCTCCCGCGGCGCCAGCAGGCCGGTCAGGTACTCGCGAAAACCCCGCCGCTGGGCCAGGCTGAAGAAGAGGTCGTCGAACCGGGCCGCGTACTCCTCCGCAGGCACCCGGTACCGCTACGTTGCTTCCTACACCAAGCTGCAGTAAGTCTCGCCCGTACACGGCCGCCCTGGGCCTATGGCTCCAGGGCGGCCCGCAGTCCATGGAAGGGGACGCGTGGCCACCCCGGACAGCGAGTTCCTCACGCACGCTTCGGAAGTCGCCTTCGAGCTTGGCCTCGACCGCTTCCGCATCTCCGCGCTCACTATCCGGTCGCGGCAGATCACCTTCACCGAGACCGCCGGTCCTTCACAAGCGCCCCTCTATGCCGATGGTGAGCCGCCGCAGCCCGGACGCGCGGGCCGCCGGGAATACGACTGGCAGCCCGGGATTGCCGCGCCGTCGTGGATGAACTTGGCCTGGCTTCTGGAAGACCTGGCCGCGTGGGTCCAGCAAATGGCCGACGACCACATCGCCGTGGTTGGTCTTGAAGCACCGGAGCCGGACTGGTGCGACGTGCTCATCCTCGACGGCGACACCACCTACCGAGTCCGTATCGCCGTAGCCGGCCGACGGGAGGTGCTGGACTTCCCTGGAATGTATCTACGAGACCTGTTCGCCGAGGGCCGCTACCGCGCCTACCTGACCCCGGGACTCGCTGGCGAGCTGCCGGTTGTGGATCTGCGTACCGTCTTGTGACGGAGTGTTCGCCACGGCCGATCTCACCTGTCAACCGCGCTGATTCAGCGCTCTGGTCAGGTCCCGGTTGGCCTCCCTCGTGGCATCGAGATCGGATCGGGCCTCCTCCAATGCGGAGGTCAGTTCGACGTTGTGCTGCTCCAGCCTCGTGATCTTCCGCTGGAGCTCCGAGCCCTGACTCCTGCCATGCTTGTGCTCCGGGCGCCAGCGACAGCCGTATCACCGTGCGGCTGCGGCGGACCACGGCGACGGCTTCCTCTATCTGGGCGCGTTCTTCTTCTGACAGGTCGTCGAGATCCGCCTTGACCCGGTTGATCAGGCGGCGGACGCGGCGGATCTCCTCTTCGGAGGGTATGGCCTCGCTGCGGGCCCAGTCGTCGGCTTCGAACGTCGACATGAGCCGCTCGCGGCTGCGGAGCAGGTCAGAGAGGTAGCGCTCCAGGTCGGGAAGGTAGGAGACATCGGTGCGGAAGTGGTCGCAGCCGACGCAGCGGAAGCGAAGCGGGCAGCTCTGCCCTCCGGCGGCGACGTTGTGCGGTTCCAGGCAGATGCCGTAGGCCGTGGCCACTTCTCCGATGGCCCGCCGTACGTGTTCGGAGTCCAGCATCGCCTGTGCTTTGCGCCAGACGCGGTTGCCTCGACGGTCGAACTGCAAGGCGGTGACCCGGTCGACGGCCTCACGCCGTCGCTCCTGGCTTGAGCTTGTTCCGTTTTGACGGACACCATCGGTGTGGTGGTGGTCAGGGTGCGAGTGCGGTCTCGTATTCGGCGGGACTGCGGTAGCCGAGGCTGCTGTGCAGACGGTGCAAGTTGTACCAGCCCTCGATGAAATCGAAGATCGCGGTGGGGGCGGCGGCCCGGCTGGGCCAGGAGCTGGTGCCAAGCAGCTCCCGTTTATTGGTGGCGAAGAACGACTCGGCGAGTGCGTTGTCCCAGCACTGTCCGGTGCGGCCGACCGACAGACGCCCCCCAACTGGTCTGCCAGCGTGGCGAGTTGGTGAATGGTGTATTGGCAGCCGCGGTCCGAGTGAAAGATCACCGGACCGTGCCGCAACAGCGCACCCTGTTTCCTCTCAGCGTCATCGAGAACAAGATCCAAGACATCCGCAGGAAACTGCAGCGGATCGACGCCGAGTGCAAGCGCCTGCGCGAGCAAGAACGTGACAGCCGCGAGGTGCGCAAGATGATGCGTGCAGAGAAGCAACTGCTCGAACTGCAACTCGCCAAGCTCCAAGAAGCACGCGCCCGGGCCCAGGCCGCCCCGGATGCCGGCCTGGACGACCTCGACAAGCTCGGCCTCGACCCAGACGTACTCGACCTCAACGCCCTGGCGGCACTGCGATGATGCTCTCCTCCCGGTCCTGGCACGACTACTGGAAGGACTTCGTGCCCGTCCGGCAACGCGAACAGCCCCGCGGTGCACACATTGCCGACGTCGTCACCGCATGCGGCTGCGTCGTCGAGATCCAGCATCAGAGCATGTCCCCGACGAAGATCGGGGGCAGAGAGCTCGACCACGGACACATGGTGTGGATCTGGGACGTACGAGAGCCATATCGCGCCCGGAATCTGATGCTCACCGGGTTCAACTGCGGGGTTGCTACGTTCCGTTGGAGGAATCACCGCCGCAACCTGCGAGCCTGCCGCCGCCCCATGTTCCTTGACCTCGGGCAGCTGAGCAGTACCAGCCAACGGGTCGTGATCAAGACCGAAACGTTCACCGAGGACGGCTACGGGAGCGGCCGCTTGATCTCGCATCACGCCATGCGCCTGTGGATGGCAGCCGGAATGCCGTACAGGCAACTACAAACCCTGCCCGACGGCACGAAGATCGGAGACCGTGCGTGAGAACAGTGCAACGGCGCACGCTGGCAGGCAGGATGATCACGGAGCCGGTCTTCCAAGGGGAATGCGAGGACACGGGTGTGCATCCCACTCCCGTGTGAATGGCACTCCACCGCCCGATGGCTGCCACGAATCCGCGCCTGGTCGTGGTGGACAACACCGGAAGCCGTTGGGTCCTCAGCTTCCGGGCCCTTCACGATCCCCGCTATTGCAAGATCAACGGCTTCTACCCGGGCCTCTGAACGCCACGGCGGCAGTACACGCCGAAGTGCTGTCGTCACCTATTGCCCAGGCCGCTGCCGTGGGGTGTTCCGCGCCGGGCGATGACCGGGAGGAGCCGACGTGCTCGGCCCGGGTCCGGGTAGCCGTCGTGATCGTATCCTCGGTCGGCGAAGACCGACTCGGGCTTGCCGCATGGCCGTCCGGGGCTGCCCTGGACGGGTGGGACGGCGTCGAACAGGGCTATGGCGCTGCGGGTCTGGCCGCGCGAGACGGCCGCGGGCTTCCTGCACGCGGCTGAGGGGGATCCGCGCTGACATGGTCGAAGCGATGTCAGTGCCGCCCGCTACTGTCGAAGAATGCCAGGTCACTACGGAGTCCCGCTGACACGCGACACTTTGCACGACTGCGAGGGATGCGGCGTCACCATCAAATACAGGGGAGAGGGACGACGCGGAGGACACTGCCAGAGCTGTAGTCGGATAGCCCGGCAAGGTCGCCGATACAACCTGACGGCAGGCGATGTGCGGGCCATCCTGGAGCTTCAGGGCGGAGTATGCGCGTTGTGCGGGCGCGGGCCCGACCATGACGGAAGCCCCTCGCACTGGCACATCGACCATGATCACGCATGTTGTAAGCCGTCGGACGCCGCTTGGTCCATTTGCGGAGCGTGCGTCCGTGGCCTGCTGTGTAGCGGCTGCAATGCTCGTGGCCTTGCCTGGTACGAACTTCTTCCGAGAGACCGTAGGGACTGGGGGCGCATGAACGACTACCTTGCCAACTCACCGGCCCGTCGCCTTCGCCTTGCTGGAATGCTGGAGTTCTGCCTGGAGTACCTTGCGCTGGCCGGTGCGGCTCGACGCAGGTAGGCCCGCCACTCTCCGCTGGCCTCCGCCAACGGTCACGTCCGCTGGAGTGGTGTATCGACGGCCACTCGGTGATCTCGTTTTGAGGCTATGCGGTGAGTTCGGTGGGCAGGGTGGTCTCGTCGTTTTCTGACTCGATCGGGTGGAGGCGGGCCTTGGCGAGGAGTTCACGGCCCATGTAACGGCGGGCCTCGGTCCACTCGTCGTTCTGCTCGGCCAGGACCGCGCCGACGAGCCGGATGACGGCTGTGCGGTCGGGGAAGATGCCGACCACGTCGGTGCGGCGGCGGATCTCCTTGTTCAGTCGCTCCTGCGGGTTGTTCGACCAGATCTGCCGCCAGATCTCGCGCGGGAACGCGGTGAAGGCCAGCAGGTCGTGCTGAGCGGCGTCCAAGTGGGCTGCTGCCTTGGGGAACTTGGCTTCCAGGGCGTCCAGGACGTGTCGCATCTGGGCCCTCACGGCGTCGGTGTCGGGCTGTTCGAAGACGGTTCGCAGCAGGGTGGCCACCCATGGCTGGGCGGACTTGGGGACCTGGCTCAGCAGATTCCGGGCGTAATGCGTGCGACATCGCTGCCATGATGCGCCCGGCAGGACCGCACCGATCGCGTTCACCAGGCCGGCGTGGGCGTCGGAGACGACCAGTTGGACGCCGGACAGGCCGCGGGCGACGAGCGAGCGCAGGAAGGCGAGCCAGCCCGCACCGTCCTCGGCCGTGGCGACGTCGATGCCGAGGATCTCGCGGTGTCCGTCCGCATTGACGCCGACCGCGATCAGCGCGTGGACGTTGATGATGCGGCCGCCCTCGCGGATCTTCTGGGTCAGTGCGTCGACCCAGACGAACGTATAGGGGTCAGCGTCCAGAGGCCGGTTGCGGAACGCGGCGACCTGCTCGTCCAGGTGCTTGGCCATCGCGCTGACCTGGGACTTCGACAGCTGGGTGACACCGAGAGACTCGGCGAGTTTCTCGACCCTGCGGGTGGAGACGCCCAGCAGGTAGGCAGTGGCGACGACCGAGATGAGGGCCTGCTCGGCCCGCCGCCTGCGTTCCAGGAGCCAGTGCGGGAAGTAACTGCCCTGGCGCAGCTTGGGGACGGCGAGTTCGACGGTGCCGGCCCTGGTGTCCCACTCGCGTGGGCGGTATCCGTTGCGGTGGTTGACGCGTTCGTCGCTGACCTGCCCGTATTCGGCGTTGCAGAGGGCATCGGCCTCTGCGGACATGAGCGCGTCGGCAAACGTCTTGACCATCGCGCGCAGCAGATCGGGACTCGCCGCGGCGAGGTTGTCCTCGGCGAGGGCGTGCAAGGGCACACTGTCAGGTGCGGTCATCGTGCTGATCTCCTTCGAGGCTTCGACACTTCGAAGATCAGCCGGTGGCCGTTCGTCTATGCGGGGACCACCCCGATGCCGGAGCAAACCCCCGGATCAGGTCGAACCCGTGCACCACTTCCCTGGACGCAACCTCCGCCAACTCGTGCGGACGTCAGTGGTGTTGGCTACTATGTACGCGGTTGACGAGACCTTGAAGGGCAGGGCGCAGCGGTGCAGATGGCCGGCTATCACGGTGCGGCGGCGGAGTTTCTATAGGGGCGCCTGGCCGGCGCTCTCCTATGGCGACGCCCGTTGGGCGGCGACGTCGTGACTCAGGTCCGGCGGCGGGTTGACTCCTGCCCTGGCTCCGTGACGGCGCTCTGACAATGCCTGGGAGGGTCTTCCTTGTCCGCAACCACTCCTGCCTGTGACCACCGCGTGTATCACGTGGTCGTTGTGGCTTTGATCTCCATCATTGTTGGGCTTACCACCGGGGTCGGCTTTGCCGCTCTCGGGCAGTCCGCTCTCACCGCTGTTGTTTCCGGCGGGGCTGTCGTGCCGTTCGTCTTCTCTGCCGGCATGACCGCAGTCGCGTACGTGAAGCGGCAGGCACAGTAGGCGACTTTGTGGGGTGGCGCCTTCAGGCCACCCCACGCCCGCCCCTCTGTGGGTCCACCCCGTCGAGCCTTCCTCGGGGCGTCGGCAGGTCCGTTGTCTCAACCGTGGCGGCAATCGTCAGGCCAACGCTGACCTCCATTGCATCATGTTCACCAGCCTGCTGGTCGACCTGCGCACCCAGTGCGAGTGAGCATGCGAGTTGGCGGCCGGAGCGGGTAGCCCTGCCGGCCGAGGTGAACTGGGCGGCGTGCGCGGCCGGAAGGCGTGCCCTGCCCAGAGCGTCATGCGCTCACCGTTGGAATGCCTTGAGCTCCAGCACCGATCAGTAGTTCGGCCAGGGCATCAGCTCGGACGAAGCGCGTAAGAACGCCTGCTGTCTCTCCGCTCGTCTTGATGTGTCCCGCGTTCACACCGACCAGGAGAACCTCCTCGAAGTCACCAGCTCCGAGGTCGCCCCAGGTCAGCGCTTTTGGAACGTAGCAGAGCACGGGAGAACCCGACATTCCATTCCAACTGAATGAGTGGGTCAGCACCTCGCTCGGATAGGTGTCGGTTCCCAGAGCCGCCGGGTGGCGTGGGTCTGACGCGATCACCCCTCCAACCAGGATGGGGCGCTCGGCGACCTCGCCCCTGATGCCCGGGTATCCCGGCGTAATGACCCTGCCTCCGACAGTTATCCGACCGAACGCGAAGTCAGTAGCGGTGGCCAGCGCGGATGCCGGGAGGCTGTTGAATCTCCCTTCTCCGGTCAGAGTCTGGGCGCGGCCAATCGGCGCATCGAGCGGAAGGACTGCCAGATCGACCATGTCGCTGTCCAGGAACTTCGGCTCGGGATCAATGATGGTGATCTGCTGGGGAACCGTGCCCAAAATGTCCATCACGGCAGGCTGATACTGACCGTCCACCGTCACGGATTCGAGTGACCAGCCACCGAACTTTTCGAAGTTGCGGTCCAGCACATGCCGATTCGTGACGAGGTATCGGTTCTCTGAGTTGTCACTGATGATGAAGCCGGAACCGGTTCCGGCACTCTTGTTGTTACTGACGTTGTCGCCGTGATGTCGTCAAGGTGAGGCCGGTTTCGGCGAGGCATCCGTTGATGAGGTTGCTGCGGTACTGGATCTGGCGGAGGCCGTGTCGGAGCGTGCTGATGAGGTGGTCGGGGTCGGTGAAGGCGGTGTTGACCTGGCTGCTGCGCCGCAGCAGGGACCAGATGCCCTCGACGGGGTTGAGGTCCGGTGCGTAGGCCGGGAGGAAGTAGCAGGTGATCCAGTCGTGGGTGTCGATGAACTCCCGCAGTCGGCGGTCCCTGTGGACGTTCAGGTTGTCCCACACGAGCACGATGGGTGCGCCGAGTTGCTGGTGTGCGGCGATGAGCAGGTCGCGGTAGTCGGTCCAGGTGAAGCTGCGTCTGCCGCCGCGTTTGTGATCGAGATGCCTCTTGGGCCGGTAGATCAGCCGTGAGCGTTCGCCGTGTTTGTAGCAGGCCAGCGCGGCGATGGAGAAGCGGCGCTGGGAGCGTCCGCGGACCCGGATGACGGGTGTGCGTCCGCACCGTGCCCAGGTCCTTGCGGTGGGCGGCGTCATCGAGAAGCCGGCTTCGTCTTCGAAGCAGAGCCAGGCGTTGAGCGCCGCCATGGACCTTCCACCTGTGGCCAGGTCTCCTTCACCCAGCCCGCCACGGCCTCCTCGTCGCGCTCGATGGCTCGGCGGGCCGGGACCTGGTGGCTGAAGCCGTGCCGGTGCAGCATCCGCGCGATCGCCGACAGCGTCATGCTCTTGTGGAACCGGCGCCCGATCAGCGTCTTGATCCGTGCCAGCGTCCAGGTCTGGTCCGGCCAGCCGTGTGCGACCGGCCCCTTGGCGAACTCCTGCTCGAGCACGGTGAACAGGGCCTCACTCAGCTTGGGCCGTGACACCGGCCCGGCAGACCGCAGCCCCTCGGCGCCGGCGTCGTGCCAGGCTCGATGCCAGCGCTGCACCGAGCGCACACTCACCCGTAAGTCTTTGGCGACCTCGGCGTTGGAGGCACCCGCAGCGAATCGCTCCGCGGCCTCCAGCCGGATCCGCTCGCGAAACGCCTGCCGTTCAGGCGTCAGCCCACCACCCTGCGGATATCTCACACAACCGGCATACCGCGACGATCACGCATCGTCAGCCCCCCACGACATCACGCCGAAAAAGTCAGTAGACCTGTCGAAGAATCCTGCCCGAAGGCGGACAGCTGAGTAGAGCACCGTAGCGTCGATCTTTGCCATGCTGCATGGTGCCACCCCTGGGGCTGGGGCCTCCTCGCGACCATCCTGTCAGTGCTGACCATTCCTGCGACTCCGCACGAACCGGCGCCGCGGACGCTTAACTTGCCAACTGAGGCGCTCCGCGGCTCGGACATCTTCTCACACCATCTTCGCAGGTCCGAAGCCTCTCGCGGAAACAATCTTGTCCCCATTCGGCGTTGGTGATCTCCGAGTCGAGGGGGGGGGAGGCGTCGGGCCTGAAGCTGTTCTGCAGGACGAATAGCGGCGTGACTGAGGTCATGCCGCGTCTTGCTGCGGTCGAGGCGGATGTGCAGGACCTCGTCGAGGCGCACATGGAGGCGATGCTGGGCGTCAGGTTCTCGCGAGCGAGTACGTGATCGACTGTGTCGACGGCGGCCGTATCGACTCGCTCGGGCTGGACGAGAACGGCGCTCCTGTGATCGTGGAGTACAAGCGCGGCACGGACGCCGGTGTCATCAACCAGGGCCTCTTTTTACATGGCCTGGCTGATGAGCCACAAAGACGCCTTCCGGAGTCTGGTCCGCAACCGGCTCGGGGTGACGGCCGCGTCCCAGATCCTGTGGAGCGCACCTCGGCTGATCTGCGTGGCCGGCGACTTCACCCGCTACGACGCGCTTGCCGTCCGCGAGCACCGGCGCAGCATCGACCTGGTCCGCTACCGGTATTACGGCAGTGACCACATCGGCCTGGAGACCGTGGCGTCGGTCACCGGCAAGTCGGCCTCTCCCCGGCGGGTTCGACGGCGCCGGGCTGCCGACCATCCGACGGCAAGACGGCCCGATGACCGAACTGGCCGGGGCGGTCGACGAGGTGCTGACCGGCCTCGGGGCTGGCGTCACCCGGGTACAGCGCAAGCAACGCGGCCTACCAGCGGCTGCAGAACTTTGCCGCCGTGCTCGCGCCGCAGCAGACCAAACTCCTCGTCTACCTCAAGGCGGACCCGAAGGCGGTCGGCCTTGTGCCGGGCTTCGCCCGGGACGTGACGGGGCTAGGGGCTGTTCGGAGTTCGGATCTTTTTGATGTCCGGTGGTGTGCTGGTCCGGGCTGGTAGATGTCGCGTGTGGCGCGTTTTGATGTGACGGATGCCGAGTGGGTGCTGATCGAGGCTCGTCTGCCGGTGGCGGCGACGGGTCCTCTGCCGCGGCGGGTGCGGGGGCAGTTCAACGGGGTGTTGTGGAGGTTCCGCACGGGCAGCGGCTGGCGTGATGTGCCGGAGCGCTACGGGCCCTGGTCCACGGTGTACTCGCGGTTCAACGCCTGGTCGAAGGCGGGGGTGTTCCAGGCGTTGATGGACGGCCTGATCGCCGAGGCGGCCGCACGCGGGCTGGTCGGGCTGGAACTGGTCAGTGTGGATTCCACGGTCGTGCGGGCCCATCACGAATCGGCTGGCCTGGCGGTCGCCGGGGAGACCCTGGACGCTCTCGAACAGGCCCTGACCGAGGAAAAGGGGGTTCCGCTGCCGGAGCAGGGACCCGTTTGGCGGGTGATGCGCCGCAGGCCACACCCGGTGCGGGCGACGCAGAGGAGGAGGGCCGGAAGCGGTCTGCGGCACGGCGCCGTCGCCGGGCACGGGCGAAGGCCGCCGGGCTCGGCAGGTCCAGAGGCGGACTGAGCAGCAAGGTCCACGCCGCGGTCGATGCGGCGGGACTGCCGCTGGTGCTCGTGCTGAACGCCGGGCCAGGCGGCGGACTGCCCGTTCCGGGCGGTACTGGACCGGGCCCGTGTCGCAGGTCCAAGGGGCCGCCCGCGCACCCGGCCCGGGGCGGTGGCCGCCGACAAGACATCCCACGCGAATAAGTGTCAAGCCGCTGCGGTGCGACGATCTTCGGGGTGCTGGATCGGGAAGGCCTTCGTCTCGTCGTAGGTCTGTCCGGTGTGAAGGCAGTGGAAGAGCATGCCCATGAAGCGGTTGAACAGGTTGCGCTGGGCTGCGACGTGGCGGTCGCCGGCTTCTTTGCGGCGGTCGTAGTGGGCTCTGGCGCCGGGTGATTTGGTGAGGGAGACGAATGCCCACACATAGCCGACTGCAGCCAGCCGCTGGTTCTTGACCCTGCGGTTCATGACCACGCAGTTTTTGCCGCTGGCCCGGGTGACCGGTGCGCTTCCGGCGTAGGCCTTCAGCGAGCCGGCGCTCGCAAACCGGGTCCGGTCGTCACCGATCTCCGCCAGGACCCGAGCCCCGGTTAAGGAGCCGAGCCCGGGAAAGCTGCGGATGACCGGTGCGTCGGGATGCTTCTCGAAGGTCTGAGCCGTGGCTTGCTCAAGCTCGTCAGCGTTGAGGCATGCAGTGTTCAGTTGCCTGAGCAGAGCGGACGTCTGCAGGCCGAGAGCTGCCTCGACCTGCGGCGGCTGGTGGAGGTACTCGCGCCGGAAGACCTCGTGGAGTCTGTCGGCTTCGGCCGGGACGCCGCGTACTCGGCCGGCCCGCCTGAGCAGGGACTGCAGCCGCTGTCGCGTCAGTTTCGCGGCCTCTGTCGGGGTCGGGGCCGCAGCCAGGATCGCGCGGGCCTCCCGGGAGCACAGACCATGCTTGTGCTGCGCGAACGCCTCCAGAATCGCTGGGTAGAACTCCCGCAGCTGGGAGCGGAGCTTGTTGTGGGCCTGCCCGCGGTCCCAGACGGCGTCCTGTTGCGCCCGGGCCAGCACGGCGATCGCCCGCACGAGTTCGGAATCCGAGGGCAGTGGCCGGTGGACGGGCATGTCGGTCCGAAGGATGTCGGCCAGCACCGCGGCATCAACGGCGTCGGACTTCTTCCGGGCAACAGAGTGTCGGTCCCGGTAGCGGGCGACGGCCAGTGGATTGATCGCGTAGACCGGCCGGCCGGTGACCCGCAGACAGGCGACGAGGAGCCCGCGGGAGGTCTCGATCGCAACAGGGATCGAAGCGTCCGCGCAGTCGCCGTACTCGATCAGCAGGGCGGTGAACTGGGTAAATCCAGCGACATCGTCGCTGATCCGCACCTTGGCGAGCTGTCTGCCGCTGGCGTCGACCAACGCGATGTCGTGGTGGTCTTCGGCCCAGTCCACCCCGCAGAACACGAGCGCCGGTAACCCAGTGATGTCCATGCGACCCTCCTCTGCCGTGGTTCTTCGGCCCTGGTCGGAGCCTGTGCAGGGTGCGCGTGCTCCCTAATGGAAGTGCTCAAGGCACGTCATCCCACCAGCCGTTCGCAACCCCAGCGAGTCATACGGTCCTCGGCCTGCGTGAGAGCTGGGGCTCGGGCAGTGGCGAGAGGTGATCCGCACAACCGGCTCGGACTGCGGACAGCGAACCGCTTCACGGCCTGACAGGGCAAGTAACGACGAAATCCGAATGCACCTGCACCATTGCGACGGCGCCATGGGCGCGGAGCCGGCCTCGTCTTATCAAAGGACTCTGCGATCCGGGCATACTCAAGGCTCGGCCCGCGCCATGAGAGGTCAGCTCGCGCCCCTCGCCACCTGGTACGAGGGCGAGGAACAGACAACGCATGCTGTCCTTCGCGTCCCATTAGGCCTACTCGTCCCAGGCAAACCGCGCCTACCTGCGCAGACGCGGGATCACCGCAGTCATCCCGGAAAAGAACGACCAGGCCGCCAACCGCCGCAGGAAAGGCTCGGCCGGCGGTCGCCCCGTCGCCTTCGACACGCGCCTCTACAGGCAGCGCAACACCGTGGAGCGCTGCTTCCAGAGGATCAAGACCTGGCGCGGACTCGCCACCCGCTACGACAAGTCCCCCGAGAGCTACGAAGCAGGACTGCACCTCAGAGCATCGCTCATGTGGTTGAAGCACATCACCTCAACCACATGATCCGAACCCCGAACAGCCCGTAATCCATTGGCAGTTCCCGGCGGTCACGCTGGAGGTCCCGGGTAAGACGCTGCGACTGGTCGCCACACGGTTCACCGGGACCAGCGACGACGCGCACGCCACGGTCTCGCGTCAGCCGCGGGAGCTTCCACGGGCAACCTTGGCGGCGGCGGGCGAGGTCAAGGCCTCATTGATCGCGGCGACCCGCTCGACTCGCCACCGAGGGGCGCCGATCCCCATCAGCTGGATGAGCGCTCCCCCGTCGCGCACCTGTGCGATCGCCGGCGCGGCCATGCGGGTTGAGTCCGAAGAGGACGAGGGTGAGCCAGCGGGTGCGTGCCGTCGGAGGACAGTCGGTGGGTACGGAAGAAAAGAGCAGGTAGATGTCCGCGACGCCGATGTCCGGGTGGAGATCGCCGTCGGACTGGGCTGTGCGGATGAGGTTGGCAAGGGCCATGCCGGCACGGTCCTCGTCGGCCTTGTCGGGGACGGCGCCGAGCGTCTGAGTCGTCGCCTTGAAGGCATTGTCGGTCGCCACGTCCTCGATGAGGCGGGCCAGGAAGCCGGTGAGTTCGTCCCACGCACGCCCTCCCGCCGCGACGCGCCCACAGGCGGCCTCGATGTCGTCGGCGATCCGCGCAACGAACTCCTCCATGACAGCGGCGACCAGGTCGGTCTTGGTCGGGAAGTGGCGGTACAGGGTGCCCACGGCCACCCCCGCCGCTGTGGCGATCTCGTCCATCCCCACGTCCGGGCCGCGCGCGGTCACCTGCTCACGAGCCGCGGCAAGGATCTTCTTACGGTTGCGCACAGCATCGGCGCGCAGCGTCCGACCTCCGGTCACGGCTTCTCCTCACACAGTCCATCCACGCCTTGCCAAAAGATGAATCGTGGTTCACGATAAAGTCGAACCATGGTTCATCTTACTTCCTGGACCGACGCAAGGGGAGACACATGACCGAGAAGGTCTGGTTCATGACCGGCTGCTCACGCGGCTTCGGTCGGCTGTGGGCGGAGGCCGCGTTGATGCGGGGTGACCGGGTTGTCGCCACGGCACGCGACGAGAGCCGGCTCAAACCGCTGGCCGAGGCATTCCCGACACCGCGCTGACCCTGCCGCTGGACGCCACCCGGCGCGGCGCCGTGTTCAACGCCGTGGCCGCCGCCCACGACCACTTCGGGCGACTCGACGTGGTCGTCAACAACGCCGATTACGCCTTGCGCGGCGCTATCGAAGAAGTCCGTGAGGCCGATGTCCGACAGTTGCTGGACACCAACCTGCTCGGGGCCCTGTGGGTGACGCAGGCGGCGCTGCCCTTGCTGCGCGAGCAGGGAAGCGGCCACGTCGTGTCGGTGTCCAGCCTGGCCGGACTGGTCGGCTAGCCGACCCTCGGCCTGCGCAACGCCTCCAAGTGGGCACTGGAGGGCATGATGGACGCCTTGTCGCGGGAGGCCGCCCACCTCGGCATCAAGGTGACCATCATCGAACCCGGCCCCTACGCCACCGAGTTCGCCAGCGCCGCTTCCGCCAAGACCTCCCCCGAGATCCCCGCCTACGACGAGGTCGCCGGGCCCTGCTCGCGGGCTTCGATCCGGCAGCCGTCGCCGACCCCGCCGCAACCGCGCCCGCCGTGTTCGCGGCGATCGACGTCACCGAGCCGCCGCTGCGACTGGCCCTGGGCCCTGCCCAGGGTCCGCAGCCGGTACACCGCACGACGGTCTCTCTGGGACGAATGGGCCGACGAGTCCGCAAGCGCCCACGGCAACCTGTAACGAGATAGGAGTAAAACGATCATGAAAGCAGCCGTATACCGCGAGAACGGCGGTCTCGAGGTGCTCAGCTACGAGGAGGTCGCCGACCCCGTACCCGGCGCCGACGAGGTGCTGATCCGTGTCGAGGCCATCAGCATCGAGGGCGGTGACCTGCTCAACCGGCAGAGGATCCCGCTCCCGCACAGCCCCCATATCGTCGGCTACAGCACCGCGGGCACGGTGATCGCCGTCGGCGAGCACGTCACCGATCTGCGGGTCGACCAGCGCGTGAGCGCCTTCGGAGAGACCGGGTCGCATGCCGAACTCCGGGTGGTGCGCCCGGATCATTGCTGGGTCCTGCCCGACGATATCGACGCGGCGGCGGCTGCGTGCGTGCCGGTCGCGTTCGGCACCGCCTACGAGGCGCTGTTCGAGCAGGCCGCGGTCACCACGGGCAGCACCGTGCTGGTGCAGGGCGTGGCGGGCGGTGTCGGTTTCGCCGCGGTGCAGCTCGCGGCGAAGGCCGAGGCGCGGCCGACCAGGCAGCCAACGACACGGTCGAGCAGACGAGACAGGTGAGGAAGGTGAGTGGGATGACTGAGAACGCAACGGCGCGGCGTAGTTGGATCACGCCCGAGCGTGAGGCCGAGCTGTACATGGCCGTGCTCGACCTGCTCCGCGAGGTCGGCTACGGAGCCCTGACCATGGACGCCGTCGCCGCCCGCACCCGGTCCAGCAAGGCCACGCTCTACCGCCAGTGGGGCGGCAAGGCCGAGCTGGTCGCCAAGGCCGTACGGCACGACAAGCCCGGGGCCGGCCTCGCCGAGATCGACACCGGGTCGCTCAGGGGAGATCTGCACGCCCTCACCCTGTGTTCGGACGACGCCAAGATGGAGCAGAACTCCGCGCTGATGCGGGAATTGGCCATGGCGATCCACGGCAACCCGGATCTCCTGAAGGCGTTCCGTGAACATCTCATCGAGCCGGAGAGGGCGGAGTTCCGCCGCCTGGTGCAGCGGGCGATCGACCGGGGCGAGGTCGCCGCGGACAACCCGGCGATCGAGTTCATGATCCACATGATGATCGGCTGGTTCGCCGCCCGCACGATGATCGACGAGAAGCCGCCGACGCAGGCCTACCTCCTCTCATACATCGACGCCCTGGTCCTCCCTGCCCTCGGCGTCCAGTAAATCCCCGTACCCGTCCATCCGCGTAGTCCTCCACGCACCTGACGTCACCGCTCACGCCGTCGGGCCGATCACCCCTGCCACCCACCGGGCTGATCACCCCTACCCAGGGCCGGCGCCGGAGCACAGACCCTCCACCCCACGACCTGACCGGGAGTACGCCACCGTGGCCACTTTCCTGTACTCGGCCGACTCGCCTTCAGGCGACGGCATTTCGTCGCCCTGATATGGGTGGCCCTGCTGACGCTCGCGGGCGTCGCCGCGGCCAACGCGCCCATTGCCGGATCCTCTTCGTTCTCGATCCCCGGCACCGAGGCGCAGAAAGCTTTCGACCTGCTGGATCAGCGGTTCCCCGGCGCCAGCGCCGACGGAGCGACCGGCCGCATCGTCTTCAAGGCGCCCGAGGGCCAGAAGATGCCGGATGCCGCCAACAAGGCGACGGCCGCGAAGACCGTGGCCGCGCTCGGCGACGACTCCGAGGTCGTCTCCGTCACCGACCCCTACAAGACCAACGCCGTCAGCAAGGACGGCACGGTCGCCTACACCTCCGTGACCTACGACGCCCCCTCCAGGGATCTCAAGGGACTCCACCCGGGAAGAGCTGGGGCGGCTGGGGACGAGGCCCGGGACGCGGGGCTCACCGTCGAGGTCGGCGGCGACGCGCTGCAGGCCGAGTCCGAACCGCCGGCGGCCGGTGAGGTCGTCGGCCTCGCCATCGCCGCCGTCGTCCTGGTCATGACCCTGGGCTCCCTGATCGCGGCCGGGCTCCCGGTGCCGACCGCGATCATCGGCGTCGGCATCGGCGTCTCCACCATCACCGCCCTCGCCAAGACGCTCGACCTCGGCGACACGACGTCCACCCTCGCCTCGATGATCGGGCTCGCGGTCGGCATCGACTACGCCCTGTTCATCGTTTCCCGCTACCGGAGCGAACTCGCCGAAGGCCGCGACCGCGAGGAAGCGGCCGGCCGGGCCACCGGCAACGCCGGCTCGGCCGTGGTCTTCGCGGGCCTCACGGTAGTCATCGCGCTGGCCGGACTGTCGGTGATCGGCGTGCCGATGCTGACCAAGATGGGCCTCGCGGCCTCGCGGCCTCGCGGCCTCCGGCACGGTCGTCATCGCCGTCCTCATCGCACTGACCATGATCCCGGCGCTGCTCGGATACACGGGGCGGAAGGTCCGGCCGGAGGGGGAGAAGCGCAAGAAGTCCGTGCAGAAGAAGGCGGACAAGCCGAGCCTCGGCACCCGCTGGGCGAGCTTCGTCATCCGCCGTCCCGTCGCCGTCCTCCTCTTCGGCGTCGTCGGCCTGGGCGTCGCCGCCCTTCCGGTGGGCTCCATGGAGCTGGGTCTGCCCGACGACGGCTCGCAGCCGACGTCCACCACCCAGCGGCGCGCCTACGACCTCCTCTCGGAGGGCTTCGGCCCCGGCTTCAACGGTCCGCTGCTGATCGTCGGCGACGTCCAGGGCAGCGCCGACCCGAAGGCCGCGGCCGCCGAGCTGACCGACAAGATCAAGGGCCTGGACGATGTCGCGACGGTGACGCCCGCGACGTTCAACAAGGCCGGGGACACCTTCACCGTCACCGTGATCCCGGACTCCAAGCCGTCCTCCACACAGACCGAGGACCTGGTGCACGCCATCCGGGACGACGTCGCCTCCGAGGCGGACGCGAAGGTCCTGGTTACCGGCACCACCGCGATGAACATCGACTTCTCGAGAAGCTCACCGACGCCCTGCTCCCCTATCTGGCGCTGGTGGTCGGCCTGGCCTTCCTGCTGCTGATCGCGGTCTTCCGTTCGATCCTGGTCCCGCTGAAGGCGGCCCTCGGCTTCCTGCTCTCGGTGCTCGCCGCGATCGGCGCCGTCGTCGCGGTCTTCCAGTGGGGCTGGCTCGGCGGCCTGCTCGGCGTCGAGGAGAGCGGCCCGATCATGTCGATGATGCCGATCTTCATGGTGGGTATCGTCTTCGGCCTCGTGATGGACTACGAGGTCTTCCTCGTGACCCGCATCAGGGAGGCGTACATCCACGGCGAGTCCCCGAACCAGGCCATCGTCAGCGGGTTCAAGCACAGCGCCCGGGTCGTGTCCGCCGCCGCGGTCACATGATGGCCGTCTTCGGAGGCTTCATCTCCTCCGGCGATACCGTGATCAAGATGTTCGGCGTCGGGCTCACGGTCGCCGTCCTCTTCGACGCGTTCGTCGTCCGCATGGCGATCGTCCCGGCGATGCTCACGCTGCTCGGCAAGAAGGCCTGGTGGCTCCCGAAGTGGCTCGACCGCGCCCTGCCGAACGTCGACGTCGAGGGCGAGGGCCTGCGCGCGCACGACCGCCCGAAGGACGGCGACGTGAACGAGGCCCGGGAGCTCGTACGGGTCTGATCCCTCCCCCGATACGAGAAGGGCGCCCCGCTGTCCTTGGGCGCCCTTCTCGTGCGCCCGGTCGGGCCGGTGCCCGGAATTCGTTCGGGACGCGTGTATCGGACAGCTAGTACTCCAGTGCGATTTTCGTGATCTACTCAGTGGGTTCGTCGGCGATCGTCGTTGGTAGTGGCTGCGTCGGGCTGTTGCCTGGTGGCGTCTGCGCCAGGTGGACCAGTGCAGCAGTCTGGCGGCAGTCATGGCCGGTGGGGCGAAGACGGCGACGAGCAGGTGACGGATCTCCGGGACGGTCAGCCTGATCGGGTCGTGGCTGCGGGCGGGATGTTGCGGATGGGCAGGCCGGGCGGGGTTCGCGTCGGCGGCGAGGGCGGTCAGGAAGGCCAGGGCCAGCATGGCGAGCGTGATGTGCCGGTGCCATGAGGTCCAGTGCCTGACCTGGTAGTGATCGAGGCCGACCTGGCTCTTGGCGGCCTGGAAGCACTCCTCGACGCTCGAGCGGACACCGGCGACGCGGACGAGCTCGTGCAGGGTGACCTGGGTAGGTGACCAGCACAGGTAGAAGGCGAGTTCACCGGTGGTCCGGTTGCGGCGGATCAGCAGGTGACGATGGCTGCCCGGTGCCGATGTGGATCCAGGCCCAGTCGTAGTAGCGCGGGCCCTTCGCGCCGGCTCCGGCGCTGTGCCGCTGCCAGACAGAGGCGGTCCGGAGTCGGCTTCCTCCGCTTCGGCGCACGGTCTGCCTCATTCCCGCCGCGGGCCTGGTCGATGCTGCCGACGAGCTACGAACACCCGACGGAATCTTCTCGGGCCAGCGGAGCGGCTTGGTGACTGCTCGTGATTGAGCGGTCCCAGCGCCTCCGTGATCCGTGGACACCTTGGCAGCCACCGAGTGGCGTCGGCGCTGTCCACCCAGCCATGTGACCAACCCTGTCGTTTCCATCGCCTACCACTCCGGCTTCGGCCACACCTCCGTCCTCGCGGAGGCCGTCCGCGATGGGGTGACCACCGCCGGCGCCACCGCCCACCTGATCAACGTCGAGGAGATCTCCGAGGAGCAGTGGAACCTGCTTGACGCCTCGGACGCGATCATCTTCGGCTTGCCCACCTACACGGGCACCGCCTCCGCCGTCTTCCACGCCTTCGCCGAGGCCAGCTCCAAGCGCTGGTTCAACCAGGTATGGAAGGACAAGATCGCCGCAGGTTTCACCATCTCTGCGGGCAAGGGCGGCGACCAGCTCAACACCCTGGAGTACTTCACCGTGCTTGCCGGGCAGCACCACATGCACTGGGTCGGCCTCGGCCTGATGCCCGGCTGGAACGCCACCACGGCGTCCGAGAACGACCTCAACCGCCTCGGCTTCTTCCTCGGCGCCGCCGCCCAGAGCAACCAGGACCAGGGAGTCGAGGGCGTACACGAGGCCGACATCGCCACCGCCGCCGAGCTCGGCAAGCGCGTCGTCGAGGTCGCCCGCGTCTACACCGCAGGCCGCACCGTCCTCGCCGCCTGAGCGACCGACGCCGGGGCGGATGCGCGGCCCGGACGACGAGCTGGTGCTCGAAAGCGCACCGGCAACTGCTCCGTGCAACCCCCGAGACGGCACAATCGACCCGAAGACCGTCCCACACTGTCAACCAACGTGGCAGTGCCCCCGTCCGTCGTCCCCGAGGACGCGGAAATCCAGCCCAGTGGTGTCGATCTGCATCAGTTCCCTGGGCCAGCGGACCCAGGTCGCCCGCCGGGCCCCGGGATGAGGGGGGCCGGCCGCCGATGGCGGAGAAGCGCCATCGGGGCCGGCCCGTTTCTTGGCTGTTCTTGTGTCCGTCAGCCGGCGGCCCACACGTCGAAGGGGATGCCGGCGGCGGGGCCGTTCTTGGCCGCGTTGAGCTCGTTGTTGTAGCGGCCGTCCTTCAGCGGGAAGTTGGCGTCGCCCCAGGTGGCGTTCTGCATCCGGGTCTGGAGATTCACGCCGTTGTAGCCGGCCGGGAACCTGGTCCAGGTGACCAGGGGCGGGAAGTCCCAGCCGCCGTCGCCCCAGGCCTCCGCGGTCTCGCCCCAGTTGGCGAAGCGGAAGGAGTGGCTCCCCACGTCAATCACATTGCTCCCCTTGTGGTAGAC
>NZ_JAQYWT010000127.1:0-443 GCF_036322545.1 Streptomyces sp. SP18BB07
GGGGGGGGCGCGCCCCCCCCCCCCCCCCCCACCCCCACAACCAAACAACCACAAAACCAACACCCCCCCCCCCCCCCCCCCCCCCCCCCCCCCACCCCCCACCCCAACCCCACCCCCCACCACCAACCCCCCCACCCCGCCCCCCCCCCGACCCCCCCCCCCCCCCCCCCCCCCCCCCCCCCACCCCAACCAACGCCCCCCCCCCCCCCCCCCCCCCCCCCCCCCCCCCCCACCCCCCCGCCCCCGCCGGCAAGCAACCCCCCCGCCCCCAACCCCCCCAACCCCCCCCCACCCCCCCCACCACCCCCCCCCCCATTTGGCTTTTCGTGGGGGTGGGGGGGTGCGGGGGGGGTCGGTGTGTGCGCATGGGCCGCCCGGCCCGCCGGGGGGGGGGTGTGGTTTTGCCACACCCCCCCCCCCCCCCCCCCCCCCCCCCCCCCCCC
>NZ_JAQYWT010000128.1:0-408 GCF_036322545.1 Streptomyces sp. SP18BB07
CTACGGTTTGGGTGGTGGGGGTGTTTGTTTTTTTTTTTTTTTGTTTTTGTGTGGGGGGGGGGGTTGTGTGTATGTGTTCCGCACGTGGGGGTGGTTGTGCTTGTTGTTGGGGGTGTTTTTTTTTTTTTTTTTTGTTGGGGGGGGGTGTGGGGGGGGGGGGGGGGTGGGGGGTGTTTTTTTTTTTTTTTTTTGGTTTTTGTTTTTTTTGTTTTTTGGGTTGTTTTTTTTTTGTTTTTTTTTGTTTTTTTTTCCATTTGTTGTTTGTGGTGGGGGGGGGGGTTGGGTGGGCTCAGTGTAGGGCGGGTCCCGGGTGCCGCCCTCCCCCGGACGGCTTGGGCTTTTATAAGGCGCCCCCCCCCCCCCCCCCCCCACCCCCCCCCCCCCCCCCCCCCCCCCCCCCCCCCCCCC
>NZ_JAQYWT010000129.1:0-438 GCF_036322545.1 Streptomyces sp. SP18BB07
CCCCCCCCCCCCCCCCCCCCCCCCCCCCCCCCCCCCCCCCACCCCCACCCCCCCCCCCTTTTTAATGATACGGCGACAACCGAGATCTAAACAACCGCCCGACCTGGACGCCCACGAGATCGGGTGATCACACGACTGTACTAAAGTCACACTCATATATCGCGTAACCCGTCTGCTCCTATACCCGGGCGCGTGGGGGTGGGGGTTGGGGCGGGGGGGGGCGTTGGTGGGGGGGGGGGGGGGGGGGGGGGGGGGGGGGGGTGGGGTGTTGGGGGCGGGGTTTTTGGTGCCGGGCCCCCCCCCCCCCACAACCCCCCCCCCACCAACACCAAAAAAAACACCCCCAACAACCCACCCACACCCCACCCCCCCCCCCCCCCCCCCCCCCCCCCCCCCCCCCCCCCCCCCCCCCCCCCCCCCCCCCCCCCCCCCCCCCCC
>NZ_JAQYWT010000130.1:0-386 GCF_036322545.1 Streptomyces sp. SP18BB07
TGGCGCGACCTGACCGATTCGGTCAACTTCATGGCGGGCAACCTCACTTCCCAGGTCCGCAACATCGCCCAGGTGACCACGGCGGTGGCCGAGGGCGATCTGTCGCAGAAGATCACGGTCGACGCCCGTGGCGAGATCCTGGAGTTGAAGAACACCATCAACACGATGGTGGATCAGCTCTCCGCGTTCGCCGACGAGGTCACCCGCGTCGCCCGCGAGGTCGGCACCGAGGGACGCCTCGGCGGCCAGGCGGACGTCAAGGGCGTGAAGGGCACCTGGCGGGACCTCACGGACTCCGTGAACTTCATGGGGGCCAACCTCACCTCCCAGGTCCGCAACATCGCCCAGGTGGCCACGGCGGTGGCCCAGGGCGACCTTTCCCAGAA
>NZ_JAQYWT010000131.1:0-328 GCF_036322545.1 Streptomyces sp. SP18BB07
GGGGGGGGGGGGGGGGGGGGGGGGGGGGGGGGGGGGGGGGGGGGGGGGGGGGGGGGGGGGGGGGGGGGGGGGGGGGGGGGGGGGGGGGGGGGTGGGGGCGGGGGCGGGGGGGCGAGGGGGGCAGCCGCCGACGAGGGCGGCCCGCCCCGCCCCCCGCCAGCCCCGCGGCCCAGCCCCACCCAACACCAAACCCCCACCCCCCCCCAGCCGCAAAACCCCCCCCACCCCCCAGGACCAATACAAAAACAAACTCACCCATGACAAAAAAAACCACAGAAACCAAGCCCACCACAAACGCAACCCCGTCCTCAAAAACCGCCAAAAACCC
>NZ_JAQYWT010000132.1:0-413 GCF_036322545.1 Streptomyces sp. SP18BB07
CGGTAGTGGGCGGAGGCCGGCGTTCTGGGGGGTGGGGTGGGGGGTGGGTTGGGGTTTTTTGGGGGGGTGTTGTTGGCGGCGGGGTTGTGGGGTGAGGGAGGGGTGGGCGGGGGGGGGGGGGGCGCGGCCCCCGCCCGCCGGGCGCCCCGGCGGGCGGGGGGGGGCGGGGGGGGGGGGCGGGGGGGGGGGGGGCGGGGGGGGCCGCCCCCCCCCCCCCCCCCCGCCCCCCGCCCCCCCGCCCGCCCCCCGCCCCCCCCCCCCGCCCCCCCCCGCCCGGCGCGCCGCCCCCCCCCCCGGCCCGCCGCGCCCCCGCCCCCCCCCCCCCCCCCCCCCCCCCCCCCCCCCCCCCCCCCCCCCCCCCCCCCCCCCCCCCCCCCCCCCCCCCCCCCCCCCCCCCCCCCCCCCCCCCCCCC
>NZ_JAQYWT010000133.1:0-10224 GCF_036322545.1 Streptomyces sp. SP18BB07
CCACCCGGTCCACCAACCCCGGCGGATACACCCAGGTCAGAAGACCAAGACCCGATAAGTCAGACGCACTCGCAGCCACACCAACCACCCCCGGGACCCACTGCCAACCAGCCTACGCCCACGGCAAAAGCAACGGCATTGGGGCTAGGCCGTGGATCGGAAGTGCTATTAGCGGAGCTAAACGAGGGTTGATTTTCAGGGTGCGGTGCCCGGGGCGGGCTGAGACTCAGTCACCGGACCGTTCCAGGAAGCCGGCGAGGCTACGGTTCGCCTCGGGCGCGATGGCGTGCGGAAGCGCGTGATGGGACACATCCGGCAGCACGGTCGTTGCGACGCGTGGCAGCAGCGCCTCGGCGCGGGCGGCCACCTTGGAGGGGTCATGGGTCCTGCTGCTTCCGGCGAGGAGCAACAGGACCGGCAGGTCCAGGCCGCGCAGGGCGTCCGGTGCCGGGCGCGGCCCGGTTACGGGTCGGAGAGAGGGGAAACCGGCGGCCGCCTCTTGGAGGGCGAGCCAGTCGGGATCGAGGGCGGAGCCTTTGGTCTCCCACTCCAGGAAGGCGCGGACCCGGCGGGGTGTGTTCCGCAGCAGCATGGGCAGTGCGTGCAGCAGGTAGGCCGGGCTGAACCCGGCGAAGCACTGGGTCGGGTCCACAAGGGCCAGGCGGCGTATCCGGTCGGGCGCGCGCATGGCGTGATGCAGCGCGATCCAGGCGCCGTACGAGTGTCCGCCCAGGTCGGTCTCGGCCACTCCGAGGCCGTCGAGGAGCGCGTCCAGCCAGGCCGACAGGTCGGCGACCGTACGGGGGCCGCGGTCGCCGTCGGGAGTGCTGCGTCCGGGGGCGCCGATCAAGTCGACGGCGAACACCCGGTGAGTGCCGGACAGTTCGGCCGCCTGCGCGTACCAGGACGCGGAGGTTGCGCCCCCTCCGCCGGGCAGGAGGACGAGCGAGGGCCTGTCGGCCGGGCCGCATACGTTGACGTGTGTCGTGCCGAAGGGCGTGGGAACGGTCGCCGTCTCGCGAGCGGCAGGCCACTTGGTCATGACCTTGTCGTAGGCCATGAGGAAGTTGTCGGCGTCGTACGTATCGCGAGCGTTCATGAACGGCGACTCCTCTATTATCTCGCTCAGCAAGATACTTGTTGGGCGAGATGATACGTGGAGGTGGTCCGTGCCCGATCAGGAGGGTGAGGAACTCGTCGAACGAGCCGAGCCGGGGCCCGAGATGGAGATCGTCCACCTGCTGCGCGCGGTGGCCGTCGACCTGGGCAGGCACAGCACCCGGTTCGCACAGCGCAACGGCATGCACCCCACCGACGTGCGTGCGCTGATCGCCCTGATGGACGCCGCCCGCGCCGGCGAGGAGACCACAGCAGGGCACCTAGGCACCGCTCTCGGCCTCAACTCGGCAGGAACCACAGCACTGGTCGACCGCCTGGAACGGGCCGGGCATGTGCGGCGGGTGCGCGATGCGCGGGACCGCCGCAAGGTCACCATCGAAGTGGACGAGCGGGCGGTCGCCCTCGGCTGGTCCCACTTCGGACCGCTCATCGATCGGGCGGTGGACCTGCTGCGGGGATACGACGAGCGGGAACTGGCCGCGATCAGGGGCTTTCTGACTGGGATGCGGAAGGCAGCGGTCTAGGACGTATCACGAATATGCTGGTCACAGCCACTCGTTGATGGCCGCGACGAGAACGGTTGCCTCGTAACGAACCGCGAGTTTGTCGTATCTCGTGGCCACGGCACGATGCCTTTTGAGGCGATTGATGCCGCACTCGACCGCGTGGCGCTCGCGGTAGTCGACCGGGTCGAACTTCGGCGGCCGACCGCCGCGGGAGCCGCGCTGCTTGCGGTGACGCGCCTGGTCGGGCCTTGTCCGGGATGGCGCAGCGGATACCTCGTCTACGCAGGTAGGCGCGGTTCTTGCGGGAGGCGTAAGCCTTGTCAGCGCGCACGCGGTCCGGGCGAATGCGTGGCCGGCCCACCCCGACGCGGGGCACGCGTATCTTCTCCAGCACGGCCTCGAACTGTGGCGAGTCGCCGCGCTGCCCGGCCGTCACCACGATCGATAGAGGCTTCTGGCCCTGCTCGACAACCAAGTGCAGTTTGGTGGTGAACCCGCCGAGCGGACCGTCCGGATCCGGGCCGAGCTTCGGCAGCCGCTCAACTGAAGGACACCGACCGCGCCAGGGGAGGAAGCCGAGCGGTGTCCCTACGCGGATGTCGGCCGCGTCGCCCGCAGGTCGGTTCTGTACCCGCAAGGCGGAAGGCCGAGATCCACGTGCCGAAACTCTGAGCAAGCCAAGACGACGTGTCCTACGTTGATCGGCATGAGCACATCCGGACGGGCCTACCGCTATGTCGGGCCTCACCATGTGCCGGCCGCCGTCCAGTCAGCAGACAGCGGCGTCGCGATCCGCACGGCTGCCGACTTCGCGGGCTGGGCAGCGGCCCGGACCGCCGACGAACTGGACGAACCCTTCACCTTCGTCATCGGCACGGACGGAGTCCTGCGGCTGGCCCCGCGCCGCAGCGAACACGTCGCCTGCGCGGGCGGCGGCCGGGTGCTGAGTGCCGGCGAAATGAGGTTCTCCACCCAGGCCGGCCACTGGACGGTGAACGAGGTCAGCAACCAGTCGACCGGCTACTGCCCGGACGTCACCTCGTGGCCGGCTGTGGCGCAGGCGCTGGACAAAGCCGGCCTCGACCACCCGGACTGCTTCACCCACGCAGTGGTCTTTCGACGGTGTCCCACCTGTCGGGAGAACAACATCGTGCGAGAGGGCCACTTCGTCTGCGTCTTCTGCAACGCGGACCTGCCCGGGCGGTGGAACGTCGATCCGAACCCAGAAGCCACAGCCGGGCCCTGACTCCCCGCTTACGGCGCGATAGTTGCGAAGACTTTCGGGTCTCTGTGCAGGTCATTGACGCGCAAGGTGTTCGGTTCTACGGTCCCGGCCGACGACGCGACGACTGTTCGGCATGCCGAACGGCACCCCCACCTAGGAGCGTCCGCATGAGCCGCACCCCCCGCACCCGTAGCCGCACCTCTCAGACCCCCCGCACGTTCCGCCCGCTCCCACCCTCCCGTAGAGCCGCCCTCATGGCCGTCCCGGCCGCGGTACTGCTCGCACTGGCCCCCACAGCCGCCTCCGCCTACCCCAACCCCGGCACGGTCACGGGGGCCACCGCCGTCCATGACCCGACAATGATCCGCACCTCCGCCGGGCGTTACCTCCTGTACGCCACCGGAGGCGGTCTGTCCCACCGCACCTCCACCGACCGGATCGCTTTCGGCGCGGGCGGCGACGCCTTCTCCACCAGGCCGAGTTGGTGGTCGCAGTACGGGGCGACCGAGGCCTGGGCCCCGGACATCTCGTACCGGGGCGGCAAGTACCTGATGTACTACTCCGTCTCGACCTTCGGGTCGAACAAGTCGGCCATCGGGCTGGCCGGTTCGGCGACCGGTCTCCCCGGCTCCTGGACCGACCACGGCATCGTCTACTCCTCCACCGCCTCCCACGACTACAACGCCATCGACCCGAACCTCTTCGTCGACGACAACGGCACGTGGTGGCTGTCCTTCGGGAGCTGGTGGACAGGACTGAAGATGATCCAGGTCGATCCCGCCACCGGAAAGCAGCTCGCCGGCAACACCACCCGGTACTCCCTGGCCTCACGGCCCACCGGCACCAAGGCGGTCGAGGCGCCCTTCGTCGTCAAACGGGGCGGTTTCTACTACCTCTTCGCCTCCTACGACACCTGCTGCGCCGGCACCGGCTCCACCTACAAGGTCAAGGTCGGGCGCGCCACGAGCGTGACCGGGCCGTACCACGACAGGAACGGCGTCGCGCTCATGAACAACGGCGGGACACCGGTGCTGGAGTCCCATGGCCGCTACATCGGCCCCGGCGGCCAGTCCATCATGAAGGACGCCGACGGCGATCTGATCGTCTACCACTACTACGACGGCAACGACAACGGCAGGCCCAAACTCGGCATCAACCTCCTGAACTGGAGCGGCGGATGGCCCGTCGCCTATTGATGGACGGATCGTCACCGCCAGGAGGGTCCTGACGCAGGCAGGCTCGACGACATCGACGTGGTCACGTCGGGACTGCTGGGCGGACTGCCGCTGCACGCATTGCGGCCACCGGCGGTGGAGGACGGAACGACGTCCGAGTGCCGGCTCGACCTCGCGGTGGTCAGGCGCATCCCAGGACCGGTGGGCCACCACCACCGGCGGACAGCTGTTGGCGCATCAGCCTCGGCGCTCGCACGGTAACTGTCGTTCTGGTCGGTGGCCGATCTTCGTTAGTGGACCGATGCTGTGGCCAACTGCGCTGCTAGCGTGGCCGGTTGGACGAGGGGGGAGACAGCGCGTGACATCGACTGCGTTCCGTATCGGTGGGGATCTGAACGTACGGCGGCTCGGGTTCGGGGCCATGCACTTGCCGACGGAGCCGATCCGGGCCCGTGAGACCTCGCTCGCGGTCGCCCGGCGGGCCGTCGAGCTGGGCGTCACTCTGATCGACACCGCGTATATGTATGGCTGGGGAGCCAACGAGGAACTGCTGGCTGAGGCCCTGCATCCCTACCCGGACGAGCTGCTTGTCACCACCAAGGTCGGCGTTGCGCGCTCGGGCTCTTCGGGCGAGTGGAAGCTCGACGGGAGGCCTGCTGTACTGCGCGCTCAGGTAGAGCAGGCTTTGCGCCGACTGCGTCTCGAGCGGATCGAGCTGCTGCAGTTGCACCGTATCGATCCGGAGACGCCGCTCGCCGACCAGCTCGGCACGCTGCGGGATCTGCGAACCGAGGGCAAGATCGGCCGGATCGGGTTGTCCGAGGTCACCGTCGACGAGCTCAAGGAGGCACGGGGGATCGTGGACGTCGCGAGCGTGCAGAACCGCTACAACCTGCTCGACCGTGAGCACGAGCCCGTGCTCACGGCCTGTGAGGCGGCAGGGATCGCGTTCCTGCCATAGCGCCCTGTCGCCTGGGGGGAGTCGGGAGCGAGGTCGGAGGTGGGAGCGGTGGCTGCCGAGGTCGACGCCACGCCGACGCAGGTTGCGCTCGCTTGGCTCCTCAGCCACTCACCAGTGATTCTCCCCATCCCGGGCACCGCCCGGATCGACCACCTGGAAGAGAACCTCGCGGCGGAACGCCTCCAGCTGACGCAGGCGCACCGCGACCGCCTCGACCGGCTGCCCGGCTTGGCATAGGGCTCAGCATCGGAGTGCAGCGGCGGGGGCCGCGCAACAACAACCCACTCCTTCGACCGTCATCAGTCCGCGGAGTGTCTCGGCTACTGCAGAACGACGGTTACGCCCCAGCGTTCGAGCAGCCGAACGATGTCCTCGAAATAGGAGAGTCCTTCGTCAGGGTCCGAGACGACGGCAGCCAGCGCTCGACGTGCTACGTCCGCGTCGTGCCAGATCAGGGTGAAGGGCGGGGCCACGCCGAAACCACCACCCATGCAATCCTTGAACGCGTTCCACGCCCGGCCGAAATAGCCCCCGGGCCCCACGAGGGCCTCTTCCATCGCGCAGTGCAGGCCGGGCACGTCGGTGACGAACCTGCCGTCAAGATGATGGGTTCCGCCGGAGCGGTCGGGGCGCCGGCCGCTCATGCGGGTGGCCGTCAGATCAAGCCACTCGGATCTGCCCTGCGCGGAGTATGGGGCCCACTGATTGCGGGTTGTCGGAACTCCCCGATACCAGGTCTCCCAGATCGGCCGGGCCAGCACTGGAGGCCGATCGCCGCCGTCGGCGAGCGTGATGTCGACGAGGGCGCCTCCGAGCACGGACGGCCGTGCCTTCTCGACGCGCAGGTGGACGTTGTGGTGGTACATCACCTCGCCATGGTTGTCCAGCGCCCACAACTGCACCCAGTCCCGGTCCCACTTGCGGGGCCGACGCAAGACGGCGAGCAAGGCTTCGGCGGCTTCGCACCCGATGAGGTGCAGTGGAGTCGATGGCGGGGCCCCGCGCGGGACGAACAGCCCGTCCACTCCGGCGCAGTCTCCAGCGGGACTGGCGGCCATGGTGTTTCCCGCGAACAGTTTGAACCGCGGCGACACCGGCAGGGTGTGGTCCCAGGCGTGCTCCTCTTCGACGCCGGCACCCACGACGACATCCACCAGTGCCGGGTCACTCCGGTTCGGATGGTGGGCGAGGACGACAGAGTCCACCAAGGTCCACCACTGCAGCGGCTGCTGCTCGTCCCATACTTCGACACACACATCGCCCAGCAGCCCGGTCGAGTCTGCGGCCGGCGACAGGGCATCTCGCAAAGAACCTTCGGGAGTGCATCCTCGCAGTGTCAATACCTCGCGCTTCGGCGGCACTTTGTCCACAAACAAGCCCTCGACGCTCGCGCATCGCCCCCAGTACTTCTCCTCGCCCTCCTCGTCCTCACGGACCAGCAGGTACTTGACCGGGAAACCCCGATCCCAGGCAGCGTGATCTGCGATCCGCACCAATCCCCCGAACACTCGACCGATCTCCTGACCAGCGTAGGGCGCCGGTGTCGTTCAGGAGACCACCGTCGTGGGTGCTCCAAGTACCCGGCTGCGTGGTTACTGTCGCTCTTCTCCGAGGGTGGTGCGGCGGGCGCAGGTGTTGAATCAGCCGACCAGAGGGAGGGTTTGGACGATCGCGGATCGGGAGCCCGGTCTCACTCGCTGTGGGCCACGCCGCGATCGGGTGCGCTCATGTCTCCTGTGCCGGGGGTGCCTTCGGCGAGTGCGTAGCGTAGGTACACGGCGCCCTGGGGGCCGGCTGCCGGCGGTTCGAGGAGTGTCAGGTTCGTGGGCACCTCGCCGCCGTCGAACACCTTCTTCCCGACGCCGAGCACGATCGGGTGCACCCAGAGGTCGAGACGGTCGAAGAGCTTCTCGCGCAGGAGGCTCTGCACCAGGTCCAGGCTCCCGACGACCTTCACGTGCTCGTGCCGGTCCCGGATCTCCCGTACCGCGGTGGCCAGATCCGGGCCGAGTTGCGTCGACCCGGCCCACGACAGGTCGGGGTTGCCGCGGGAGGCCACGTACTTCGGGACACGGTTGAAGAGGGCGGCGATCTCGCCGTCCTCGCCGCCCTTCTGGTGCGGCCAGTAGGCGGCGAAGATGTCGTACGTGCGCCGCCCGAGCAGGAGGGCGTCCGTGCCCTCGTACGCGGCACCGATCTGCGCCCCGGCGACCTCGTCCAGCAGGGGTGCCTGCCAGCCGCCGAACGGGAACCCGGCCGGGTCCTCGTCGGGGCCGCCGGGCGCCTGCCCGACGAGGTCGAGGGTCGCGAACAGTTCGATGTGGATGAGGCCCATGGCTTGCTCCCGATGAGGTGGTCGTCCCGGTCACAAGGTAGACCTGCGGGAGCCACCGAACTCATCGCGCCGCGCGGATCCGGATCCATGCCGACGGGAACGGTGCACGGAGCAAAGGTTGGCCGGGGTGATGGTTCCGGCGGTTGGATGTCCGGATACGTCCGTCTGACTGCTGGGGGTGTGGTGGCTGAGCCTGTCCGTGTGCGCAGGTTGACCGACCAGGAAGGGCAGAAGCTGCAGCAGATCGTGCGCCGGGGCAGCACCAACTCGGTGCGCTATCGGCGGGCGATGATGCTGCTCGCTTCGGCCGGCGGGAACCGAGTGCCCGTGATCGCGAAGCTGGTGCAGGCCGGCGAGGACACCGTCCGGAACGTGATCCACCGGTTCAACGAGATCGGCCTGGCCTGTCTGGACCCTCGGTGGGCGGGAGGCCGTCCCCGCCTGCTCAGCCCTGACGACGAGGACTTCATCGTGGCGACGGCCACCACCCGCCCGACCAAGCTCGGTCAGCCCTTCACTCGCTGGTCCATCCGCAAACTCGCCGCCTACCTGCGGAAAGTACACGGCCGCCTGATAAGGATCGGACGCGAGGCGTCACGGTGCCTGCTCGCCCGCCGCGGGGTCACCTTCCGACGGACCAAGACGTGGAAAGAGTCGGCCCGACTCAGAGCGCGAGGCCAAGCTGGACCGGATCGAGGAGGTGCTGGAGCGCTTCCCAAACCGGGTGTTCGCGTTCGACGAGTTCGGGCCGCTCGGGATCCGGCCCACCGCCGGATCGTGCTGGGCCGAGCAGGGCCGGCCCGAGCGGCATCCCGCGACGTACCACCGCACCCACGGAGTGCGCTACTTCCACGGCTGCTACTCGGTCGGCGACGACACCCTATGGGGCGTCAACCGCAGGAAGAAGAGCGCCGCGAACACCCTGGCCGCGCTGAGGTCGATCCGCGTGGCCCGCCCAGACGGCGCTCCCATCTACGTGATCCTGGACAACCTGTCCGCCCACAAGGGCGACACCCTCAGGCGCTGGGCGAAGAAGAACCGGGTCGAGCTGTGCTTCACTCCGCCTACGCATCCTGGGCCAACCCGATCGAGGCGCACTTCGGGCCGTTGCGGCAGTTCACCGTCGCCAACTCCAACCCAACCACACCACGCAGACCCGCGCCCTGCACGCCTACCTGCGCTGGCGCAACGCCAACGCCCGCCACCCCGACGTCCTCACCGCCCAGCGCCGCGAACGCCCCGCATCCGTAGCGAGAAGGGCATCCCCTGGGACGGACGCCCGCTCGCCCCCGCGGCCTGAAGAACCCCGGCGAACCTCATCCAGTCACAGAACTAGCTGGCGTAGGGGCTGCCGCCGAGCCAGGTGGTGCCGTCGATCAGTTCACGCACCGCGTCCAAGTGACCGCTATGGCAGGAGACTTCAGTGAGTACATGGATCAGAATGTGCCGCACGTCAGGCAGCCGCCAGGTCGGCCAGATCTCCACGGGCCAAGCGGCAGGCTCCTGTTCAGGCGTGGTGCCGGCGAGCACGACGTCCGCCCGCGCGATGGCCACCCGGTAGTCGGCGAAGACCTCCTCGACGCTCATCCCCTCGGGTACGTACCAGTGCGCCTCCGCGCCCGCCGTGAGCTGTCCGGCCACATCCGGCTCGCCCGCGATCACACCGGGGAACCAGAAGCGTTCGACATCGAGGGTGAGGTGGCGCACCAATGCCAGGCAACTCCAGCCGCTGGGCAGCATCGACCGCCGCAGATCCTCCTCCGAGAGCCTTTCGAGGATCCCGACGACGTGCTCGCGCTGACGGTCCAGGGCGCCCTTGAGGGCTTCGAGTTCCGCGTTCACCGGGCGGCGCACAGTTCAGCGAGGCGGTCCAGGGTGCTCAGCATCTGCGTCTGCCACCAGGCGCGCCCGCTGTCCACTTCCGCGCGTTTGTCCTCCGGCATACGCGAACCGTCGAAGATCTCGGTCACCACCGTCGCCCCACCCTCATCCGGGAGCAGGTCGAAGATCCACCTGTGGCCCCACGCGGCCCCGGGCGCGGTGGCGTCCGGGTGCCCACGACCGGGCCTCGGCTCCCAGCCGATGCGGCGACCCGGCTCGTACTCGACGACGCGGTTGATCATCTCGTAATCGCCGTAGCGCTCGTAGTACATCCGCATAACGAAGACGTCCCCGACGCCCGAAACCACGGCGTCGGAGACACCACCGCGCAGCATCCGCGAGCCGTCGAGGTCCGGGTGCCGTCCGGAATCGGCCAGGATCCGGAAGATATCCCCCGCCGGGGCGCCGATGCGCCGGGACACCGCCACCACGGCCTCGCTTGTCGCACTCGTCATCCGCGCGCCTCCGTCAACCGCAGAGCATGAGCCTGACTCCTGCCTGGACGCTACACCGGGGGTACGACAACACCTGGCCGAGCACGGGCGGTCTACGCGGACTCCCACCGAACCAGTTCCGGGAAGGACTGACCCCGGCCAACCTTCCCGGTCAGAGCCCTAGATGCCCCAGACCGCAGGGCCAGGAACACGCCGGTGCGCTCACTCAGCGCCCCACTTGCTGCCTTCTCGGCATCGGCATCGCGCACAGCCGTCACGGACGTCCTGAAAGAGCTGCACCCAGCCGAACTGGCCTGGATCGCCGAGAAGACCGCAGCCCGACTGGGTCCTGGCCACGGCGGCCGCCGTCCCGGTACCTGAAGACGAGGACGACGGTGTGGTGCGGCTGTTGGCGACACCGCCGACCTCCACCAGCCCCATGCGCGTCCCAGTGGGCGGCGAGGCGAATGTCCAGCTTGCTGTCCTCCACCCTGCGCACCAGTTCCGCCAGGATCTCGGGGTAGCGGGGCCGAGAGGGGTTCTGCTCGTCCACCACGTCGGTGAAGTGCACCTCGCAGGAGTCCGACG
>NZ_JAQYWT010000134.1:0-301 GCF_036322545.1 Streptomyces sp. SP18BB07
CCCCCCCCCCCCGCCCGCGGACGCACCGCCCCGCGCCCTGGCCGCTCTCCCGGGCGGGTGGGTGGGGGGGGGGGGGGGGGGGGGGGTGCGGGGGGGGCGCCCTGAAGGTTCTGCCGCGGGGCCTGCCTGAAGTGGGGGGCCTTGTTGTCCGGGGGGGGGGGGGGTTGGGGGGGGCGCGGAGGGCGACGCCCCCCGCGCGCGCGCCCCCCCCCCCGCCCCCCCCCCCCCCCCCCCCCCCCCCCCCCCCCCCCCCCCCCCCCCCCCCCCCCCCCCCCCCCCCCCCCCCCCCCCCCCCCCCCCC
>NZ_JAQYWT010000135.1:0-10378 GCF_036322545.1 Streptomyces sp. SP18BB07
GGCCGCCCGGGAGGGGTTCTTGCCCCACTCGTCGTACGCGATGAGCGCCTTGCCGGTCTCCACGACGGCCGTACGGGAGTCACGCAGCCAGGAGGGCAGTTTGTCGTCCGGGGCCAGCCAGTACGCGGCACCCACCACCGGTACGGCCGTGATGAGGATGCCCGTGGCGAGCTTGCCGAGACCGACCCAGGCCTGGCCCGCCGCGTCCCAGCCGTTGAAGCCGACCAGCGTGCCCAGGCCCTTGATCGTGCCCCACACACCGTCCACGACGAAGCCGACCGTGAAGTCCCAGGCGTGCTCGTGGAAGTAGTACCAGGGGTTGGACTCCTCGACGACGTCACCCCAGGGCAGACCGGCGACGTTGTTCAGGTCCTCCGCGCGGTAGCCGTACATGTTCTCTTTGTTCGACCCGTCGCCCACGACGAGCGGCTCCCCGCCGACCAGCGCGACGATCTTGTTGTAACAGGCCCGTTCGGCGGCCTGGAAGGCGGACCAGGCCGCGTTCACCGCGTTGCGGCGGGCGGTGTTCTCGTCGATGAGGTCGCCGTCCGCGACCCAGTCCTCGTCGTCCGCGACGCGCCGTTCGAACGCCGCCGCCTCCTCGCGCAACGAGTTGAGCCGGTCGACCAGGGGCCGGACCTCGGCCGCGTAGTCGAGCAGCGCCTTGGAGACCGTGCCCAGCTCGGTCTGCAGATCGTGGCCGGCCGCCGCGACCGGCGCGGTCGTCGCGAAGAGCTGGTCGGCCTCGGGAGCCTTGTAGAAAGGTTCCAGCTGCTTGAAGTTGGCGTCGATCAGCAGACCCGCCGCACCGACCGCCATACCGTCGAACGCGATGTCGCCGGCGTCTGTCTCCAGTTGCTCCAGATTCCCCGTGAACTCCGGTATCTCGGCCGAGACAACAGGCCTGTCCTCGCTCACGCCTACCCCCGTGGACGCCCTCGCAGATACGTTCCCTCAACTCGGCGCCCGGACCGCTCGTCTGACGCACCGACGCATGGACCCACAAGGACACCCAGTCGATCATTTGTACCAAAATTGCGATCGCGATCCCATGCACTTCTGGCCAAAGCTCGCCCCTCAGGGGACATCCGGCCCCCACACACGACCCTTACGTCCACATCGGGCACACTCGAAGTCACCGAGAATCAACGGCGGACCAGGGTCGACATCCCGTCAGAAGCGGGACGAGCCCAGCCCCCTGAGGCCACAGAAGTGCAATAACGACGGAACCACACCACAGGTTCCGCTTGATCCTCATTGCCCGGCGTGACCTGCCGTGATACACAGAGTGACGATACGACCCTTCGCTTACCGTTCCGCGCCCCCCGTTAGGGTCCCGCACGGGTCGACGGCAAGGGATCCGTACGAAACCCGCCAATCAATGACGTCAAGTCGACATACGACAGCGTCATTGTCGGCGAGAATGGGCCCGACCTCTGCGCACCCGCGCGGAGGCGTGCGACGCGTACGCCGAGGCGCACACGTCGCACAACGCACGCAGACAACAGAACGACCCACTAGGGGCGGTGACTTACATGTTCGTAGCGGCCGACAAGGGCGACATCACCACCATCATCGGCGGAATCGCCCCGGACTGGGGGCCTTTCGGCGACCTGGGCAACGAGGCACGCGTGATGATCGAGGTCGTGATGGCGGTCGCCATCCTCCTCTGCCTCGGCATCGCGATCTGGGGTGCGGCCAAACAGCGCATCGGCGCGACCGCCCTCCGCGACACCTTCAGCGCCGAACAGGGCAAGGGCCTGATCATCGCCGGCCTCACCGGCGTCTTCATCATCGGCTCACTGGGCACGCTCTTCACCATCGTGTACGGCATGGCCGTGTAGCGCGGCCGCCGGCACCCGCCCCGGCCGGGCCACCGGCCTCGCCCGGTCCCCCTCCCACCCCACCCGTCCGTCGTGCCCACCGGCTGAGGTTGCGTTTCCCTGATGTCGAGTCTCCACACCGCGCCCGCGCGGGAACCAGCGCGGCTACCGTCGTACTGCTACGCCTTTCGGTACGACGTCGAAGTTGAAGGGGCGACCGCGGCATGAGTCTCGGCGACGAGCACGGGTACCGCGAGTCCTCGCGCTCCGGGGACGACGGGGCGTACGGGGGGTACGCCGGCACCGGCCAGACCCGAACCCGCCTCCCCGACGGCGGCGGCGACCCCTACGGCGGCGCCCCCCGCCGCCCCCGCTCCTCCTCCAGAAGCCTCGTCACCATCGTCGGCGTGGTCGTCCTCCTCATCGCCGCGATCGCCTTCGCGAACCGGGGCGGTGGGAACTCCGACACATCCGGAGACTCCACCACCGACAAGCCGGAAACCGCGCCTACGGCGGCTTCGGGGGAGCGACCGGTCACCACGAAGACCGACGGCATCCCCTCCGGTTTCGCCCACGACCAGCAGGGCGCCGAATCGGCGGCGGCCAACTACTCCGTCGTGCTGGTCTCGGCCGACATCCTCAAGCCCGCACGGCGCGGTGAGATCGTGCGGCAGGTCTTCGTGGCCGAGAAGGTGACCGACCTGGAGGACAAGCTCAACAGGGCCTACGACTCGAACTTCCTGGCCGACGTGGGCTTGGACGCGGATGGCAACGCCCCCTCGGGTAGCACCTACGTCTCACGCACCATGCCGGTCGGTACCAAGACCACCAGCTACTCGGACGACACGGCGACCGTCGAGGTCTGGTGCACGGGCGTGTTCGGCATGGCGTCGGAGGACACCACCAGTCCCGTCACCAGCGACTGGTTCACCATGACCCTCCAACTGCGCTGGGCCGACGGTGACTGGAAGGTCGACAGCTTCGCTCAGAAAGAAGGCCCCGCGCCGGTCAACGGTGACAACAAGGTGTCGACAGCTGACGAGATCTCGAAGGCCGTCGAGGAGTACGGAGGGTTCACTTATGCCCGGTAGGTCGCACCACGTACTCAAGGTCACCGCAGTCCTCACTGCCGTTCAGACCGCTGCCGTTCTGCTGGCCACCAAGGCAGCCGCTGCGCCCACACCTTCGCCGTCGCCCTCTCCCTCGGACGACCGCTGTGACCTCATTGTCGGCCCCGCCAAGGACTACTGCGAACGAGGCGCCGGCGAAAGAGGCGACACCAGCACCCTCCCCAACAACGTCACCACCACCCTCGACCCCCTCTCCTCCCTCGCCCAAGGCTGCGCCGACGCCGCCTCCTGGACCGTCGACAAGCTCTCCGAAGCCGTCAACGAGACCGCGAACGTCGACTTCACGAACATGACGTTCCTGAAGCACTACGCGGTCGTGTTCGCCGCCTCCGCCATCCTCACGCTCGTGCTGTGGCTGCTCGCGGTCACCAAGCGAGCCGTCCGCGGCGTGCCGTTCACCACGGCGATCTCCGAGGCCATCGGCTTCCTCTGGCTGACCGTGCTGGCGTCCGCCTTCACCCCGCTCATCCTCTACACCATCGTCTCCGCCACCGACGGCGTCAGCGACATCATCGCCAAGACCACCGGCAACCAGACGGACACCTTCTTCGGCACGTTCTCCGAGGCCCTGAAGAAGGGCAACGACATCGGCGGCGGCCCCATCATGCTGATCCTGGTGTCGCTGGTCTCCATCGTCGCCGCCGGCGTGCTGTACCTGGAGCTGTACCTCAGGGCCGTCCTCCTCTACGTCGGCGCCCTCCTCGGCGTCGTCGTCTACGCCGGCCTCGTCGACAAGGACCTCTGGGGCCACGTCCGCCGCTGGGCCGGCATCATGATCGCGATCATCCTGGTCAAGCCCGTCATCGTCATCGTGCTCGGCCTCGCCGGCGCCCTGACCACCGAGGACGGCCCTGACTCCCTCGCCGCGGTCGTCTCCGGCCTCGCCATCATCCTGCTCGCGATCTTCGCCTCGGCGATGATCTACCGCTTCGTCCCGGGCTTCGGCGACGAGATCGCCAACTCCCGCAACAACCGCATCATGCGCGGCGCCGAAGGCAAGGCCGCCGCCGTCATCAGCTCACCCGCCACCCTCGTCGCCCAGGGCATCAAGACCCACAGCTCCCGGGCCGACAACAACGGCGGCGGAGGCGGAAGCAGCACCCCCCGCCCGTCCAACCCCGCATCCGGCGGCGTGGCCGCCCACAGCTCGCGCAGCGCGGGTGGAGGCGGCGGAACTGTCCCCTCCGCCGCACCCCCACCCCGTTCGAGCCCCATCAACACCCCCCACGCCGGCAACACCCGCAACAGCAGCAACAACCGCACGGGAGGTGAAGGGCGTTGACGACCGATACCCACCATCTGTCCCATCCGATCACGCCCCGCCGTACATATCTGATCGGCCGCGCCCGGCCGAACGCGATCATCGGCCGGAACCGCGAGTCCGGCGAGATCGCGTTGATCATCGCGGGCGCGTTCCTCGGCATGATGTGCGGTCTCCTCGTCCCCGTGCTCGTCCCGCGCATCGCCCTGCTGACCGGCTTCCCGATGCTGGCACTGGCCGCCGTGTACATCCCGTACAAGCGGCGGACGTTCTACAAGTGGTTCGAGATCAACCGCAGTTACAAGCGCAGCCTGCGCAAGGGCACGACGTACCGTTCCGCCAACATGGAGGCCGGCACCCGCCTCGACGGCCGTGAGGTCGAGGTCGGCCCCCCGCCCGGCATCGGCCGCATCACCTGGCTCGCCGCGCCCTTCGGCCCCGACGAGATCGCCGTCCTGCTGCACGCCGACCGCCGGACCGTCACCGCCGCCATCGAGATCGAGGGCCCCGGCGTCGGCCTGCGCGACTCCGAGGACCAGGAAGCCCTCGTCGACCGCTTCGGCACCCTCCTCAAGCACGTGGCCAACGGCGACGGCTTCGTCACCCGCCTCCAGATGCTCGCCCGCACGCTCCCGGCCGACCCGGACGCCCACGCCAAGGACGTCGCCCAGCGCGGCGACGACCGCGCCCCCGGCTGGCTGCAGCAGTCGTACGACCAACTGCAGTCCATGGTCTCCACCAGCAGCGAGCAGCACCGCGCTTACCTCGTCGCGTGCATGCACTACACCCGCGAACTGGCCGCCGAGGGCCACGCCATGGCCCGCGCCGCCCGTCCCCAGGGCCGCAAGCTCGACAAGGACGCCGGCCTCGCCGTCGTCATGGCACGCGAGCTGACAGACATCTGCTCGCGCCTCCAGGAGGCCGACATCCGCGTACGGCAGCCGCTGGGCCAGGGCCGCCTCGCCTCCCTCATCCACTCCATGTACGACCCGGACCACCCCATCGACCACATCCAGGCCATGACCAAGCGCAACGCCTGGCCGGCCGAACTGGACGCGATGGAGCCGGACTACCTCCAGGCCAAGACCCGCGAGTCCTCCACCCGCGCCCCCTGGTGCCACGCCACGGCCTGGGTGAAGGAGTGGCCGATGACCCCGGTCGGCGTCAACTTCCTGGCGCCCCTCCTGGTCCACACCCCGGACGTCATCCGCACCGTCGCCGTCACCATGGACCTCGAACCCACCGAGGTCGCCATCGAACGCATGCTGACGGAGAAGACCAACGACGAGGCGGAGGCGTCCCGCGCCGCCAAGATGAACCGCACCGTCGACCCGCGCGACGTGGCCTCCCACTCCCGCCTCGACCAGCGCGGCGAGGACCTCGCGAGCGGCGCCGCCGGCGTCAACCTCGTCGGCTACATCACCGTCTCCTCCCGCTCCCCGGAGGCCCTGGCGCGCGACAAGCGGACGATAAGGGCCTCGGCCGGCAAGTCGTACCTCAAGCTGGAGTGGTGCGACCGCGAACACCACCGGGCCTTCGTCAACACGCTCCCGTTCGCCACCGGAATCCGAAGGTAGGGCCATCGCGATGCGGGACCATCCGATCCAACCGCACCTGGAGGTGAAGCGCTGATGAGGGACCCCATCTCCGCCCTCACCGACGCCTTCACGTCCTTCCTCTTCGGCAAGGTCGAGACGACCCGCCTTCCCGTCCGCACCTCCACCGGACAGGCCCAGGCGGTCTACCTCCCGACCGCCGCCCCCGGCCTCGGCGACTCCGGTGTGATCATCGGCCGAGAGGTCTACTCCGGGAAGGGCTACATCTACGACCCCTTCCAGCTCTACGGCCAGCAGCTCCCCGCTCCGCACTGGCTCGTCCTCGGCGAGTCCGGCAACGGCAAGTCGGCCCTGGAGAAGACGTACGTCCTGCGCCAGCTGCGCTTCCGCGACCGTCAGGTCGTCGTCCTCGACGCCCAGGGCGAGGACGGCGTCGGCGAGTGGAACCTCATCGCGGAGGAGCTGGGAATAACTCCCATCCGCCTCGACCCGACGGCCGCCCTCGACATGGGCATCCGCCTCAACCCCCTCGACCCCTCGATCACCACGACGGGCCAGCTCGCGCTGCTCCGCACGATCATCGAGGTCGCGATGGGCCACGGCCTGGACGAACGCTCCGGCTTCGCCCTGAAGGTCGCGCACGCCTACGTCAACGAGACCATCGTCGACCGCCAACCGGTCCTCACCGACATCGTCGACCAGCTCCGCCACCCCGAGCCGGAGTCCGCGGAGGCGATGAACGTCGCCATAGACGACGTACGGGCCTGGGGCCTGGACGTGGCGCTGGTCCTGGACCGCCTGGTCGACGGTGACCTGCGCGGCATGTTCGACGGCCCCACCACGGTCGGCATCGACCTCGACGCGCCGCTCATCGTCTTCGACCTGTCCCACATCGACCGCAACTCCATCGCCATGCCCATCCTCATGGCGATCGTCGGCGTGTGGCTGGAGCACACCTGGATCCGCCCCGACCGGAAGAAGCGCATCTTCCTGGTCGAGGAGGCCTGGCACATCATCAACAGCCCCTTCGTCGCCCAGCTCTTCCAGCGCCTGCTGAAGTTCGGCCGCCGACTCGGTCTGTCCTTCGTCGCCGTCGTCCACCACCTGTCGGACGTCATCGACGGCGCCGCCGCCAAGGAGGCCGCGGCCATCCTGAAGATGGCCTCCACCAGGACGATCTACGCCCAGAAAGCGGACGAGGCCAGAGCGACGGGCCGCGTCCTGGGCCTGCCCCGCTGGGCGGTGGAGATCATCCCCACCCTCACCCCCGGCATCGCCGTCTGGGACGTCAACGGCAACGTCCAGGTGGTCAAACACCTCATCACCGAGACCGAACGCCCCCTCGTCTTCACCGACCGCGCGATGACCGAGTCCTCCGTCGACCACCTGCTGGACGACGACGCCCTGCGCGCCGCCGAGCTGGAGGCGGAGGAGCGGGCGGCCGCGTTCGTCGAACACCAATTGAGCGAGGTCGACGGCTACGGCTCCTCCGAGTCGACGGTGGCTTGAGCGGGACCCTCGATGAGCCGGAACGAGCAGGGGCAGGGCGGGAAAACGGCGTGAACAGCGGCGGAGGAAGCGGCGTGAACGGCGTGTACGGCGGCGGAGGAAGCGGCGTGTACGGCGGCGAGCGATGAGACCGGACGACCGGCGCCCCCAGCAGGGCGGAGGCGGCATCCCCGACGGGCTGCTGATCGCCCTCCTCGGCTTCCTGGTGAGCCTGACCCTGCTGGTCTGGTCGGCCACCGGTCTGGCCGGCCTCTTCGCCCACGGCGCCTGGCCCGACGGCGTGACCTTCACTCGTACACCCCTGGCCGTACGCAGCCTGGTCTCCGCCCCACAGGACCTCCCCGCCGCCTGGCCGGACACCCCCGCCGCCCAGCTCTCCGGCTACGGCCTCTTCTGGGGCCTCCTCATCAGCCAGCTCATGGTCCTGCTCGTCCTGACCGTCTTCACGATGGGAACCCTGGCCCGCTGGCGGGCCGTACGGGCGAGGGAGAGGGCGGCACGGGCCCAGAGGCAGGGCGGCCCGGCCGCGGGGGCCCCGCTCCCGCACCCCGCCCACGACACCGCTCACCTCCAGGGCACGGCCCCCGCCCCCGTGGAGCAAGCACCCCCGGCCCAGCCGTACACGGGGGACCCCGTCCGGCACGAGGCCCCGCCCCCCGGGTTCGCGACACCGGACCCGGCGGCCTCCTCCACATCGGTCCCCGAGCCACGTCACAGCGCGCCAGGCACGCCCGCCACCCCGGCGGCCGAGGTCGGCGCGCCCCCCACGCCCGCCAGATCGGCGGCCACGTCCCTCGCGCCCCCGGCCGGCGCGTACGCCACCCCGCCACCGGACGCGACCGGAGGTACGGCACCCACCGGCACCCACCCGGGCACCGGTGCCGGTACCGGTGCCGGTGCCGGTACCGGCACCGGCACCGGCTGGGCGAACTCCGCCCCCACGGTCGTCCTCGGCCCCGCCGAGTCCCGTCGCCCGGTCGCCGCGCAGGCCGTACGGGACGCCGAGGGGCCGGCCCTCGTGGTCACCTCCGACCCCACGCTCTGGGCGGACACGAAGGACGCCCGCGCGAAGCTGGGCCCGGTCCTCCTCTACGACCCCGCACACCGCTGCGACACCCCGGCCCGTCTGCACTGGTCACCCATCTCCGGCTGCGAGGACAAGCCGACGGCACTGGCCAGGGCCATCGCCCTCCTCGCCCCCATCCGCCCCACCGCCCGGATCGACCAGGCGGTGGCGGACACCGCGGAGACCCTCCTGCGCAGCTACCTCCACGCCGCCGCCATAGACAACCGCACCATCCGCCACCTGCACCGCTGGGCCCAGGGCAGCCACGTCCAGGAAGCGGTCCGCGCCCTGCGGACGAACCCCAAGGCGGCCCCCGGCGCGGCGGGCGAACTGGAGTCGGCGCTCACCTCGCACCCCGAACGCCGGGACATGGCCCAGCAGTTGACGGCCCGTGCCCTCTCCGCACTCTCCACGGTCAACGTCCGGGAGGCCTGCGCCCCGAACCGGGCCGACGCCCTGGCGCTGGATTCCTTCGTGCACGAGGGGGGAACGCTCTATGTGGTCGGCGACCCCATCGAGGACCCCAAGGCGAACCCCTCCGCGATGCCTCTCCTGACGGCCCTCGCCTCAAGCGTGGTCGAGCGCGGCCGGCGCATGGCCGAACGGTCATCCTCCGGCCGCCTCGACCCACCACTCACCCTGGTCCTGGACGACGTGGCGGCCGTGGCCCCGCTCCCCCAGCTCCCCGCCCTCCTGACCGGCGGCGCCGACCAGGGCCTCCCCACCCTGGCCCTCCTGCGCTCCCGCGAACAGGCCAGATCCCGCTGGCCGAACGCGGAACTCCCGCTGCCCTGAGCCGACCTGACGGCACTCAGGCAGCGTCTCCGTCCGAGCCGGATCCAGAGTCCGAGTCCGGCACCGCGTACCCGGCCACGGAGGGCCACCGCACGGTCAACACCACCGACTCTTCCTCGGCAACCCACGAGTGATCCACCCCGCGCCCCCAGACGACATAGTCGCCCTGCCGCTCCAACACCACGCTACGGCCGGGGAAGTCGACCCGGAACCGGCCGCTGATCAGCACCTGCAGGGCGGTCCGTTCCTCACCCCGGACCCACTGTGCGCGCGTGTCACCCCGCGGATGCACACCCCACTTGATCTCCACCGCCTCACTCCGCCGCGGATCCCCCTCCGCCTTGAAGTGCCCGAGCAGCCAACCCCGGTCCAGCGCCGCGTCCTTGCCCGCATTGCCCACATACACGCTGTCGTCCATGCCGCCGAACGCTAACATCCACGCCGCCGCGCCCCCCGCCTACGCCGGCCGCAGCACGTACTCCAACTCCCGCCCCTCGTCCCCATCGACGGACACGCCGCTGGCCTCGAAACCGACCCGCCGGTAGAACGCCTCGGCCCGCCCGTTCCCCTCGTTCACGAACAACCGCACCCGCTCGACCCCGGCCTCGCGCGCCCACCCCACCGCGACCGCGAACATCGCCTCGCCCACGCCTTTCCCCCGATGCCCGTCCCGCAGGAACACACCCACCAGATGCGCCTGCCGCCGCTCGACGTTCCCACCGAAGAAGTCCCGTGTCCCGGCCTCCTCCACGAGTACGGTCACGGTCCCGACCCACTCACCGGCACCGCTCTCCACCACGAACTGCCGCCGCTCCCACACCCCTTCGGCCGCCTTCTCCGCCCGCTCCTGCCAGAAACCGTCCGGCCTCGCAGCAGCCTCCTCGTACGTCTCCAGAAACGCGAGACGAGCCACCGGGTCCCGCAGCGCGGCCAGCCTCAACTCCCGTACCTGACGCCATTCCTCAGCACGGACGGACCGGATCCGGTACCCCTCGGGCAGAACAGGGCTCTCACCACGCGCAGGCAGCTTCATGCGGGCCACGGTAGTACCGGGGTACCACACCCTTCACCGGATTTAATAACAGCCCGGTGTAAACCCCTAAACGCAGAAAACCCCTGCCGGTCTCCCGGCAGGGGTTTTCTCAATATTTGTTCGGCGGCGTCCTACTCTCCCACAGGGTCCCCCCTGCAGTACCATCGGCGCTGTAAGGCTTAGCTTCCGGGTTCGGAATGTAACC
>NZ_JAQYWT010000136.1:0-301 GCF_036322545.1 Streptomyces sp. SP18BB07
CCACCACGTGCACATCGGGGTGGGACCACTCCAGGAGTTCGGCCCGGGTCAGGGGGCGCCCGGTGTCGACGGTGCCCCGGCCCGGCTCGACCAGCCGCAGCAGCAGCTGCCGGGCGGCCGCGGCCTGTGACGCGGACAGCTGCCCGTACACCTCCTCGGCGCTCGCCGCGATCGCGCCGCCCAGTCCGCCGCGGGGGTCAGCAGGGGTCCGTACGTCGCGGCCCGCTCGGAAGAGCGGCGTGGAGGGCAAGAGGGTCCGCGGGTGGGTCGAGCGCGGTGGTCGCCGGCGCATGAAAACCGG
>NZ_JAQYWT010000137.1:0-379 GCF_036322545.1 Streptomyces sp. SP18BB07
AGGGCCAGGTCGCCGAGGGCCGTGACCGGGTCGTCGGCGGTACGGCTCCCGGGATGCCGCCGGGCGCGACGGCGCCGGCCGGATATCCGCCGGTGCCGCCCGTCGCACCCGGTGGCGCGACCGGAGCACCGCCCCCGCTCGGCGTCGACCCCGAGGACCCGCGCCACCGGAACCGGTGAGCGGAGGACAACGAGAAGGAAGCACGGCGAGCGGGGCCCGGACGACAAGGTCGTCCGGGCCCCGCTCGCCGTGCTCTCCGTGCGCCCGCGCTCGGCGGTCCGCGCGGGGAACGTGCACTCGGCCCAGACGATGGGGAGAGGGAAACACCATCTGGGCCGAGAACTCGGGGGCGGTGCCGGTCAGCGCGTACCCCGCTGGA
>NZ_JAQYWT010000138.1:0-292 GCF_036322545.1 Streptomyces sp. SP18BB07
CCCCCCCCCCCCCCCCCCCCCCCCCCCCCCCCCCCCCCCCCCCCCCCCCCCCCCCCCCCCCCCCCCCCCCCCCCCCCCCCCCCCCCCCCCCCCCAGTTTTACCCGCGGACCCGCCTTCCCTCCCCGACGCTCTTCCGATCTTGTCCGCCAGCCAGCCGCTCGCGCCGAGATCGGACGGGCACACGTCTGAACACCCGTCCCTCTACGAGAACTCCAGTCCCGGCTACTGCGGGACCGGCTGGCGCCGGGGGGGGGGCGGGGGGGGGGGGTGGGGGGGGCGGGGCGGGGCGGG
>NZ_JAQYWT010000139.1:0-356 GCF_036322545.1 Streptomyces sp. SP18BB07
GGACGTCTCGGTGTTCAGACCGCGGACGTGGGCGCCCTCCTCGACCGGAAGCGTGCCGTAGTCCCGGCCCTCGGCGTCGACGTCGGGCGAGGCCGCCTCGAGGCGGTCGGCGCAGGTGCGGATCAGGTCGTCGTAGTGCTTGGCCAGCTTCTTGGCCAGGGCGTCCGTGTCCGCCACGACGGTCAGCTGCACGGCGCTGGTGTCCACGTCGGTACGGAACTCCCGGTAGCGGTAGTCGTAGGACAGCACGCCCTCGGTGCTCACACAGACGCCGATTGCCTCCGGGAACCCCTCGGTGACCGGCCCGGCGGTCCAGGACGAGGTCGGGTGCGGCGGCAGCTGGGACGCCGACAGGA
>NZ_JAQYWT010000140.1:0-351 GCF_036322545.1 Streptomyces sp. SP18BB07
GACGCCCGGCTCGACATCCACGCGACCACCGGCTCCGGCGACATCACCGCCCGCCGCCTCTGACCCCGCCCCCGCCCCGCCCCGCCCCCCCGCCCCCCCCCCCCCGCCGCCCGCGGCGGGTCGGGGGGCGGCCCCCCGCGGGCCGGCGGGGGGGGGGGGGGGTTGTGGGGGGGGGCCGCGCTCGGGCCGGCGGGAGGGGGGGGGGGGGGGGGGGGGGGGGGCGGGGGGGCGGGGCGGGGGGGGGGTGGCGGGGGCGGATGGGTGTTGGGTGTGTGGGGGGGGGGGGGGGGCGCGCGCGGGGGGCCGCGGGGGGGGGGGCGGGGGGGGGGGGGCGCCCCCCCCCCCCCCCCC
>NZ_JAQYWT010000141.1:0-367 GCF_036322545.1 Streptomyces sp. SP18BB07
GGTGGGGGGGGGGGGGGGGGGGGGGGGGGGGGGGTGGTTGGTGGTGGAAATTGGGGTGGTGTTTAGCCGAGGGGTGGGGGGGGGGGGTGCCTCGGGGTTCTGGGGGGTGTCGGGGTTATGCGGGGGGGGGTGTGGGGGGGGGGGGGGGGGGGGGGGGGGGGGGGGGGGTGGGTTTTTTTGTGTTTTTTTTTTTTGGTTTTTGTTGTGTGTGGGGCGGGGGCCCCCCCCCCCCCGCCGGAAAAAAAACCCCCAAAAAAAAAAAAAAAACCCCCAACCCACCCCACAAACCCCCCCCCCCCCCCCCCCCCCCCCACCCACAAACCCAAAAAAAACCCACCCCCCCCCCCCCCCCCCCCCCCCCCCCCCA
>NZ_JAQYWT010000142.1:0-313 GCF_036322545.1 Streptomyces sp. SP18BB07
AGACACGCTCGGCGCGCCTGGAGGCGCGGCCGTCGGTGATGTGGAAGCCGGGCGCGGTCGCGTGTGGAGAGAGGGCCCCGGCACGGCGCCACAGTCGAGCGGACCCAAGTCCGTCGCGACGTTTCAGTCGCCGCACACGTGGCGGCAGCACCGGCCGTAGACGGGCGTCGTCCGTACCGCGCGGCGCGGCGCGGTGAGAGCGCCGCCCTCTCCCGATCTTCAGGTCCCAAGGGCGTCATGGGCCACACGGCCGAACCTCGCTGACTGTCGAAGTCGTCCGGTCCGCCGCGCGGTGACGTCCCACACAGTCACA
>NZ_JAQYWT010000143.1:0-22055 GCF_036322545.1 Streptomyces sp. SP18BB07
GACGCCGAGATCACCGTGCTGACCGTGGGTCCGGAGGACGCCAAGGACGCGCTGCGCAAGGCGCTGTCGATGGGTGCGGACAAGGCGATCCACGTCGAGGACGACGATGTGCACGGCACCGACGCGATCGGTACCTCGCTGGTGCTGGCGAAGGCGATCGAGAAGGCCGGTTGCGACCTGGTGATCTCCGGTATGGCCTCCACCGACGGCACGATGGGCGTCGTGCCCGCGCTGCTGGCGGAGCGGCTGGGTGTTCCGCAGGTGACGCTGCTGTCCGAGGTCTCCGTCGAGGACGGTGTCGTCAAGGGCCGCCGTGACGGCGACGCCGCCTCCGAGAACCTTGAGGCGTCCCTGCCGGCCGTGGTGTCGGTCACCGACCAGTCGGGCGAGGCGCGTTACCCCTCCTTCAAGGGCATCATGGCGGCGAAGAAGAAGCCGGTGGAGTCCTGGGACCTGTCCGACCTGGACATCGAGGCCGAGGAAGTCGGTCTGGAGGGTGCCTGGACGGCCGTGGACTCCGCGACCGAGCGCCCGGCGCGTACCGCCGGCACGATCGTCAAGGACGAGGGCGAGGGCGGCAAGCAGCTCGCTGAGTTCCTCGCGGGCCAGAAGTTCATCTAACGGTCCCGTGGGTCTTGTGAGGCCCGATCCCTATACCGCCCCGTACGCCTTCGCAATCCGCAGGAGCAATCCCATGGCTGAAGTTCTCGTCTACGTCGACCACGTGGACGGTGCCGTCCGCAAGCCCACGCTGGAGCTGCTGACGCTGGCCCGCCGTATCGGTGAGCCCGTCGCCGTCGCGCTCGGTGCCGGTGCCGCTGACACCGCCGCCGCCCTCGCCGAGCACGGCGCCGTCAAGGTCCTGACCCACGACGCCGCCGAATACGCCGACTACCTCGTCGTGCCCAAGGTCGACGCCCTCCAGGCCGCCGTCGCCGCCGTCTCCCCGGCCGCCGTGCTGGTCCCCTCCTCCGCCGAGGGCAAGGAGATCGCCGCCCGTCTGGCGCTGCGCATCGGCTCCGGCATCATCACCGACGCCGTCGACCTCGAGGCCGGCGACGAGGGCCCGGTGGCGACGCAGTCGGTGTTCGCCGCCTCCTTCACCACCAAGTCCCGTGTCAGCAAGGGCATCCCGGTCATCACGGTCAAGCCTAACTCGGCCGCCGTGGAGGCCGCCCCGGCCGCCGGCAGCGTCGAGGCGCTGGAGGTCACCTTCGGCGCGCTGGCCACCGGCACCAAGGTCACCGGCCGCACCCCGCGTGAGTCGACCGGGCGTCCGGAGCTGACCGAGGCCGCGATCGTGGTCTCCGGCGGCCGCGGCGTCAACGGCACCGAGAACTTCGCGATCATCGAGGCGCTCGCCGACTCCCTCGGCGCGGCCGTCGGCGCCTCGCGTGCCGCAGTGGACGCGGGCTGGTACCCGCACACCAACCAGGTCGGCCAGACCGGCAAGTCCGTCTCGCCGCAGCTGTACATCGCCAACGGCATCTCCGGCGCCATCCAGCACCGGGCCGGCATGCAGACCTCGAAGACCATCGTGGCCGTCAACAAGGACGCCGAGGCCCCGATCTTCGACCTCGTCGACTACGGCGTCGTCGGCGACCTCTTCGACGTCGTCCCCCAGCTCACCGAGGAGATCAACACCCGCAAGGGCTGATGCCACTTTCAGCGTCCGCGGTGATGGCGATCAGCTCGCGCTGGACGTGCGCGCCGCCCAGGCCTGGTGTCACTGTAGGCGGTGTAGGAGGCCAGTGCGTCGGCGACCGGGTCCCGTCGGCCTGATGGCGGCACAGATCGCCTACGCCCTGGGAGCGCGTTCCGTAGTGGTCGTCTAGCCGAACGCCTACCGGCGCGCCACGGCTGAACGGGTGGGCGCCGGGGCCGTCGGCCCGGAGAGCGACCTACGGGAGGTCGCTGACGGCGCGAAGTCGGCGCTCTGGATACTGTCCGTCGCAAGGCCAGGGTTGTTGCGGTGGGCCTGGTGAAGGAGCAGGAATCCGAACCGGCATCATCGCCCGAAACACACGACGACGCGATCACGCGCGCTGACCAGGGCTTTGGCATGGCATCGCTGGGTTCGGACATTGGTTTGCTGATTCGGCAGATCGAGTCGATGAACGAGGCGCTGAGGCGGAACACGGTTGCTCACCGCTGGTTCTGATCGGTCGCCGGACCAGGAGGCCCGGCGCTGCAGAGCCCGAGTTTCCCCTGTAGATCGGTGTCATGACCTCGATGCCAGAGGCCCTGAACTAGGCTACGACTCACGTGCCGATGTCGCAGACCGGGCATCCTGAAGGCTCTCGAAGACCTGGGCATCACGGCGTTGCTGCGCCCCACACCCAGGCGCGCGGCTACGAGTGGTCGCTGGACTCCGAGCATGCCGCATCGGTGACGATCGACGTCGCGGACGGCCCCCTCGAAGCAGAGCGGATCGCGAACGGCCCGCCGCATCCACGGACAGACTCGGGGTGCTGTACCCGGCTGGCCGCACCATGGACGCAAGCAATGCCGAACGGGCCGTGGCGGGCGTGTCGTTGCCGGTGGCCACGATGGCCGAGTCCGGCGTGCGTCGATGTCATGGGCAGCCCGGTCGCACGCAGTGGTGAGTCACGACGGCGATCCCGATCCGGCCGTCATCGCCCTTGTCCCTTACCGAGATGGTGGGTCATGCGGACGGCGTCGGCGGGATCGACGCGGATGCCGACCTCCTTGTGCTGCGTTCGTCCAGCACCTGGAGGATGTGCCGGTAGGGTCGGCCGACGGCGCGGGTCATGCCTAGCTCGCAGGCGCGGTTGCACGAGACGTGCAGGGTGGCGCCGGACTCCCGCACCTCGGCGGCCTGGCGCCGGGTCGCGCTGTCCGTGAGTTCCGGGCGCAGAAGTCCACGGTCGCCGGCGAAAGCGCAGCATCCCCATGAAGGGGGGATGAAGACATGTGCGCTGAGAGCGTCGGCGATGATCTTCAGACTGTCGTCAGTGTGCATGCGGACCGAGGAACAGGTCGGGTGCAGAGCCAGCACGTCCAAGGTTCGCTCGATGTCCAGCCGCGGCAGGATGGCGCGTGCGGTGAACTCGGTTGCGTCCTCAACGCGCATGCCGGACGGCAGTGTTTTGCGAACTCCTTCGGTACACGACGACGCGTCGACAACGACCGGGACGGCGCCCTCGTCGCCGGCCTGCCGGAGCGCGGCGTGGAGACGGCGGCTCATCACCTCGGCGCCATCGGTGAGTCCTTTGGAGGACCACGGCATTCCACAGCACAGACCAGCCACCTCGTCGGGCACGGCCACCCGGATGTCGGCCTTCTCGCACAGCGCCAGGAACGCGTCCGCCGTGGGCACGTCGCCTGAGCTGCCGAACATCGCCCCGGTACAGCTGGGCAGGAACACGATGTCGGGAAGGGGCGTCGGCCTGCCGGACCTCGCCCGGCCGCCGTGGGGCAGTTCGGGCGACCACTGCGGTACGGCTTCCGCCGACAGGACCTTGCGCGCGGCACCGGTCGCCGCCGCGGACACGGTCGGCAATCGGTGGGCGACGGTGAGCCCTGCCGCCGCGGCTTTCGTCGCGCCGGCCCAGTGGCGGGCGGCCGTGCGGCCGATCGCCTGGACGGTCTTGCCGCGGCCTTCGGCGCGCAGTCGGCGGACGAGCGAGCCGGTGTCGATGTCGACCGGACAGGCTGTCTGGCACATTCCGTCCGCAGCACAGGTCTGCACGCCCGAGTACTCGTAGGCGCGGGAGAGTTCCGTGACAGTCGCCTCGTCGCCGGACTGCCGCGCGGCGGCGATGGCGCGGCGGGTGACGATGCGTTGCCGCGGGGTCAGGGTGAGGTCCTTGCTGGGACAGACGGGTTCACAGAAGCCGCATTCGACGCAGCGGTCGGCCTCGGCTTCGATCGGCGAGGCCGTTTTCAGGTCTCGCAGGTGGATGGCCGGGTCGTCGGTGAGCAGGACGCCGGGGTTGAGGATCCGGCGCGGGTCGCACAGGCTCTTGATCTGCCGCATCACGTCGTAGAGTTCGGCGCCGTACTGGCGTTGGACGTATGCCGCCATGACCCGGCCGGTGCCGTGCTCGGCCTTGAGCGTGCCGCCGCGTCCCAGCACCAGATCGACCATGTCCTCGGTGAAGGCCGCGTACCGGTCCACCCCGGCGGAGTCCTGGAACTCGGCGCTGAGCAGGAAGTGGATGTTGCCGTCCTTGGCGTGCCCGAAGATGACGCTGTCGTCGTACCCGTGCTTGCCGAAGAGCCGTGTCAGTTCCGCGCAAGTGTCCGCAAGGACGGGGGGAGGTACGGCGATGTCCTCCAGAAGAGCGGTCGTCCCGGCCGCCCGGGCGCCGGCGACGGAGGCGAAGAGTCCCTTACGGATCTTCCACAACGCGGCTCGTGTCGCGGGGTCCGTCGTGAGCTCGTCGCCCCCGCCCGAGGTCCATGCGAAGCGTGCTTCCGCCTCCTGGAGGACGGTCTGCAACCGCGCGGCCGTGGGCGCCTGGTATTCGACGAGGAGCGCGGCCTGTCGGGAGATGGGCAGGGCGCGCAGGCGTTCGGTCGCGTTCTTGTCGGCGGCGGCGACACGCAGCGACTGAGCGTCGAGCAACTCGATCGTCGCGGCGCCGCTGTCGATGAGCGCGGGCAGCAGCGAGGCGGCCGACACCAGATCCGGCAGAACCAGCAGTCCGGTGCCGGCGTGGGGAAGCACCGGCACAGTCATGAAAGTCGCCGAGGCGATGAAGGCGAGCGTGCCTTCGCTGCCCACGATGAGGTGGGCGAGGATGTCCGCCGCCGTGTCGAAGTCGAGGAACGCGTTGACCGCGTAGCCCATGGTGTTCTTGATTGCGAAGAGTTCCCTGATCCGGGCCACCAGAGCCGGGTTTTCCCGGACCTGGTCGCGTAGCAGGAGCAGCCCCCGATACAAATCCGGTTCGAGCGCGCGCAGGTGGGCGTCGGCGTCGGCGCCGCCGGTGTCGACGAGGGTGCCGCTGGGCAGGACGAACCGCAGCGAACGAAGGGTGCGGTACGGATTGGCATGCGTGCCACAGGTCATCCCGCTGGAGTTGTTCGCGACGATGCCACCGATGGTGCAGGCGGACTCGCTGGCTGGATCCGGGCCGAGCTTCGTGCCGTAGGGTCGCAGAGCGGCGTTGACGGCGCCGACGGTGGCTCCCGGCTCCACCCGCACGGCGCGGCCGTCGTCGAGGACCTCGACACCCCGGAAGCCACGGCGGGTGTCGACCAGAACGGAGTCGGTCACCGCCTGTCCGGACAGGCTGGTCCCGCCGGCACGGAACGTGAGGGCGACGTCGGCCCGGCCGGCGGCGGTCATGAGTTCGGCGACGTCCTGCGTGCTCCCGGTGACCACGACGGCTTGTGGCGTGAGCAGGTAGTGGGAGGCGTCATTCGCCTGGGCGACCCGGTCCAACAGGCTGTCGCTGGCGCCTCCTCCCTGCCACCCGTGCGCGCGGAGGCGATCGAGGGGCCTCACCTTGTCACCTCCTCGACCAGCAGTTCGAAGGTGACGGCGACGATGTTCTCCTCATCGAGGAACTCTCCGCGGTGGACGTTTCCGAACCGGTCGATCGCGACCCCGCTGATCCAGGAGAAGGGTGCGGAGGGATCGCGCAGGTCGAACCGCCCGATCAGGGAGGCTTCGGTGGCCGGCCCGTCCACGACGAACGCACCACCGTCGCGCCGGAGGACGGCACCGACCAGGCTGCCCACGCTGCCCGCGATCGACGCACGCTCGAACCCGTTCTCCCGCATCACGTCGCGGATGGCGGCGGCGAGCCGAACCCCGGGTGCGACACGGGACATGGCCGCCCGCACCGCTCCGGGCCCGTTCGCCCCGCCGGCCTGGGACGGACGCGGCGTGAAGACGGGCAACCGGGTCTCGGCGTCGGTGTCGCTGATGAGTTCGGCCTGACCCAGGGCATGCACGACGGCGTGGACGGGGCCAGGACCGATGACGGTTTCCGGCCACACGTGCCCCCCTCTGGCCTTGCCGTACGCATCGAACCAGGCGGCGTGACAGTGGGCGAAACGCTGCCCGTGCCTGAACCCGACCGTGGCCGACCCGGCGATCAGGCGCGCGGGCGTCACTGCTTCCCTGGTGGAGCTGAAGGTCACCGCGGTCGTGCCGTCGTGGCACAGCGCCGGGACGCAGTAGCTGACCCGGGACAGTGACCCGTCGAGCAGCTCGACCTGACCGGAGCTCGCACCCAAGGCCTCGATCTCGTGGGCCATGGCGTCGACGAGCCGCGCCCCTGCGGGCAGGGTCACTCGGGCTGATGTGCTGGTGGTCGGCACGGAGACGCGGCGCTCCGCCGCGACGGCTCCGGGGTGGCGGAGGGGCTGTGCCCAGCGACCCGAGGTCATGACGGCCAGCCCTGCTCGATCAGCAGCTCGCGGACTGTACGGCGCACGATCTTGCCGTACCCGGACCGTGGCAGCTGGTCCCAGAACACGACATGGCGCGGCACCTTGTAGCGTGCCATGCGGTCGGTCAGCCACTGCCGGATCTCCTCACCGGTCACGGAGGAGCCGTCGGCAACGACACACACGGCGACACCGACCTCACCCCATGTAGCATCCGGCATCCCGAGCACGATCGCCTCGCTGAGCGCCGGGTGGCTGAGGATCTTCTCCTCGATCTCCCGGGGGTGGATGTTGGACCCACCGGAGATGTACATGTCCGACAGCCGGCCGGTGATGTAGAGGAAGCCCTGCTCGTCGAGCATCCCGACATCGCCCGTGTGGAACCAGCCGTCGCGGAAGGCGGCCTCGTTGGCCTCCGGGTTGTTCAGGTATCCCCGGAACACGGCCGGTCCCGCGGCACAGATCTCTCCGGTCTCGCCCGCGGCGACCTCGTTGCCCTCCGCGTCCAGGATGCTGATCTGCATCCCGGTGCGCGGGTAGCCGCAGGTGCCGTAGGGGACATTCGCCGGAGGCTCGTGGTCGTGCCCATGCGGCGGCAGGACGGTGATGTTGCCCGTCACCTCGGCGAGCCCGTAGTACTGCACGAGGACCTCGCCCAGCGTCGTCCGGGCGTGCTGCTGATCCCGGCGGGGCATCGGGGCACCGGCGTAGACGACATGGCGCAGCGACGAGTGGTCGCGCTCGTGCACCGAGTCGTGTTCGGTGAGGCGCTTGAGGATGGTCGGTACGGTGAAGAGGTTGGCGATCCGCTCGGACTCCACCAGATCCCACACCTCGGCGGGATCCAGGCTCGCCGAGACCGGGATGACCGTGGCCGCCCCGCGCGCGACCTGGGGCAGCAGGTGCACGCCCGCGCCGTGCGACAACGGAGCGACTACCAGGGACCGGTCGGCCTCGGTCATACCCGGCATCAGATCGGCGATGTGGTTGGTGATCACGAAACCGAGCTGGTCGTGGGTGAGCACCGCCGCCTTCGGGGAGCCACTGGTGCCCGAGGTGAAGAAGTACCAAGCGGCCGCCCCGGCCCAGACCCCGTGATCCGGCACGTCCCGCTCCGGGTCGGCGAACGAGCCGATCTCCTCCAACCACACGGTCACCAGTCCAGGGCCGACCACCGATTCGACCGCGCTCACGTGCGAAGCGGTCGACTTGTGCGCGATCATCACGACGGGCTCGCACACCGAGGCGATGGGCACGAGTTCGCTGTCGTGCGAACGCGCGTTGACCGGTGCGAGCACCGCCCCGACACGCCACACGGCGAACATGGCCTGCACGTACTCCGGCTGGTTCGGCCCGTCCAGCATCACGCACTGGCCGGGCCGCACTCCGAGGTCGAGCAGGTGCGCGGCCAGCGCCGAGACCCGCCGGTCCAGCTCCCGCCACGTCCAGCGCGTTCGACCGTGCACCAGCGCGCAGGCGTCGGGAGAACGGCGGGCGGTCTGCGTCAGCAGGTGGGCGAGGTTGACCGCCCGGTGCCGCGGTGCTCCGGCCTCGCCGGTGAGTGCTGTGTTCCTTCGTGCATCGGCGATGGTCATCGTGCCCGCTCCAGGACGGTGGCGTAGTTGGCCACGGCGGCACCGCCCATATTGAACACAGCCACTCGGTCAACGGTGGGCAGTTGCAGCTCGCCTGCTTCGCCGACGAGCTGCATGGCGGCCATGACGTGCTGGGACACACCGGTGGCGCCCAGCGGATGTCCTTTCGCCTTCAACCCGCCGGACACGTTGACGGGCAGCGATCCGTCACGGTGAGTGGCGCCGCGCGCCAGTACCTCGGCGGCTTTACCGGGCGCGGCTATACCGAACGCCTCGTACTGGAGCAGTTCGGCGATGGTGAAGCAGTCATGGGTCTCGAGCAGATCGAGCTCCGCCAGCCGGGTTCCGGCCTCGTCCAGCGCACCGTGGAACGCGGCGGCCGCGCCGACCAGGGCGAGCGGATCGGGCCGCGCGGCGACCGCCAGGTGGTCGTTGACGTGGCTGCGGCCGCGCACCGCGACCGCACGGTGCGCGGTGCTCGCGAGGTCGGCGTCGGCGACGACGAGGGCGGCCGCGCCGTCGGACACCATCGAGCAGTCGGTGCGCAGCAAGCGTCCCACGACGCGCGGGTTTCGTTCGGACTCGGTGGCGCAGAAGTCGAAGCCCAGATCCTTCCGCATGTGCGCCAACGGGTTGTCCACCCCGTTGCGGTGGTTCTTCGCCGCGATCTCGGCCATGGCGTCGTGCGGGTCGCCGTACCGTTCGGCATAACGATCTGCCAGTCCCGAGAAGACCCCCGCGAAACTGCCCGCCACCGCTTCGGTACGCCGGTGGGAACCGCTCAGCAGAATGTCGTTGATCTCCGATCCCGGTACCGACGTCATCTTCTCGGCGCCCACGACGAGCACTGCGCGAGCACGTCCGGCTTCGATCCGGTCCAGGGCCGCGAACAGTGCCGCCGACCCGGTGGCACACGCGTTCTCCGCCCGGGCCGCAGGCACGGACGCCAGAGCGGGCACGCCGGCACCGACCAGCGCGGCCTCGAAGCCCTGCTTCGAAAAGCCGTTGTTGAACACTCCGACAAAGATGGCGTCGATGTCGCCGGGTTCCAACCCGGCGTCCTCGACAGCGGCGCTACTGACCGTGGCGATCAGTCGTTCGAGGTCATGGTCCGGATGGCGGCCGAACGGGGTATGGGCCCATCCGATCAACTGTGGTGGCTTGGTCATCGAGAACCTTCGTCTTTGAAGTCGGCGGGGAGTCACTGTCCCGAGCACGCCCCGGTCGGCTGCTCACCATGCCGCTCGGACGGGCCGCCGGACACCGTCCCGCGACGAGGAAACGTGACCGCGTTTCCTCTCTCTGTAGAATTCACATGTGTCCGACAACGAAATCCAGCCCGTCGTCGACCGGCTCGCCCAGCAGCTGCGGCGGTCAGTCGTGATCGTCGATCCGGCCGTACGTCTGCTCTACAGCAGCGCCCACTTCGGTGACGAGGACCAAGCCCGTGTCCAGGCGATCCTGCACCGCGACGCCGGCCCCAAAGCCATCGGTCACGTCCTCGCCCAGGGGGTGTCGACCTGGACCACCGCCGGCGTCATCCCTCCCTACGAGGAGATCGGGATGAAGGCCCGTGTCGCGGTACCCGTCCGTTGGCGCGGCGACCTCCTTGGCCTGCTGGTGGTGATGGACGCCGAAGGTTCCCTCACCAGCTCCGAGTTCGCGACGATCAGCGACACGGCACAGCTCGTCGCACCGATGCTGGCGGGCCGACGTCTTGGTGACGAAGACGCGGTTGCCCGCGAACGAGCCGTCCGGGACCTGGTCAGCAAGGAACCCACAGTGCGTCGCCGCGCACTGGCCGACCTCGTCCCGGGTGACGAGCTCAACCGGTTCACGCACGTCACAGCCATCGACGTAGGTGTGGTACCCGTCGCGGAGACAGTGAGCGCCTCCCATGTCGAGATGGCACTTCGCGACGCCGTGACCTTCAGCCGCCCGCCAGGCGCGACGGCCGAACTGCACGCGGTCACCGCCGACGGCGCGTTGCTGCTCCTCGGCGGCTCCACCCCCCTCGCCGACAACGTCAGCCGCGGCCACGCGCAACGGATCGTCGAGCGTGTGCGAGACATGGCCGCCGGCCGCTTCACACCGGTGGCCGGTGTCGGATCCGCGGCCGAGGGCCTCGACCGCGCCGTGGAGACAGCGGACCAGGCCCGGCTGGCCCGCCGGGCCTCCTCGTCAGTTTTGGGCACGGACGTTGCTGTCTGGGCCGATGTCGGACCCTACGGCCCTCTGCTCCGCATCCCCGCCGACGAGCTCACCAAGAGTGCGCTGCCGGTCGAGCTCCGCCGCCTCCTCGACATCGACCGGGGCCGCCAGCTCACCGAGACCCTGCGCGCTTACTTGGACAACGCTTGCTCAGGTCCCGCGACATCGCAGGTGCTGAACATCCATCGCACCACCCTCTACTACCGTCTCGGTCGCATCAGTGAGCTCACCGGTCTCGATCTGGCAGACGGCCGCACCAGGCTCGTGCTCCACATGGGCCTCACGATGATGGACCTCATGCACGCCGGGGTTCGACAGTAAGAGGAAAATAGGCGTTCGCATTCCAACGTCCCGCTGTAGTGGCACGCGGCTGCAGAGGCGCATCCTGCTCCGGACTGACCACCCAGCCACCAGGGATGTGACATGAGCACCGTTCGCCCTACAGCCGAGGTGACGCGAGCCGGAACCGACCCGTTCGACTTCACAGGGCGAGTCGCACTGGTCACCGGAGCCGCCCGTGGAATCGGCCAGTCGATCGCCTTGGAACTGGCCCGGCGGGGCGCCCATGTTGTGGTCGCCGACATGCGCGACCCGAGCGAGACGGTGGCCCTGCTACGTGACGGCTTCCCCGCCGGGACCTACGAGGGCAAGGCGGTCGACGTGCGCGAACGCGAGCAGGTCGAGAACGTGGTCTCCGACACCGTCGAACACTTCGGGCGCCTGGACATCCTCGTCAACAACGCCGGGACAGCCACCCGGGCAAGTCTGACCGGGATCACTGACGACGAATGGTTCCGCGACATGGACACCAACCTCCGGGGGACCTTCCTGTTCTGCCGCGCCGCCATCAGCCCCTGGATGAGCGAGCAGCGCGCCGGCGCGATCATCAACATCAGCTCCATCAGCGGCATCATGGGCGGTCCCTCCTCGGGCAGTGAGGACCAGGTACGCTCCGGGCCCGCGTACGCGGCCTCCAAGGGCGGCGTCATCGCCCTCACCAAATGGCTCGCCAAAGAGGTGGGCGCCCTGGGAATCACGGTCAACTCGGTGGCACCCGGTCCGATCGCCACGACGCTCACCGAAAACGTGGCATACGACTTCAGCCAACAGATCCTCCCGCGTATGGGCAGGCCCGAGGAGATCGGCGCGGCCGTGGCCTACCTCGCCTCGCCCGCGGCCGCGTACGTCACCGGGCAGGTGCTGCGCGTGTGCGGCGGCGCGGCGCTCGGATGACGGCTCCCGCTCAGTCCCCCTCAATTGAGCCCGCGAAGGAGCAGGCCCAAATGAATCAGGAAAATTCCCAGACACTGCCCGACGCCGTCCAGGCACGCATCGTCCGCAAGGTCGCCCTCCGACTGATCCCGTTTCTTGCGGTCGCCTACCTGCTCAACTACCTGGACCGCACCAACATCGCCTTCGCCAAGCTGACCATGAGCGAGGACCTCAACCTCAGCGAAACCGCGTACGGTCTGGCGAGCGGTCTCTTCTTCGTCGGCTACGTGTTCTTCGAGGTTCCGAGCAACCTGGCGCTGGTCCGGTTCGGCGCGCGGCGCTGGATCGCCCGGATCATGGTCACGTGGGGAATCGTCGCGATCGGCATCGCGTTCGTGAACAGCCCGGCCGCGCTGTACACCGGGCGAATCCTGCTGGGCGTCGCCGAAGCCGGATTCTTCCCCGGCGTCATGCTGTATATGACGTGGTGGTTCCCACGAGCGGTCAGAGTCCGGCTGATCGGGCTGTTCATGATCGCACTGCCGGTCTCATCCGCATTGGGCGCCCCGTTGTCGGGCGCGATCATCGAGTACATGCACGGATTCCTCGGCCTGGCCGGATGGCGGGTGATGTTCCTGATCGAGGGCGTCCCCACGGTGGCACTCGGAATCGCCGCCTGGTTCTACCTCACCGACCGCCCACGCCAAGCCCAATGGCTCACTCCCGACGAACGCGAGTGGCTGGACACGACCATGGCCGCCGAACAAGCGGCCACGGCGGAAGGCGGCGGCCACACCTCCGTACGCCAGTCCCTGCGGGATGCCCGGGTGTGGGTACTGGGATTTGTTTACTTCGGTCTGGGATACGGCCTGTTCGCCCTGTCCTTCTTCCTGCCGACCATCGTCGCCGGGTTCGCGAAGAGCTTCCACACCGACTTCTCGATATTCCAATCGGCACTGATCGTCGCCATCCCCTTCACCGTAGGCGCGATCGCCCTCGTCATCTGGGCACAGCACTCAGACCGGACCGGCGAACGCATCTGGCACGTCGCTCTGCCCACCCTGCTCGCCGCGATCACCGTTCCGGTGGCGTTGTACATGCAGTCCCCAGCCGGCGCGATGGCGGTCATCAGCCTCACTGCCATCGGGATCTACGCCGCATTCCCTGTGTTCTGGTACCTGCCGTCGACATTCCTCACCGGCACGGCCGCAGCCGGCGGCATTGCCGTCGTCAACACGATGGGCGCCGTCGCGGGTTTCGCCGCTCCCTACATCACCGGCTGGCTCCTGGACCTCACCGGCACATCAAAGGCGGGTCTCTGGGTTGTCGGCGTAGTAATGTCCGCCTCAGCGATCTTGCTGCTGACCTTCGGCAGGCGGTTCCGCCCCCGAACGGCGGACGAGGCGCAGCCCACGGACGCGTCCTCGACCCTTCGGGCAGCGCCGCTGCCGTCGCCTCCGAAGTACTTGTGATCGAGGACCACCCCGCGACTTCACGAGGCGCCTCACCGTTCCATCCGTTTTCGTCCCCAGGGCATCCAGATCGGCGCCGCGTCACCCGGCGTCGGGTTCGACCGGACTCCTGGCACCCTGGCGGCGCGCCAGCCGCCCATAGCAAAGGCAGGACACCCCACCATGAGCGGAACCGGACTGATGTTCACCGCCTCCGACGGCGTGCGAATCTGCTACGACGACGAGGGATCCGGCGCACCGGTCCTGCTCGTCCATGGCTACTCCGCCAACCGCGGATACTGGCCCTTCCAGCGGCGCGCGCTGCTCGACGCCGGCTACCGCGTGATCAACATTGATCAGCGCAACCACGGCGACTCCGACCGCCCCGCGTTCGGTCAGCGGATGTCTCGGCACGGCCTGGACCTGCGAGAGCTGATGGACGGTCTGCAGCTGACCGACGTCAACCTGGTCGGGCACTCGATGGGTGCATCGGTGTCGCTGGCCATGTTCAGTCTCTACGGCACGCGCGACGTGAGCCGCTTCGTCGCTGTCGACCAGTCGCCGAAGATCGTCAACGACGAGACCTGGAAGTGGGGAGTGTTCGGCGTCGAATGGCCTCATGCGTGGGACCAGGCCAACATGCGTCACCCGTGGGGCAAGCTGGACCGTGAGCCGGACATGCCGGAGGCGGTCGCCCGCGAACTCGCCAAGTTGGCGCATCACCACGACCACTATCCGCACGAGCAGGTCACCCAGCTCCTGCTGGACCACTTCGTCGCGGACTGGCGGGACGTACTGCCGCGGATCGACATTCCCACCTGGGTCGTCACCGGCCGCCTCAACCCGTATTACCACGCTGAGGGAATGGAGTGGTTCGCCCAGCAGGTCCAGCGCGGCAGCTACTCGATGTTCGAGAACAGCGGCCACGAGCCGCACATGAACGAGCCCGATCTTTTCAACGAGCGGCTGCTCCAGTTCCTGGAAACCACTCCGTGAGGCGGCACCACCACATGGTTCCCGCAGGCTGCCCGCTGAATGCGGCACACAGATGATCACAGCCGTTCTTCTTCGCGGCGCCAATGCTGATGCTGTGGTCGCGCTCCTCACCTGCGTGAACCGTCGCACGGGCCTTGTCGTTCGAGGCGAGTCGCCGCATTGGGCCGCATTGGGCCGCCGTCCTGTGCGTGCTCGCCGCAGTGCCGGGCGGCGCACGCGGCACCTGCCCTGAGAGGTGATCGCAGGCAGTGCTGGTTCACCTCATCGAGTTCCGGAGAACGCTCGCCCGAGAGGACATAACCACCGAAACCGGTGGTTCGCACGACTGTTGGCAGACGAGACATACGGGTGAATCACGCTCGGAGAGAGGTCTGATGAGCATCGTTGGTTGGACGTACACATCGTACGAGTTCGAGGTGCTGTTCCCCGAGATGGACCGCGTCGAGGCGGGTGGGGCGCGGTGAGTACGGTGCACGAACTCAGCGGCCGGGTGGCCGTGGTATTCGGAGCGGGGTCATCGGGTGCCGGACTCAGCAACGGCGAAGCAGCCGCCCGGGCGTACGCTGCGGCCGGAGCGCACGTCGCGGTGGTGGATCTGGTCGCCGATGAGGCCGATCGGGTCGCCAAGAAGATCACCGCTGCTGGCGGCACCGCCCTCGCTGTCACCGCCGATGTCACCGACGAGGACCAGGTCGCGGCCGCGGTGCGCACCGTGGTGGCGGAACTCGGCGTGCCGCATGTTCTCCACAACAACGTGGGCGTAGCGCGCACCGGCTCCGTGCTCGAACTCGGGGTGGACGACTGGGAGGCCGGATTGCGCGTCAATCTGACCAGCGCCTATCTCACGACACGCCACGTGCTGCCGTCGATGCTCGAGGCCGGGAGGGGCGTCATCACGAACGTCTCGTCCGTCGCGAGCATTCGGGACACCGGCTACGTCTACCCGGTCTACAGCGGGGCGAAGGCCGCGGTGAACCAACTGACCGTGTCGTTGGCTCTCACCTACGCCGCCCGCGGCATCCGCGCGAATGCCGTGTTGCCCGGCCTCATAGACACCCCTCTGGTCACCCAGCAGATCACTGACGATCCAGAGGCTCTTGAGGCACGTCACGCTGCCAGTCCGACCGGCCGCATGGGTAGCCCATGGGATGTCGCGCAGGCAGCTGTGTTCCTGGCCAGTGACGCGGCGGCCTACGTCAACGGCGTCTGCCTCCCAGTCGACGGCGGCCTGTCGGCGCGGTGCCGGTGACGTCGACAAGGCCGGTGGCGTCGCCCCGCCAAGGAGAGTGCTGATGCCGTCCCCCGGCTCGTGAGCGTCCACATTCCTCGATCGGGGTCCGGAAGTGTCACGGCTCACGCCCGGCAAGTTAGGTGGATCTCCAGTACCGGCCCTCATGCCACGGCACCTACCGTCCTGTCATCCGGCCGGAGCCCGACCCCGTCCGCACACCTCTCGCGCTGACGTTCCCTCCTCATGCGCGTGTCCCTTCGCCGACGCCGAGCGGTGGCGCCCTGCCCGGGCACCAGCTCAGGTCCCCGGAAGCGGACAGGGCAAGGGGCGGTCGCCGCCCACGTCGCACAGTAAGCGAACACCCCGGAGGAAAAGTGGACACAGGCAGCACAGCCGCACAGGACGCGTACTGGACGTCGGCCGTCAGCACATTGACCGAGGACAAGGTCTACGTCCGCGGCTACGACCTCGAGGATCTCATCGGCCAGATTCCCTTCACCGCGGCGATCTTCCTCATGGTGCGGGGACGGGTGCCGACGCCTCGGGAGACGCGCGTCCTCGACGCCGTACTCAGTGGTGTCCTTGACTACGCGCTCGAGAAGCCGGGCACCGTGGCCGCGCGGTACGCGGTCTCCGCCAACCCCAGTATGGCCATCGGTATGGCAGCAGCCTGTATGTCGGTCGGTGCGCACACGCTCGCTACCGAGGACACGGGGCGCTTCATCGTTGCGACCCACCGCGAGTATCTCGACTCCGGCCTCGCACTCGACGAGTTCGCTGACGCCAAGGTCGCTCGCCTGCGCGCGGCGAAGCAGCGCGTGCCGGGGCTGGGGCATCCCGTGTTCAAGATGGTTGATCCGCGAGGCGCCCTGCTGAAGGGAGTCGCCGTCGAGGAGGGCCTGTGGAGTGAGGCCGCGGAGGTCTATGAGGCGGTCCATCGGGCCTTCACACGGCTCCCCGGCAAGTCGGACATCCCGATCAACGACGTGGGCGTCATGGCGGCGGTGCTGCTCAGCTTGGGCTTCACCCCGGAGGAGGGCACCGGTCTCGCCGTCCTGTCGACACTGCCGGGCGTCATCGCGCACGTCTCCGAGGAACTGGCCGTGCGCAAACCGATCCGGATCGTGTCGAGGGATTCCGTCGCCTACACGGGCGGGACCACGGGAGACTTCTCCGCCGCCCGCGAGGCGGCCGGCTGGGACGAGCGATGGCATGAGCTGCCCCAGGGATGACGTCGAATGCCCTGTGCTGCTCGTTTCCTGAGTACCGTCCTTCCGCGTCCTGGCCATCAGCCACGTCTGTGACGACGGCCGGTATGGGGCCAGCGCGAGGTAAGGGATATTTCTGATCAGTACACTGACGTCTCTCTGGGGAAAGTGCCAAATCCAGCCGATTGTCTCGGCGTATCCCCAATTCCTGTTGAGGCAACAGGACTGGCAGCCTTCAGCCACCCAAACCAGCTTCACGCGTCGGGCTTGACAACCCGAACTGCCACTTCGTCGAAGCGGATCATGCGTGCGCGGTGGGTTTCGTGCAGCTGAGAGCCGGCCCGACCACGGGCTGCGGCTCGGCTTCGTCAGTGATGTTTACTTCCCATGGAAAAGGCTGCGAATGAGCACAACAGACACAGTGGTCTCCGCTGACGCCGGACCACGCCTGGGTGGAAATCTCGGCGCTCTGCATCTCTTCTTCAGTGTCATGGCCTTCAACGCCCCCCTGGTCGTCGTCATCGGTGTTCTTCCGATCATGCTGGCGATAGGCAACGGGGTGGGAACGCCGATAGCGTTCCTCGCGGCCGGCCTCATCGTCGCGGCCTTCGCAGTCCCGTTCACCAGGATGGCGAGAGTCTTCCCGAACCCCGGTGCTTTTTACGTGTACATCACGGCGGGCCTCGGAAGAACAGTCGGCCTGGGGTCCGGGTTCATGGCCCTTGTCGGTTACCTCAGCGTCAACATCGGCAGCTACGGGTTCGGCGGTGTGGTGTTCCAGTCGATGGTTCGTGACACGTTTCACGGACCCGACGTCGACTGGTGGCTGTGGGGAGCCCTGCTCTGGGCCGCCACGACAGTACTCGGCTACCTGAAGATCGACCTGTCGGCGAAGGTGCTTACCGTCTTCCTGTTCCTCGAGCTCGCGGTCATCGTCGTGTACGACGCCGCTGTGATGTTCCAGGGGGGAGCGTCGGGCCTGTCCGCGGCACCCTTCTCGCCCAGTCACTGGTTCGACGGATCCTTCGCTGTGGGACTTCTGTACGGCCTCGGCATGTACGGCGGCTTCGAAGTCGCCGCCCTCTTCCGGGACGAAGTGCGCCACCCCACTCGTACGGTTCCACGGGCGACCTTCGGGCTCATCGCCGTGGCGATGGTTCTGTACGCGGGCACGGCCTGGCTCTACATCAGCTCCCTCGGAGTCGACAAGGCCGTGTCCATCGCCGGTGCGAATCCCGCCGGGTCGATCCTCGGAAGCATCGAGACCTTCGGCGGAAAGGTGCTGTTCGACCTCGCGACGGTGATGGTCACCACCAGCACGTTCGCCGTGATTCTGGCAGCCCACAACATCAGTGCCCGCTACGTCTTCAACCTGAGCGCGGACGGGATCTTGCCCCGCCGGCTGAGCGGAGTGCACGCCAAGCACGGATCTCCGCACGCGGCATCTCTCGCCACCAGTGGTATTGGTCTCGTCGTCCTTGCTGTCACCGTGCTCAGCGGGGCCGATGTCACTGCCTTCTTCACGGTGTCGCTCGGACTGGCCAGCTTCACGGGTGTCGCCGCCATCTCCCTGGCGAATCTCGCCATCGCCCTGTACCTGCGCAAGCATCACAAAAACGAGTTCAGCGTCTGGAGTACCGTGGTCATGCCGGTGCTCGCGGGGATCGGACTGGCCGTCGAGCTGGTGCTGACGATCAAGAACTTCCCTCATCTGGTCAACACTTCCACGGGCGTCGCGACGCTCCTTCTGGCCGCGCTCACCGGCGTGTTCGTCGTCGGCGTCGTCATGGCACTCGTCTACCGGCGCACTCGGCCTGAGGTCTATAGCAAGATCGGTCGCCAGTAGGCCCACGGTCACGGTCCCAGCAAGACCGTGGTACGCGGCACGAGACAACGAAAGCGCCTTCCGCACTGAAATGACGAGGCTCCTCCGCAGGCGCCTCCAACTTTGCGGAAGGCACTTCTCTGCCTGCACCCGTCGCCACCTCACCGGCCGTCTGCGCATCCCTCTCTGTCAGCCGCGCCGGGCGGACCTGCCCCCGACGCTTGGAATCCCTACGAAACCAGAGCGCCGAATTCGAGTATCCGCCGATGCGACACTTCCCAGGCCGGAGGCACAGTCGGGCGCGATACCGAGGACGCAGACGCCTTGTCGGCCCGGCCCCGCACTGACGGGACGGCTGGAGATTCCGAGGAGATTTTCGATGAAGTTCGGTCTGTGCTATTTCCCCACGGACTACGGCATGGGGCCTGCCGAAGTAGCCGCGGCCGCCGAGGAACGCGGTTTCGAGTCGCTGTTCTTCTGCGAGCACACCCACATCCCGACCAGCAGGCGAACGCCGTACCCGCTCGGCGGCGAACTCCCCAAGGAGTACCTGCACACCTACGACCCCTTCGTCGCGTGCACAGCGGCCGCGGCGGCGACGAGCCGCCTGAAGATCGGCACCGGGATCTGCCTGGTGGTGCAGCGGGACCCGATCACGACGGCCAAGGAAGTGGCCAGCGTCGACCGTCTCAGCGGCGGCCGGTTCCTCTTCGGCGTGGGGGCCGGCTGGAACCGCGAGGAGATGGCCAACCACGGCACCGATCCGCGCACCAGGATGGCACTGATGACCGAGCGGCTCGCGGCGATGCGACAGATCTGGACCACCGACGAGGCGGAGTACCACGGCAGGTTCGTGGACTTCGACCCGATCTGGTCGTACCCGAAGCCGCTTCAGTCGCCGCTGCCGGTGCTCGTCGGCGGGATGGGCCCGACCGTGGAGGACCGCATCGTGGCCGTCGGGGACGGCTGGCTGGCGGAGAGTGTGCCGCTCGAGGAACTCGACGAGTTCGCCGATCGCGTGGCAAGGCTCCAGCAGCGTGCGGCCGAGGCCGGACGGGGCCGCATCCCGGTCACGATGTTCGACGCGCCCACCGAAGCGGGCATGGCGGAGCGCTACCAGGCCGCTGGTGTCGACAGGTTCCTCTTCCAACTGCCCAACGGTGACACCCCGGGGGTCGCCAGAGACCTCGATCGGCTGGCGGACCGTATCCACTGACCGTCCCGCGGGCGAGGGACCGTGGCCCGTGATCGTCGCCCGGACTCCTTATGACGTGTGGGCAACGTCGCCGGGCGTGAGCCGGTGCTGATCAACCCGGTCGACGCGGGGGAGCGGGCATCGGAACCTCACGGCTCGCCCAGGACTCGGCATCCGGCGACCCTCGTCGAGCTCAAACGCGTCGACCCCACGACGGCACCGGAGCTGCGGCCTTTCGTGCCGCCGGAGACGGTCGGCCTGGGATCTCCGTCGGCTCGGCCTCCTTCACGATGACCTGCGGCTGTCGGCTTCCATCCCCCAACGACGTGAAAGACAGGTTCGACAGATGCCCGATGTGACCATCGAATACGATCTCCCTGCCACCATGCGGGACGGCACCGTCCTCCGGGCCGACGTCTACAGACCCACGACCAGCGGACCGTGGCCCGTGCTGCTCGCTCGGCTGCCCTACGGCAAGACCACCCCGCTGATGATCACCCTGCTCGATCCGATGGGCATGGCACGCAAGGGCACCATCGTGGTCGTCCAGGACACCCGGGGCCGATGCGCCTCCGAAGGCGACTGGGAGCCCTGGACGTTCGAGTCGGACGACGGCTACGACACGGTCCGCTGGGCCGCCACGCTCCCGGACTCCAACGGCTCGGTCGGGATGTACGGGGCCAGCTATTTCGGAAATACTCAGTGGATGGCGGCCCTGTCCAGGCCTCCGGAGCTGAAGGCAATAGCTCCGACGATCACCTGGTCGGACCCGGACGACGGCCTGTTCTCCCGGGGCGGAGCAGAGGAAATGGGCCTCAATGTGTGGTGGTCTCTGTGGCAGGGGTTCGACACCCTGATGCGTCGGCACGCGGACGACCAGGCTGCCGGCACCGCCGCGCTCGCCGCGCTGGTCCGCGACGTCGACGGCCTTGCGACGACCGGTTACTGGGAGTTGCCGTCCGGCCGCCATCCCGCGCTCCAACGGCACCAGCTGCACGATCTCGGATTCGAGCGTTCGCGGCGCGAGCCGGAATGGACCGCGTCATGCCGGGTGGCGGGGCGACACGGGGAGGTCGACCTGCCGAGCCTGAACATCGGGGGCTGGTACGACGTCTTCTGCCAGGGAACCCTCGACAACTTCACGGCGATGCGGGCCACCGGTCGTCCGGCGAACCTGATCATGGGACCGTGGACCCACGCAGACTTCGAGGGGCAGGTAGGCGACGTCAACTTCGGCGTGGCCGCGGGCGGAGAGGTCCTCGGCTTCCGGGGCACGCTCTTCGAGATACAGCACGCGTGGTTCCGGCAATGGCTGACACCGGACGCCGAGGCCGACCCCACGCAACCACACCTCCCACCGGTTCTGCTGTTCGTCACAGGAGTCAATGAGTGGAGGGAAGAACAGGAATGGCCCCTCGCCCGCGCCGTCGACACAAAGTTCTTCCTACGCGCGGACGGGCGGCTCGCCGATGACCCGCCCCACGAGGGCGAGGGTGGCGACACGTATGTCTACGACCCGGCCGACCCGGTGCCGACGACCGGAGGCGCGGCGGTGCTACAGGAAGAGTTCAGGCTCGGCCCCCTGGACCAGGCGCGGGTGGAGGCACGGCCGGACGTGCTCGTGTACACCACAGAGCCCCTGACCAAGGATGTCGAGGTCACCGGACGGATCCGGGCCTTCCTCCACGCCGCGACCGACGCTCCGACGACGGACTGGGTGGTCCGGCTCTGTGACGTCGATGCCGACGGCGTCTCGGTCAACATCGTCGACGGGATCGTCCGCGTGGCCGCGTCGCCGGGCGAGTTCGCCGAACACGAGGTAGATCTATGGTCGACCAGCCATGTGTTCCGCACGGGCCATCGCGTACGAGTGCAGGTTACTTCCAGCAACTTCCCGCGCTGGGACCGAAATCTCAACACTGGAGAACCCGTCGAACGCGCGACGGACTGGCGCCTGGCCCACCAGGAAGTAGCACACGACGCAGCGCGGCCGTCCCGCATCGTCCTCCCGGTCGTCCCGGCATCCTGAAGGGCCAGGCCGCCAACCGCAGGAAGAAAGGCAGCCGTGGCGGCAGGCCCGTCACCCACGACGCCGAGCTCTACCGCGATCGCAACACGGTCGAGCGTGCCACCAGCAGGAGCGGCCGGGCAGCACCACCTTCCACTTCGTCAACGGCGGCATCGAGAGCGCGCTGGACCAGGCCCGCGAGGCCGCCGGTGACGGCGACGTCCGCATGGCCGGCGGCGCCGAGACGATCCAGGAGCACCTGGACAGCGGCCTGATCGACGAGTCCTTGATCACCCTCGCGCCTGTGCTGCTCGGCACCGGCATCCGCATGTTCGAGTTGCCCCTGACTGCCTCGGCGTCCGATCAGACCCGCACGAACGCGTCATGTCAGTGACCCAGCTGACCTACATCGTCGGCAGACGCCAGTCCGTGTTCCCGCAGCGTCCGGTGCCCGCGTGCCGCTCGACGTCTCGCGGATGCGGCCACGCTGCCCGGCGGTGAGCGTCGCGGGCCCCTGCCTCACCGCGCGCATGTAAGGCCAACTACCCGGCTGATGCCGGGGGTTGGAAGGCTCACGGTGAACGGAAGGGTTCAGTCGCGTGGCAGCACGCCCAGGAGCGTCGAGGTGAAGGAGAGCCGCAGCGCGTCACGCAGCTCCAGGTTGAACACGGCGAGGGCGGGTTCGTCCGCGTAGGCGGCGAGGACGCTGGGCGGCGGCGGGACGTACGACGACAGGGCGCCCGCCGAGACCAGGATC
>NZ_JAQYWT010000144.1:0-306 GCF_036322545.1 Streptomyces sp. SP18BB07
CCCCACGCCCCCCCCACCCGCCACGCCACCAACAACCCAACACCCAACGCCGCCCACAGACTGACCGCCCCGGTCCAGACCACCAGGAGCCCCGAATCATGCAACCCCGGAGCGGAAGCGGTGCGGCCGGGGTTGGGGGCGTTGGGGGGTGCGGGCCGGGTGGGGGGCGTTGGTGGGTGCCGGGGGGGGGGGGCTGGACGCGCAGGGCCTCGCGCCCCGCCGGGGCGCGGCTGGCCCGCCGTGGGGGCTTGGGCGCCGGTGCGCTGGGGGGGACGGGGGCGCGCCGGGGGGTCCGTCCTCGGAACG
>NZ_JAQYWT010000145.1:0-401 GCF_036322545.1 Streptomyces sp. SP18BB07
GCCGCCCCGCCCCCCCCGGGTTATCATGAGCCGGGCCCCGCGGGGCTCGACCCAGCGGCGGTCGCGCGGGGGCACCCCGGGTCAGGTCCTCTCCCCTGTCCTCCTTCCTGGGCACTCTGCTGTCGGGGCCGCGCACGCGGGGATAGCTCCGGCCGGGGGGGGGCGCGCGGCTGGCCGTGCATGTCGGCCCCGAGCAGGCAGGGATAGCTCCCCGCCGTAGCTGGGACCCCCGGGGCCGGGGCCGTCGGCCCCGCCCACGCGGGGATAGCTCCGGGACGTCGGTGCCGAGCAGCGGTCACCTGCTGTCGGCCCCGCGCACGCGGGGATAGCTCCGCCCCACGGGTCTTCCGCGCTCAAGGCCGGGCGTCGGCCCCGCGCAAGCGGGGATAGCTCGGAAGCCA
>NZ_JAQYWT010000146.1:0-22933 GCF_036322545.1 Streptomyces sp. SP18BB07
CTCGGTCAGTTCGGGATGGATCGTGGCGCAGTGGTAGCACTCCATGAAGTTCTCGATGATCAGCTTCCAGTTCGCCTGCACGTCGTACGTGATCCGGCGACCGACGGAGAGGCTGTCGATGTCGTAGCGCTCGATCGACTCCAGGTCGCCGAGCCGCTCGACGACCGCGCCCAGCACGTCGGCCTCGAAGGACGGCGGTTCGTCGGCCAGGCAGACCCAGACATAGCCGAGCCACTCCCGCACATGGACGTTGATCAGGCCGTACTCGGTCCGGTCGATGTCCGGCATCGAGGTCAGGTTGGGGGCGGCGACCAGCTTGCCGTCCAGGCCGTACGTCCAGGCGTGGTACGGGCACTGGAAGGCCCGCTTGACCTCGCCGGACTCCTCCAGGCAGAGCTTGGCGCCGCGGTGCCGGCAGATGTTGAGGAAGGCCCTGACCGAGCCGTCGCGGTAGCGGGAGACGAGAACGCTCTCGCGCCCGACCTGGTAGGTGCGGAAGGCACCGGGCTTCGCCAGTTCGGAGGCGCGGGCGACACAGAACCACATGGCCTCGAAGACCCGCTCCTGCTCCTGGGCGAAGACTCCGGGGTCCGTGTAGTACTCGCCGGACAACGTGGGGATCAGGCTGGGCGGCAGGTTCATGAGCGTCATCGAGTCACCTTCGGAGGAATCGGGAAGCGGTGGCGGGCGGTTCAGTGGCCGCGGGTGATCCAGTCGTCGAGGTGGGGCGCCTCGGCCCCGATCGTGGTGGTGTCGCCGTGCCCGGTGTGGACGGTGGTGTCGGCGGGGAGCGTCAGCAGCCGGTCCCGGATGGAGGCGACGATGGTGCCGAAGTCCGAGAAGGAGCGGCCGGTGGCCCCGGGGCCGCCCTGGAAGAGGGTGTCGCCGGAGAACAGGGCGTTCAGCGCGGGGGCGTGGAGGCAGACCGCGCCGGGCGAGTGGCCGGGGGTGTGCAGCACCGTCAGCTCGACGCCGGCGACGTGCAGGGTCTCGCCCGCGGCCAGTTCACGGAAGTCGGGCGCCTCCTCGCCGTGCGCCATCTTCCACAGGACGGTGTCGGCGGGGTGGAGCAGGATGGGCGCGCCGTGGCGGGCCGCCAGGGCCGGGGCGGCGTTGACGTGGTCGTTGTGGGCGTGGGTGCACACGATGGCGACCAGGCGGCGGTCGCCGACGGCGGCCGCGATGACGTCCGCGTCGTGTGCGGCGTCGACGACGAGGACCTCCTCGTCGTCGCCGATCAGCCAGACGTTGTTGTCGACGTCCCAGGTGCCGCCGTCCAGTGCGAAGGTGCCGGAGGTGACGAGGCGCTCGACGCGGGCGGTCACAGGACCACCACCGAACGCAGGACGTCGCCGTGGTGCATCTTGGCGAACGCGGCCTCGACGTCGTCCAGGCCGATGGTCTCGGTGACGAACTCGCCCAGGTCGAAGCGGCCCTGGAGGTAGAGGTCGATCAGGGCGGGGAAGTCGCGGGAGGGCAGGCAGTCGCCGTACCAGGAGGACTTCAGCGCGCCGCCGCGTCCGAAGACGTCGAGCAGGGGCAGGTCGAGGGTCAGCTCCGGGGTGGGGACGCCCACCAGGACGGCGGTGCCGGCCAGGTCGCGTGCGTAGAAGGCCTGCTTGAAGGTCTCGGGGCGGCCGACGGCGTCCACGACCACGTCGGCGCCGAAGCCGCCGGTGAGTTCGCGGATCGCCTCGACGGGGTCGGTCTTCGAGGAGTCGACGGTGTCGGTGGCGCCGAACCGCTCGGCCCACTTCAGCTTCCGCTCGTCGACGTCGACGGCGATGATGCGGCCGGCTCCGGCGACCTTGGCGCCCGCGATCGCGGCCATGCCCACGCCGCCGCAGCCGATCACGGCGATGGAGTCACCACGTCCCACGCCACCGGTGTTGACGGCGGCGCCGAACCCGGCCATCACACCGCAGCCGAGGAGCCCGGCGGCGGCCGGTGAGGCCATGGGGTCCACCTTGGTGCACTGTCCGGCGGCGACCAGGGTCTTCTCGGCGAAGGCGCCGATGCCGAGGGCCGGGGAGAGCGGGGTGCCGTCGGCCAGGGTCATCGGCTGGACGGCGTTGTGCGTGGCGAAGCAGTACCAGGGCCTGCCTCTGCGACAGGCACGGCAGGCGCCGCAGACGGCACGCCAGTTGAGGACGACGAAATCGCCGGGGGCGACGTCGGTGACGCCCTCGCCGACCGATTCCACCACTCCCGCCGCCTCGTGGCCGAGCAGGAACGGGAACTCGTCGTTGATCCCGCCCTCCCGGTAGTGCAGGTCGGTGTGGCAGACACCGCAGGCCTGCACGCGTACCAGCGCCTCACCGGGGCCGGGGTCCGGCACCAGGACGGTCTCCACCGAGACCGGGGCGCCCTTCTTGCGGGCGACGACGGCGCGTACCTCGTGTGTCACGGTCGATCTCCTCGTCGAGGAAGGAAGGGGAGGGGGAGGAGGGGAGGGACTTCACCGGGCCCGGACGGAGACCGTGGCCGAGCCGCCGATCGTCGCGTTTCATATGACGCAACTACATTCGCTATGAGCAACGACGACCAAACTGTCTCCTCACGGACACCCACTGTCAAGAGGTTGGCCGGGCCGACTATGGTTTCGCCATGAGCAACTACGCGGCAGAGGGCGCAACAACGGGTCCCGCGGTGAACGGTGTGCAGTCCGTCGACCGCGCCGTCAGCGTGCTGGAGATCCTCGCCCAGCGCGGCGAGGCCGGTGTCAGCGAGGTCGCCGCCGAGATCGACGTCCACAAGTCGACCGCCTTCCGGCTCCTCGGGGCGCTGGAGGCACGCGGACTGGTCGAGCAGACGGCCGAGCGGGGCAAGTACCGGCTCGGCTTCGGCATCGTGCGGCTCGCCGGCGCCGTCACGGGCCGGCTCGACGTCACCCAGCAGGGCCGGCAGGTCTGCGAACGGCTCAGCGAGGAGATCGGCGAGACCGTCAACATCGCCGTGCTCCAGGAGCACTACGCGGTCAACCTCCACCAGGTGCGCGGCCCGGGCGCGGTCGGCACCCACAACTGGGTCGGCCAGCTCACCCCCCTGCACGCCACGTCCAGCGGCAAGATCCTGTTGGCCCACCTCCCGGAGCGGCAGCGGACCGAGGTGCTGGAGGCGTCCGGGCTGCGCCGGCTGACGCCGCACACCCTGACCACCCGGATCCAGCTGGAGAAGGACCTCGACACGGCGCGCGAACTCGGGTACGCGGTCACGCTGGAGGAGCTGGAGATCGGACTGCACGCCATGGCGGCCCCGATCCGCTCCCGCGAGGGCGAGGTCATCGCCGCGCTCAGCGCCTCCGGCCCGGCCTACCGCTTCACCGAGGAACGCATCCGCGAACTCGTGCCCGTACTGACGCGGGGCGCCGAGGAGATCAGCCGCAGGATGGGCCATCTGGGCTGACCTTGGCGACCGGGCTGACCGTCGCGGACCGTCCGGTGTCGACGCCGGCGACCGCGCCGGGCGCGCCGACTCGCCGCCGACGTCCACGACGGCCGCGCCCTGCTCCAGCAGGGCGCGGCCGTGTGTCCGGCTTTCGACGCGCTGACAGGTACTGGCCTGTCTCTCAGACATACTCCGTCGCCGCGTCGAGCAGCCAGTCGGCCAGATAGCCGGCGAACGACGAGCGGACCAGGACCCAGAAACCCGCGCTGGGCTCTTCCCGCGCGACCAGGACGACCTGGGCACGGGCCAGGGTGGTCTGGGCGCAGCGCCCGGGGCCGAAGGCCCTCGGGTGCAGGTCCAGCGCGCAGCCGTGGGCCAGCAGGTCGCGGGCGGCGGCGCCCGCCACGAGGACCGTGGTGCGCTGCGCGGAGACGTCGGTCACGGAGACCGGCTCCTCTCCGGCGGCCTCCCGGATCCGGCTCTCCAGCTCGCGCTCGCCGCCCGGCGGCCCCACGAGCAGCCATTCGTCGGGGCCGAGCCACAGCGCGGTCAACTCCCCCGCGCGGGCGACCGTGTTGGGCTCCAGCGGCAGCGGGAGGCCCAGCGCGAGGCCGACGGCGTCGGCCGCCGCGCCCTTGGCGTCGAGGCGTACGTCGAGCTGGGTGAGGAAGGGGAGTTCGGCCAGCCGGAGCCTGCCCGCGGAGGTGCGGGTGGCGGCGGCCAGCCGGTCGGCGGCCCCGGCGAGCGGGCTGCGGGGCCGGGAGGTCGGGGCGGTGTCAGCCATCGCGGCGGGCTCCCTCGGGGTCGTAGAGGACGGGGCTCGCGACGGTCACGGGGACCAGTCGGTCGCCCACGGGGGCGTACAGCCGCTCGCCGACGCGGTCCCGGCCGCCCTTGACCAGGGCGAGTGCGAAGGTCCGGCCGAGGGCGGCACTGCGGTAGCTGGAGGTGACGTGGCCGAGCATCGGGACGGGCGGGGCCGGCAGCACGCTGTCGGCGACCAGGTGGGTGCCCTCGGGGAGGAAGGTGCCCGGGTCCTCGGGGAGGAGGCCGACCAGATGCTTGCGGTCGGGCCGGACGGTGTCGGGGCGGGTGTGGGACCGCTTGCCGATGAAGTCCGACTTCTTCTTCGAGACGACCCAACTCATCCCGAGGTCCTGCGGGGTGACGGTGCCGTCGGTGTCCTGGCCGATGATCGGGTAGCCCTTCTCGGCGCGCAGGACGTGCATGGTCTCGGTGCCGTACGGGGTGATGCCGTACGGGGCGCCGGCCTCGTACAGCGCCTCCCAGAGGGTCAGGGCCTCCCACGGCGAGACGTTGATCTCGTAGGCGAGTTCACCGGAGAAGCTGATCCGGCAGACCCGGGCCTCGATGCCCGCGACGGTGGTCTCGCGCCAGGCCATGAACGGGAAGTCCTCGTTGGCTACGGCGAGCCCAGGTGCGAGGGAGCCGATGACCTCACGGGACTTCGGGCCGACGAGCGCGACGGTGGCCCACTGTTCGGTCACGGAGGTGCAGTGGACCTTCAGCTCGGGCCACTCCGTCTGGAGCCACTCCTCCATCCAGTCGAGCACGGTGGCGGCGTTGCCGGTCGTCGTGGTGACCAGGAAGCGGTCCTGGGCCACGCGGATGACCGTGCCGTCGTCGAAGACCATGCCGTCCGGGCGGCACATGACGCCGTAGCGGATCATGCCGACCTTCAGCGTGCTCATCATGTTGGTGTAGAGCAGGTCGAGGAAGACCCCGGCGTCCGGGCCCTGGACGTCGATCTTGCCGAGGGTGGAGGCGTCCATGAAGCCCACGCCCTCACGGGTGGCGGCGCACTCGCGCAGCACGGCGGTCTCCATGTCCTCGCCGTCCCGCGGGTAGTACCAGGGGCGCTTCCACTGGCCGACGTTCTCGAACAGCGCGCCGTGCCCGACGTGCCACTCGTGCAGGGCGGTCGTCCGGACCGGGTCGCTGAGCACGCCCCGGTCGCGGCCAGCGAGGGCGGCGAAGGAGACCGGGGTGTACGGCGGGCGGAAGGTGGTCGTGCCGAGGGAGGAGACGTCCACGCCGAGGAGTTCGGCGACGACCCCGCTCGCCAGCACACCGGAGGTCTTGCCCTGGTCGTTGGCGGTGCCGGCGGTGGTGTACCGCTTGGTGTGCTCCACCGAGCGCAGGCCGGCGCCGGTCGCGCGTGCCAGGTCGGCCACCGTGACGTCGCGTTGGAGGTCGACGAACCGGGGGGCGTCCGAGTCGCCCGGGACGACGTAGACGTGCATCGGCGGTGCGCCGGCGGGCTGCGGGGCGACCGCGGGGAGGCGGGGCGCCTCGGCCGTGTAGCCCTCGGCCTCGATCGCGCGGGCACCGGCGGCGGCGCCCTGGGCGAGGACGCCGGCGGTGTCGAAGAGGCCGCTCGCGGCGCCCACGACCTCGACCGCCTGGCGGCAGGTGTCGGGCACGAAGGAGCCCAGCGCCTCGTCGTGGCGGAGCTTGCCGCCGGACTGGCTGAACAGGTGCGCCACCGGGTTCCAGCCGCCGGAGACCAGCAGCAGGTCGGCGGCGAACACCCGCTGCCCGGTGGACTCGCCGTACGGGGCGACGGTCACGGAGGTGAGGCGGGGCTCGCCCTCGGTGCCGGTGACGGCGTGTCCGGCCAGGACCTCGATGCCGGCGGCCCTGGCGCGCTCGGCCCACTCCCCCGGTTCGGGGCGGGTGTCGACGATCCCCGTGATGTCCAGGCCCGCCGAGGCGAGGTCCAGGGCGGCCGCGTAGGCGCTGTCGTTGGTGGTGAGGACGACCGCGCGGCGGCCGGGCAGGGCGCCGTGGCGGTTGACGTGGGTGCGGGCCGAGGAGGCCAGCATCACGCCGGGGCGGTCGTTGTCCGCGAAGGCGAGGGAGCGTTCGTGGGCGCCGGTCGCGAGGACGACGCGGCGGGCGCGGATGCGCCAGACGCGTTCCCGGGAGACGTTGTCGGGGGCCGCGCCGCCGAGGTGGTTGGTGCGGCGCTCCACGGCGAGGAGGTGGTTGTCGTCGTAGTAGCCGAAGACGGTGGTGCGGCGCAGGACGCGGACCTCGGGGGCGGCGTCGAGCAGTGCGGCGGTCTCGCCCACCCAGTCGAGGTGTTCGGCGGTGCCGAGGAGGCTGCCGCCGGGTTCCGGCTGGTCGTCGGCGAGGATGACGCGGGCGCCGCTGTTCGCCGCCGCGGCGGCGGCCGCGAGGCCGGCCGGGCCCGCGCCCACGACCAGGAGGTCGCAGTGGGTGTGTACGGCGTCGTAGCGGGCGGGGTCGGGGGCCGTGGCGAGGCGGCCCTGGCCGGGGAGGCTGGTGGCGACCAGGCCGTCGTAGAGCTCGACGGTGGTCGCGGGGAGCATGGGCTCGGGGAAGGGTTCCTCGATCTGGATGATCGCGTTGGGTTCTTCGACGCCGGCGGAGAAGATGCCTCGGGGGCGGCCGAGTTTGATGCTGGTGCCGGCTTCGATCACGCCGTTGGCGAGGAGGGCGGAGGCGAGGGTGTCGCCTCGGTGGCCCTGGTATTCGGTGCCGTCGAAGGTGAAGGTGAGGGGGGTGTCTCGGTCGATGCGGCCTCGGGTGGGGTGGCGGAACGGTTGGGTTGTCTCGCCCCCGCCGCCCCTACCCGTCCCCTCCTCGAGGGGCTGCGCCCCTGCGACCCCGCTTCCGGGGGCTGCGCCCCCGGACCCCCCTTCGGCCTGAACGGCCTCGTCCTCAAACGCCGGACGGGCTGGTGATGCCGGGCTCGGCTGGGACGTGGCCGGCCTCGGCTCCGGGGTCGCCGGGCGGGGTTCGCCCGTGCGGTAGACCGAGAGGATCTCGTTCGTGGACGTGTCGCGGATCGCGTTGAACCAGCGGCGGCAGCCCGCCGCGTGGCTCCAGCGTTCGGCGAAGGGGCCCTTGGTGTTGTCGCGGAGGAAGAGGTAGCGGGCCCACTCCTCGTCGGTGAGGGCGGAGGGGGTCTCCGGGTAGGCCACGTGGGCCTGGCCGCCGTAGTGGAACTCGGCCTCGTCGCGGGGCCCGCACCACGGGCAGGTGATGAGCAGCATCTGTGGGGCTCCCTAGTGGGCCACCGCGGCCGCGCCGTGCTCGTCGACGAGCGCGCCGGTGGTGAAACGGTCGAGCGAGAAGGGGGCGTTGAGGGCGTGCGGGGTGTCGTGGGCGATGGTGTGGGCGTAGACCCAGCCGACGCCCGGGGTGGCCTTGAAACCGCCCGTGCCCCAGCCGCAGTTGAGGTACAGGTTGTCGACGGGGCTGAGCCCGATGATCGGTGAGGCGTCGGGGCTGACGTCGACGATGCCGCCCCAGGTACGCAGGACGTGCGCGCGGGCGAAGACCGGGAAGAGCTCCAGGGCCGCGGCCATCTGCTCCTCGATGATGTGGAAGGCGCCGCGCTGGGTGTACGAGTTGTACGCGTCGATGCCCGCGCCCATCACCAGCTCGCCCTTGTGCGCCTGGCTGACGTACACATGGACGGCGTTGGACATCACGACCGTGGGGTGCACCGGTTCCAGGAGTTCGGAGACCAGGGCCTGCAACGGGTGGCTCTGGACAGGCAGTTGGATGCCCGCCATGGCGGCGAGGACCGAGGTGTGGCCCGCCGAGCAGAGCGCGACCTTGCCGGCCGCGATGCGGCCCCGGGTGGTGCGGACGCCGACGACGCGGTTGTCGACCACGTCGAGGCCCGTGACCTCGCAGTTCTGGATGATGTCGATACCGGCCGCGTCGGCGGAGCGGGCCAGGCCCCAGGCCACGTGGTCGTGCTTGGCGATGCCCGCGCGCGGCTGGTAGGTGGCGCCCAGGACCGGGTAGCGCACGTCCTGGGAGATGTTGACGATGGGGCAGACGTCCTTGACGCCGTCGGCGTCGAGCCACTCCGCGTCCACGCCGTTGAGGCGGTTGGCCTCGACGCGGCGCACGCTGTCGCGGACGTCCTGGAGGCTGTGCGCGAGGTTCAGCACACCGCGCTGGGAGAAGAGGATCGGGTAGTCGAGCTCCTCCTCCAGGCCCTCCCAGAGCTTGAGCGCGTGCTCGTAGATACCGGCGCTCTCGTCCCACAGGTAGTTCGAGCGGATGATCGTGGTGTTGCGGGCCATGTTGCCGCCGCCGAGCCAGCCCTTCTCCAGCACCGCGACATTGGTGATGCCGTGGTTCCTGGCCAGGTAGTGGGCGGTGGCCAGGCCGTGTCCGCCGCCGCCGACGATCACCACGTCGTACGACTTCTTCGGCTCGGGGTCGCGCCACAGCCATTCGGGGTGCTCGGGGAGGTCGGCACCGGGGGTGCGGGGGCTCATCGGACGTCTCCGTTCCGCTCGGCGGCCTCGACGACGTTGGCCAGCAACATCGCGCGGGTCATGGGGCCCACTCCGCCGGGCATCGGCGCGATCCAGCCGGCGACCTGGGCGGCGTCCGGGTGGATGTCGCCGACCAGGCCCTGGTCGGTGCGGGTGATGCCGACGTCCAGGACGGCCGCGCCGGGGCGCAGCATGTCCTTGGTGATCAGACCGGGTGAGCCGGCCGCCGCGATGACGATGTCGGCCTCGCGGGTGTGCCAGGCAAGGCCCTTGGTGCCGGTGTGGCACAGGGTCACGGTGGCGTTCTCGGAGCGGCGGGTGAGCAGCAGGCCGATGGGACGGCCGACCGTGATGCCCCGGCCGACCACGCAGACCCGGGCGCCGGCGAGCGGTACCTCGTGGCGGCGCAGGAGTTCGACGATGCCGCGTGGGGTGCAGGGCAGGGGGGCGTCGACGCCGAGGGTGAGCCGGCCGAGGTTGACGGGGTGCAGTCCGTCGGCGTCCTTGGCCGGGTCCATGCGTTCCAGCACGGCGTTTGCGTCGAGGTGGCGCGGCAGCGGGAGCTGGACGATGTAGCCGGTGCAGGCCGGGTCGGCGTTCAGTTCGTCGATGACGTCCTCGACCTGCTGCTGGGTGGCGTCGGCGGGCAGGTCGCGGCGGATGGAGGCGATGCCGACCTGGGCGCAGTCGCGGTGCTTGCCTGCGACGTAGGCGTGGCTGCCGGGGTCCTCGCCGACCAGGACGGTGCCGAGGCCGGGCGGGCGTCCGCCGGTGGCGGTCAACTTGGCCACGCGCTCCGTGAGTTCGCGGCGGATGTCGGCGGCGGTCGCCTTGCCGTCGAGCAGAGTTGCGTTCACCGGCGGCGTTCCTTCCCTCTTCGGTCGTGGCGGGGTGTCAGCCACGGAGGCGGGACATGGTGGGGTCGAACAGGGGTTCCTCGGTGACGACGGCCTCGACGCGCTGGTCGAAGTAGCCGATGTGCAGCGCGGTGCCGGGTTCCGTGAGTTCCGTAGGGAGCCAGGCGTAGGCGATGCCCTTGCCGATGGTGTAGCCGTAGGCGGCGCTGGTGACGTAGCCGACGGGGCGGTCGCCGTCGAGGACCGGTTCCTTGCCCAGGACGACCGACCGGGGGTCGTCGACGACGAGGCAGGTCAGCTTGCGCCGGACGTTCTCCTTGCGGCGCAGCAGCGCGTCCTTGCCGATGAAGTCGTCCTTGTCGAGCTTGACGGCGAAGCCGACGCCGGCCTCGTAGGGGTCGTGCTCGTAGGTCATGTCGGTGCCGAAGGAGCGGTAGCCCTTCTCCAGGCGGAGGCTGTTGAAGGCGCCGCGGCCGGCGATGACGCCGCCGAGCGGTTCGGCCGCCGCCCAGAGGGTGTCCCAGAGCTTCTGGCCCTGGTCGGCGGTGGTGTAGAGCTCCCAGCCGAGTTCGCCGACGTAGCTCAGGCGCATGGCGGTGACGGGCACCGAGCCGATGTAGGCCTGCTTGGCGCGGAAGTACTTCAGGCCGTCGCCGGAGAAGTCGGCGTCGGTGAGGGGCTGGAGGACCTTGCGGGCCAGCGGGCCCCACAGGCCGACGCAGCAGGTGCCGGGGGTGATGTCGCGGACCTGGACCGTGCCGTCGGCCGGGAGGTGGCGGGTGATCCAGTCGAGGTCCAGGTTGCCGTTGGCGCCGATCTGGAAGGTGTCGCGGGCCAGCCGGGCGACGGTGACGTCGCTGCGGATGCCGCCGTCGTGGTCGAGGAAGAGGGTGTAGGTCACCGAGCCGACGGATTTGGCGACCTTGCCGGTGCACAGGCGCTCCAGGAGGTCGGCGGCGCCGGGGCCGCTCACCTCCAGGCGCTTGAGGGCCGTCATGTCGTACATCGCGACGGTCTCGCGGGTGGCCTGGGCCTCGGCGCCGACGATGGGCGACCAGTACCGCGCTGCCCAGTCGCCCGGGGTGGGGATGGAGCGGCCCTCGACGAGGCCGGCGTTGGCCTCGTACCACTGCGGGCGTTCCCAGCCGTTCGCCTCCAGGAAGAAGGCGCCGTGCTCCCGCTGGCGGGCGTGGAAGGGGCTGGTGCGGATAGGGCGCGGGTCCCCGGAGGGCTGGAGGGGGTGGAGGATGTCGTAGACCTCGACGAAGTTCTGGCAGTCGCGGGCCAGGACGTACTCCGGGGAGAGCTGGTGCGGTTCGAAGCGGTTGACGTCGCACTCGTGGAGGTCGAAGGAGGAGCAGTAGCCGTCGACCAGCCATTCGGCCATGGCCCGGCCGACGCCGGCGGAGTGGGTGACCCAGACCGCCTCGGCGACCCAGAAGCCCTTGACGTCCGGGGACTCGCCGAGCAGCGGGAAGTTGTCGGTGGTGAAGGAGAACAGGCCGTTGATGCCCTCCTCGATGTTCGCCTCCTTGGTGGAGGGCAGCAGCGACTGGGTCTCGGTCCAGGCGTCGGCGAAGTCGTCCTCGGTGAACTTCAGGACCGACGGCATGTCGTCGGCCTCGTCCACGGAGAGGATCTCGTCGGCCGTGATGGGCATCGGGCGGTGGCCGTAGTAGCCGATGCCGATGCCGTCGAAGCGGTCGCGGTAGTAGAGGTCGGCGTCCTGGTGGCGCAGGATCGGCCGGATCGCCTCCTCGGTCTGACCGGCGAGGGCCGGGATCGGGCCGGTCCAGGCGAGTTGGTGGGCGAGCGGGGTCAGCGGGAGGTTCATGCCGACCATGCGGGCGATCTTCGGGCCCCAGATGCCGGCGCAGCACACGACGATGTCGGCCGGGATCTCGCCCTGGTCGGTGAGGACGCCGGTGACCTCGCCGTCGGCCCGCAGGACGTCGAGGACCTCGTGGCGGGCCAGGAAGGTCACGCCGCGCTCGGTGGCCCGGCGGATCTGCGCCTCGACGGCGAGGACCGCTTTGGCGAGGCCGTCGGTGGGGACCAGGAGGCCGCCGAGGACCTTGTCGCGGTCGACCAGCGGGTGCCGTTCGACGCACTCGTCCGCGGTGAGCAGGCGGGACTCGATGCCCCAGGCGGTGATCCAGCCGTGGCGGCGGCGCAGTTCGGTCAGGCGCTCGGGGGTGGTGGCCACTTCGAGGCCGCCGACCTGGAGGAAGCAGGGCTTGCCGTCCACGTCGAGGGAGCAGAACTTCTCGACGGTGTACCGGGCCAGTTCGGTCATCGTCTTGGAGGAGTTCGTCTGGAAGACCAGGCCCGGGGCGTGTGAGGAGGAGCCCCCGGTGGCGGGGAGCGGGCCCTGGTCGACCACGGTCACCTCGGTCCAGCCTCGCGCGGAGATCTCGTCCGCGAGAGCCGCTCCCACGACTCCCGCTCCGATGATGACCACTCGGGGTCCCGCCATCGCCGCACCTCCGCCTTGTTGACCGGTCGAGCTGATCGAGTTGCTGTTTACGCAACGCGATTCAGGTTGCGCAACTCAATGTGCCTTCCGCGCAGGTGGGTGTCAAGGGTCCCGGGACCTCGGAAAACAGGCCGGAGAACGGGCCCGGACACGGAGACGCCCGGTGGGCGGCGCGCAACCCTCGCGCACCGCCCACCGGGCGTGTTCCGACCGGATTCCCGCGTCCGGTCGCCGGCCCTACTTGAGCCAGGCGTCCACCTTGAGACGGTTGACCTCGACCCACTTCTTCGCCGCGGCCTCGGGGGTCATCTTGTCGACGGCGATGTACTTCGCCACGACGTTCTGGTCGTCGTTGGTCCAGCTGAAGTTCTTCACCAGGTCGTAGGCCGGGCTGCCCGAGTCGGCGAACTTCTTGCTGACGATCTTGTCCAGCGTGTAGACGGGGTAATCGCAGGCGACCTTCTCGGCGTCGGCGTCACAGCCCGCCTTGTAGTCGGGCAGCTTCACCTTGACCAGCGGTACCTCGGACATGAACCACTGGGGCTCGTAGAAGTAGCCGATCACCCATTCCTTGTTCTTCTCCGCCTTGCGGAAGGTCTGGATGAGGGCGGTCTCGCTGCCCGCGTACACGACCTTGTAGTCCAGGTCCAGGTTCTTGACGAGGGCCTCGTCGTTGGTGACGAACGACGGGTCTCCGTCGAGGAGTTGGCCCTTGCCGCCGGACTCGGACGTCTTGAACTTGGCCGCGTACTTGTTGAGGTTCTCCCAGTTGGTGATGTCCGGGTGCGCCTTGGCCAGCCACGGCGGCACGTACCAGCCGATCAGACCTTCGTTGCCGGTCGCGCCGGCGTCCACGGCGGTCTTCTGGTCGGTGATGTACTTCTTCTTCAGGTCGTCGTGGCCCCAGTTCTCCACGACCGCGTCCACCTCACCGGTCCCGAAGCCCTGCCAGGCGATCTCCTCCTTCAGGTCCTTCTTGGTGACCTTGCAGCCGAGGTCGTTCTCCGCGACGTAGGCGATGACCGCCGCGTTCGCCTCGTAGCCGACCCACGGGTTGACCGCGAGGTTGAAGGTGCCGCACTTGGCGGAGCTGCCCGAGCCGCCCACGTCCGAGGAGTCCTCACCGACCTTCGCACCGCCGCACGCGGTGAGGGTGAGACCGAGGACCGCGATACCGGCCGCGCCGGCTCTCCATCGTCTTGCTTGCCTTGCCATGGTCAGTGCTCCTTATGCGCTGGTTCGCCGCGCCGCGGCCTGAGTGATGCGGTCGAACATGACTCCGAGAAGGACGATGGCCAGCCCTGCGGCGAGCCCCTTCCCGAACAGTTGGCCCTGCGAGAAACCGGCCACGACGTCGTAGCCGAGGGCGCCGGCGCCTACCAGGCCGCCCACCACAACCATCGACAGCACGTAGATCAGGCCCTGGTTCGTCGCGAGAGTCAGGGCGCCGCGTGCCATCGGCAGCTGGACCTTGGTGATGATCTGCCAGGTGTTGCACCCGGCGGAGGTGGCCGCCTCCACGGTCGCCGCGGGCACGTTCCGCACCCCGTCCGCGATGATCTTCATGGCGACGGGCGCCGCGTAGACGATCGCGGCGACGATCGCCGTGAAACGGGTCGCGCCGAACAGCGCGAGGAACGGCACCAGATAGACGAACGGCGGCATGACCTGTGCCGCGTCCAGGGTCGGCCGCAGTATGCGGTCCACCAGCCGGCTGCGGCCCATCCACACGCCGAAGCCGATGCCCAGCAGCATCACCAGGACGGTGGCGACCACGGTCGACGCCAGCGTCGTCATGCTGTCGGACCACACGCCGGTGGCGACCAGCAGCCCCACGCACACCGCCGTGGTGAGGCCGGCCCGCCGGCCGCCGAGGACGACCCCGAGCGCGATCAGCACGGCGCCGACCAGCCACCACGGGGAGTCGGTGAGCAGCGACTGGAAGGGGTTGAGCAGTCCGTTGGTGATGAGGTCGCGGACGAGGTTGGTGACGCCCGCGAGGTTGTCCTGCACCCAGGTCGTCGTGATGTCGGCCGCGCTCGCGACGGAGCTGCCGACGCCGCCCTCGCCGGGGAACTCCGCCGCCCACACGTAGGTGTGCGACATGAAGACCAGCACGGCCGTGAGGACCGCGCCCGCGCCGAGCAGCGGCCGCCGCCAGGCGAGGAACCGGTTCTTGGAGCGCCGGGCCTCCTCCTCGCGTGCGCTGGCCGCGGTGGTGACCCGGTCGAGGACGATCGCCATGACGACGATGGACAGGCCCGCGTTGAAGGCCGTGCCGACGTCGAGCGACTGGAGCGCCTGGACGACGGTCTTGCCGAGGCCCGGAGCGTCGATCAGGGCCGCGATGGTCACCATGGCCAGGGCGGCCATGATGGTCTGGTTGACGCCCATCACCACCGTCCGCTTGGACATCGGCAGCAGGACCTTCAGCAGGGACTGCCGGCGCGTCGCCCCGAGCGAGTCGGCCGCCTCCACCGTCGTCTCCGGCACGGTCCGGATGGCGTGCGCGGTGATGCGGATCGCCGGGGGCGCCGCGTAGATGACGGTGGCGATGGTGGCGGAGGCTCCGCCGATGAGGAAGAACAGCGCCAGCGGGGCCAGGTAGACGAAGGTCGGCATCGTCTGCATGAAGTCCAGCAGGGGCGTGATGATCCGGTTGACCCGGTCGGAGAGCCCCGCCCACACGCCCAGCGGGATCGCGAACAGCAGCGCCACGAACACCGCGGAGAGGGTGAGCGCCAGGGTGTCCATGCTCTCCTGCCACAGGCCCTGCAGGCCCAGGAAGGTGAAGCCGGCCACCGCCAGCAGCGCGACCCTCCAGTTGCCGAACGCCCAGGAGACATAGCCCGCGATGCCGACGACGCCGAGCCAGCCGATCTGCGGGAGGGGGCGGTCGGCGGAGGGCTGGGAGATCAGCTCCTGCACGAAGGTCACCAGGGTGTCGATGACCAGCCGGATCTCGTTGAAGAAGTACAGGAACAGGGGGTTGGAGTTGCGGTTGGCGCCGATCGAGTCGTTGACGTCGTTGAACCACCGGTGCAGATCGGTCAGGTCCGCCGCCCCGAGGGCGAGGGTCTGCCTGCCGCGCAGGACGGCGAAGAGCACCAGCCAGACGAGCAGGATCGCACCGATCACCATGGACCGGCTGACCCGCCGGGGCTCCCGGGCCGGGGCGGGCTCCTCGGGGGGCAGTGTCTTCTCGGGTCTGCCGGGCGGTTCGGTCTTCTCCACGACGACGGTCATCGCGCGCCGCCTTCCTCTCCGGCGACCACGGCGAGGATCTCCTCGTCGCCGACGATGCCGAGCAGCTTGCCGTTCTCGACGACCTTCACCGGCTTGTCGGCGGCGAGCACGGCCCGGGTGGCTTCCTTGACCACGACGTCGGGTCCCAGCTCGGGGCCGTCCAGGGCGTCGCCGTCCTCCAGGGACCGCATGATCCACCGCAGGGTGAGCACGTCGCCGCGCGGGACGTCCTTGACGAACTCGCGCACGTAGTCGTCGGCCGGGGCGCCGACCAGTTCGTCGCCGGTGCCGCACTGGACCATCTTGCCGTCGCGCATGATCAGGATGCGGTCGCCCAGCTTGAGGGCCTCGGAGAGGTCGTGGGTGATGAAGACCATCGTCTTGCCGACCTCGTGGTGCAGCCGGATGACCTCGTTCTGCATGTCGCGGCGGATCAGCGGGTCGAGCGCGGAGAACGGCTCGTCGAAGAAGAGCACGTCCGGGTCGCCGGCCAGCGCGCGGGCCAGTCCGACCCGCTGCTGCATGCCGCCGGAGAGCTGGTCGGGGTAGGAATTCTCGTAGCCGGCGAGGCCGACCAGTTCGACGACCTCCTGGGCCCGTCTGACGCGCTCGGCCCTTCCCATGCCGCGGATCTCCAGCCCGAAGGACACGTTGTCGACGACCCGGCGGTGGGGCAGCAGCCCGAAGTGCTGGAAGACCATGGAGAACTTGCGGCGGCGCAGCTCGCGCAGCCGTCTGTCGTCGGCCTGGCGGATGTCCTCGCCCTCGAAGACGATCTCGCCCGCGGTGGGTTCGATCAGCCGGGTCAGACATCGCACCAGGGTGGACTTGCCGGAGCCGGACAGGCCCATGACGACGAAGACCTCACCGGGCGAGACGTCGAAGTTCACGTCGCGCACGGCGGCGGTGCAGCCGGTGCGGTCCATCAGCTCACGACGGCTGAGCCCGCACAGTTCCTCGGACTCCGGCACCCGGTCGGCCTTCGGCCCGAACACCTTCCACAACCTGCGCACGGAGATGACCGGGGTGGGACCCGAGTCCTGGGGCGTGCCGCGCCGCTGCGGCACCTCGGTCTGGGTGGTCATGTTCGACCTTCTTTCGGCGTTCAGCCGCTGAACCAGCGCTGCGGCCGGGGTTGGATGTTCTGCCAGATGTGTTTGGGCTCTCGGTACTCGTTCAGGCCGGTCGGTCCCAACTCCCGGCCCACACCCGAATGCCCGAAACCGCCCCATTCCGCTTGCGGCACATAGGGGTGGTAGTCGTTGATCCACACGGTGCCGTGGCGCAGCCGCCGGGCGACCCGCTGGGCCTTGCCCGCGTCCTGCGTCCACACGGCTCCGGCCAACCCGTACTCGGTGTCGTTGGCGATGCGTACGGCGTCGTCCTCGTCGGTGAAGCGCTCCACGGTGAGGACGGGCCCGAAGGACTCCTCGTGCACCACGCGCATGTCCTGCCGGCACTCGTCGAGGACGGTGGGCAGGTAGTAGTGGCCGTCCGCCAGCGCGGGGTCGTCGGGGCGGGCGCCGCCGCAGCGCAGGACGGCTCCCTCGGCGAGGCCCGAGGCGACGTATGCCTCGACCTTCTCCCGGTGCTGTGCGGAGATCAGTGCCCCGGTCTCGGCCTCGGCGTCGTAGGGGCCGCCGAGCCGGATGAGCCGGGCGCGGCGGACGACCTCGTCGACGAAGCGGTCGTGCAGGGAGTCCTCGACGATCAGCCGGGCGCCGGCCGAGCACACCTGGCCCGAGTGCAGGAAGACGGCGGTGAGGGCGAAGTCCACGGCCGTCTCGAAGTCGGCGTCGGCGAAGACGACGTTGGGGTTCTTGCCGCCCAGTTCCAGGGCGACCTTCTTCACGGTCGCGGCGGCGGTGGCCATGATGCGCCTGCCGGTGTCCAGGCCGCCGGTGAAGGAGACCAGGTCGACGCGGGGGTCCTCGGAGAGCGGGGCGCCCACCTCGGGGCCGGCGCCCAGCACGAGGTTGGCGGCGCCGGCCGGCAGCCCGGCCTCCTCCAGCGCCCTCATCAGCAGGATCGAGGTGGAGGGGGTGAGCTCGCTGGGCTTGAGGACGATCGTGTTGCCGGCCAGGAGCGCCGGAGCGACCTTCCAACTCGCTTGCAGGAGTGGGTAGTTCCACGGGGTGATCAGTGCGCACACCCCGACCGGTTCATAGACGACCCGGCTGACGGCGTCGTCGCGGCCGGTGTCGATCACCCGGCCGGCGTCGGTGCCCGCGAGTCCGCCGTAGTAACGGAAGCAGGAGACGACGTCGGCGATGTCGTACTCGCTCTCGACGACGCGCTTGCCGGTGTCGAGGGACTCCGCGCGGGCGAAGCTCTTGGTGTCGCGCTCGATGATGTCGGCGGTGCGCAGCAGCAGGGCACCGCGCTCCCGCTCGGGGGTGTGCGGCCAGGGGCCGGTGTCGAAGGCCTCCCGGGCCGCGGCGATCGCCGCCTCGGTGTCGGGGCGCGTGCCTTCCGAGACGGTCGCCGTGAGCGTGCCGTCAGCGGGACATCGGATCTCCCGGTGACCGCCGGCCACCGGAGCCCGCCATTCGCCATTCACATACAGGTCTGCCACGCGCCGAGCCTTCCGGACTGAAATTCGTTGCGCATCGTGCACCCGATTGCTTGTGATGGAACACCCTGTCGCCTGGCCAGACGGACGTCAAGATGTTCGCTGATGACGATTTGGCCATGTGATCGCTTGCCCGTCCACCCTTGACCACGAGCGACGTCGAGCCGACCATGTTGCGTATCGCTCACCTTGTTGTGCAATACGCACCAACGGAGGCCACCGTGTCCATGAGGTTCCCCCGCCCGCAGCCTGGCCGTGAGTTCGTCCTGACCCTTTCCTGCCCCGACAGTGCCGGGCTGGTCCACGCCGTGAGCGGCTATCTCGTCAGGAACTCCGGAAACATCCTGGAAAGCCAGCAGTTCGACGACCGACTTCAGGGCCGCTTCTTCATGCGCGTCCACTTCGACGTCTCCGACCCGAACGTCGACCTGGACGGCCTGCGCTACCGCTTCGGTCCCGTCGCCCAGGCCTACGGCATCTCGTGGTCCCTCAGCGACGCCGCCACGCCGACCCGGACCCTGATCATGGTGTCCAAGTTCGGGCACTGCCTGAACGATCTGCTCTTCCGGCAACGGGCGGGCGCGCTCAACATCGAGATCCCGGCGATCGTCTCCAACCACCGGGAGTTCGAGAAGCTCGCGGAGACGTACGACATCCCCTTCCACCATGTGCCGGTGACCCGGGAGACCAAGCCCGAGGCCGAGGCGCGGCTGCTCGAACTCGTCCGTGAGCTGGACGTCGACCTGGTCGTCCTGGCCCGCTACATGCAGATCCTCTCCGACGACCTGTGCAAGGAGCTGGAGGGTCGCGCCATCAACATCCACCACTCCTTCCTGCCCAGCTTCAAGGGCGCGCGCCCCTACGACCAGGCCTACGACCGCGGGGTGAAGCTCGTCGGCGCGACGGCGCACTACGTGACGTCGGACCTGGACGAGGGGCAGATCATCGAGCAGGACGTGGTGCGGGTGGACCACTCGCTGGACCCCGGCGAGCTGGTCACGGTCGGCCGGGACGTGGAGGCCCAGGTGCTCGCGCACGCGGTGAAGTGGCACAGCGAGAGCCGGGTGATGGTCGAGGGCAACCGCACGGTCGTCTTCCGCTGAGCGGAACGGCCTCCGTATACGAACGACAGGGACCACACGAACGCCGGACGGGCTGGGAGCCCGTCCGGCGTTCGGCGTTCCGCGTGTTCCGCGTGAGTGAGGCGGCGCTCAGTCCTCCAGCCGGTCCAGCAGGGCCCGCCGCCAGCTCTCCGTCTCCGCGATCTGGTTGAAGGTGAACAGGTGCAGGCCCGCGACCCCGGACGCGGGGTCGGTGAGGGCGCTCTCCGTGCGGGTGAGCAGTTTCTCGGGCGAGTAGCCGCCGGGCGCGGCGAAGCGCACGAACCACGACGCGTGCTGGGTGAGGAAGCGGGTCGACTCCCCCACCCCGATCTTCGTCGCCATGGCCAGCAGTTTCGCCCGCTGCACGGGCCCCGCGACGCCCACATGCACCGGCAGGGTCACTCCCCGGCGCCGTACCCGCACGAGCCACTCCCCCAGCACCCGCGGGTCGAAGCAGAGGTTGCTCACCACGTACGTGGCGTGCTCGCGCTTGTCCCACATCGCCTGGACGGTGACGTCGTCGTGGATGAGCGGATGGCTCTCGGGATAGCCGGTGACGCCGACCCGGGCGAAGGGGCGGCCCAGCTCGCTCAGTCGGCGGAGCACGGGCAGCGCCCCGTCGTAGGACCCGGCCGGCGGGTCGGCGTCCCCCGCCGGGACGAACACGTCGTCCACACCCGCCTCGCGCAGCCGGTCGACGACCTCCTTGAGGTGCAGGTCGTCCCGCAGAAGGCGGGCCGGGACGTGCGGGACGACACGGTAGCCGTGCGCGGCGAGCCGGCCGGCGAGGTCGAGGGTCGGTTCCAGGCCCTTGACCGGCGACGCCGTGACGGTGACGACGACGTCGCGCGGGACATGGGCGAGGACCTTCTCCTCGGTGGCCTTCGCCGGCAGCACCTCGTAGCGGACTGTCCTCAACAGTGCGTGGAGCCCCCCGGTGCCCAAGGTCTACTCCGCCTGCTTCTGGACGTCGCGGTGGCGGTAGTACGCGGCCTTCGACGCCGGCAGCGGCTCCTTGCCGAGGATCAGGTCGGCGGCCTTCTCGGCGATCATCATCACCGGCGCGTAGATGTTGCCGTTGGTGACGTAGGGCATGACGGAGGCGTCCACCACCCGCAGACCGTCCACGCCGTGCACGCGCATGCTGGTGGGGTCGACGACGGACATCTCGTCGGTGCCCATCTTGCAGGTGCAGGACGGGTGCAGGGCGGTCTCGCCGTCCTTGGCGACCCAGGCGAGGATCTCCTCGTCCGACTCGACGGACGGTCCGGGCGAGATCTCCCCGCCGTTGTAGGGGGCGAGCGCGGGCTGGTTGAGGAGCTTGCGCGCCACCCGGATCGCCTCGACCCACTCGCGGCGGTCCTGCTCGGTGGAGAGGTAGTTGAAGCGCAGGGCGGGGTGCTGTCGCGGGTCCTTGCTCTTGATCTTCACCGAGCCGATGGCGTCCGAGTACATGGGCCCGACGTGCACCTGGTAGCCGTGGCCGCCGGCCGGCACCGAGCCGTCGTAGCGGACCGCAATCGGCAGGAAGTGGAACATCAGGTTGGGGTAGTCGACGTCGTCGTTGCTGCGGGCGAACCCACCGGCCTCGAAGTGGTTGGTCGCGGCCGGGCCCTTGCGGAAGAGCCACTGCAGCCCGATGAAGGGCGCGCGCCACTTCGCCAGGTACGGCTGCATGGAGACGGGCTGCTTGCAGGCGTACTGGATGTAGACCTCCAAGTGGTCCTGCATGTTCTCACCGACGCCCGGGAGGTCGTGGACGACGTCGATGCCCAGCGCGCGGAGTTCCTCGGCGTTGCCCACACCGGAGAGCTGGAGCAGCTGCGGGGAGTTGATCGCGCCGCCGCAGAGGATGACCTCCTTGGCGCGGACCTGCTGGGGGGTGCCCTTGCCGCGCCGGTACTCGACGCCGACGGCCTTCTTGCCCTCGAACAGGACACGGGTGACGAGGGCGCGGGTGGTGACCGTGAGGTTGGGACGTCTGCGGACGGGCTTCAGATACGCCTTCGAGGCCGAGAGCCGACGACCGCGGTGGACGTTCCGGTCGAACTTGGCGAAGCCTTCCTGTCTGTAGCCGTTGACGTCGTCGGTGGGGGCGTAGCCCGCCTCCTCGGTGGCCTTGAGGAAGGCGCCGAAGAGCGGGTTCGACGCCGGGCCGCGTTCCAGGACGAGGGGACCGTCGTGGCCGCGGAACTCGTCGTCCGGGTCGGCCGCGAGACAGTTCTCCATGCGCCGGAAGTAGGGCAGACAGTGCGCGTAGTCCCAGGTCTCCATGCCCGGGTCGGCCGCCCAGCGCTCGTAGTCCATGGGGTTGCCGCGCTGGAAGATCATGCCGTTGATGCTGCTGGACCCGCCCAGCACCTTGCCGCGCGCGTGGTAGACGCGGCGGCCGCCCATGTGCGGCTCGGGCTCGGACTCGTACTTCCAGTCGTAGAAACGGCTGCCGATCGGGTAGGTCAACGCCGCGGGCATGTGGATGAAGACGTCCCACGGGAAGTCCGTCCGGCCCGCCTCCAGGACCAGCACTCGGTTCGCCGGGTCGGCGGACAGCCTGTTTGCCAGTGCACTGCCCGCGGAACCACCACCGACGATGACGAAGTCGTACTGCACAGGAGCCATGGTGCCTCGTCTCGCTCGCGCCGTAGATATGCGAGGCATGCTAGACCCGGTCGCGCCATACGCACCAGGTTGCGAACCACGCAACTTGAGGAACTTCGTTTCGGGGCGGTTACTTGCAAGTGTGTTGTTTACTGCGCGTATAGTTTCACTGTGAGCAACTTCAGCCTTGAGACAGAAACGTCGAATTCACACGCGGGCGCGGGCGGTGTGCAGTCGGTGGACCGCGCCATCAGCGTCCTGGAGATCCTCGCTCAGCGCGGCGAAGCCGGCGTCAGCGAGGTGGCGGGCGAGATCGACGTGCACAAGTCCACGGCCTTCCGTCTCCTCGGCGCCCTGGAGGCGCGCGGTCTGGTGGAGCAGGCCGGCGAGCGCGGCAAGTACCGGCTCGGCTTCGGCATCGTGCGTCTGGCCGGCGCGGTCACCGGGCGTATCGACATCACACAGCAGGGCCGTCCCGTCTGCGAGCGGCTGGCCGAGGAGATCGGCGAGACCGTCAACATCGCCGTGATGCAGGAGCACTACGCGATCAACCTGTACCAGGTGCGCGGACCGGGGGCCATCACCGCGCACAACTGGGTGGGCCAACTGACCCCCCTGCACGCCACGTCGAGCGGCAAGATCCTCCTTGCCCACATGCCGACCAAGGAGCGCGCCGCGCTGCTCGCCGACGCGGGCCTGAAGAAGGTCACCCCGCACACCATCACCGCGAAGACGAAGCTGGAGAAGAACCTCGCCGACGCACGGGAACGGGGCTACGCCTTCACCCTGGAGGAGTTGGAGATCGGCCTGCACGCCATGGCCGCACCCGTGCGCAACCGGGACGGCGAGGTCATCGCCGCCCTCAGTGCCTCCGGACCCTCCTACCGGTTCACCGAGGAGCGGCTGCACGAGATGTCCCCGGTGCTGCTCAAGGGCGCCGCCGAGATCAGCTACCGGATGGGTTACCTGGGCTGATTCACCCCTGGGGGGTGCCGAGGCGCTCGTTCACCCAGTCGTGGAACGCGCCGATGTGGTGCTCACTGGGCACCAGCACACCGCCCTTGGCGTACAGCCGAGAGCTCATGCCGGGCTGGGTCCGCTCACAGGCCTCGAAGTCCTGGAGGTTGACCCGGTCGAAGAGTTCCACGGACCGGCTGACGTCCTTGCCGCTCTCGACGACGTGCGGCAGATACAGCCAGTCGCACTCGACGATCGTGCGGTCGACGGACACCGGGTACATCCGGTGGAAGATGACGTGGTCGGGCACGAGGTTGATGAACACCTGCGGCCGGACGGTGATCGCGTAGTAGCGGCGGTCCTGCTCCTCGGCGACACCGGGGATGCGGTCCAGGCCCTCGGAACCGTCGACGGTGAACCCCCGCACCTCCTCACCGAACTCCGCGCCA
>NZ_JAQYWT010000147.1:0-1500 GCF_036322545.1 Streptomyces sp. SP18BB07
AGGAGGATTCCCAATGACGTTGTCAAGCCGGGGTGGTGACGCCTCGTGATTGGGTCATGCCGCTGCGGCAGCAGGGAATGGAGCTGTGGCCTCGAAGGTCCGGTGGTCGCGTATCAGGGCCCAGAGCACGTTCAGGCGGCGTCTGGCCAGCGCGAGGACGGCCTGCTTGTGGGACTTTCCCTCGGCGCGTTTGCGCTGGTAGAAGGCCTTGGACTGGGGACAGTGCACGGTGGCGACCTGGGCGGAGAGGTAGAACATCCGCAGGAGCCGTCGGCTGTAGCGTCTGGGCCGGCGCAGGTTGCCGCTGATCTTGCCCGAGTCGCGGGGCACGGGGGCGAGTCCGGCGACGCCGGCGAGCCGGTCGGGGCTGCCGAAGGCAGCCATGTCACCGCCGGTCGCGGCGATGAACTCCGCGCCGAGCATGTCGCCGATGCCGGGCATGCTGGTGATCACTTCTGCGTCGGGATGCTCGCGAAACCGGCCCTCGATGAGGGCGTTGGTCTGTGCGATCTCCTCGTCGAGGGCCATCACCTCCCTGGCCAGGGTGTGGACCATCTTCGCGGCGGTCTTCTCCCCGGGGACGACGGTGAACTGGGCCTCGGCCGCGGTGACCGCGGCGTCGGCGGCGCTCTTGGCGACGTTCAGGTTGCGCACGCCGTGGTTCTTGAGCCAGGTGGCCAGCCGGGCCCGGCCGATCCGGCGCAGGGCGGCCGGGGTCTGGTATCCGGTGAGCAGGATGAGCGCGGTCTTGGAGGTGCTGTAGTCGAAAGCCCGTTCCAGGGCGGGGAAGTACTCCAGGATCTGCGCGCGGAGCCGGTTGATCGCCCTGGTGCGGTCGGCGGACAGGTCCATGCGCCGGCCGGTCAGGATCTTCAGGTCGACCGCGATCTCGCTGGTCTCCTGCAAGGGCTGGAGGTCTCGGCGCATCCGGGCCTGGTCCGCGATGACGAAGGCATCCTTGGCGTCGCTCTTGCCGTCGCCCCGGTAGGAGCCGGAGGCGTGGTGCACGGTCCGGCCGGGGATGTAGAAGAGCCGCTGCCCATGGTTGACCAGCAGCGCGATCCACAGCGCGGCACCGCCGGCGTTGAGGTCGACCGCCCAGGTGACGGGGCTGCCGTCGGCCAGGTCCAGGACGTCACCGAGCAGTTGCAGCAGCTCGTCCTCGCTGTTCGGTACCCGGCGCGAGAGCGCCTTGGTGCCGTCCGCGTCGATCACGGTGCAGTGGTGTTCGCCCTTGCCCGCGTCCGTCCCCGCCCACAGTTCGGGCACCGGACCCTCCTTCGTCGTTCCCGCGTGCTGTCCCAGCAGACGACCTCGCTGTCACGTCCATACGAGCGATTCGGTTCGCGCATCCCAATCAGCAGTCGAGTCGTCGCGGGATGCCGGGCGGCCAATCCTCCTCAGCCACGAAAGCGGCACTCGCATGAAAGCCATACCCGGCATCCCTGGGTGTCCCGATCTTACGAATGACCGCGATCAACCCACGAAGAAAGGTATGGA
>NZ_JAQYWT010000148.1:0-306 GCF_036322545.1 Streptomyces sp. SP18BB07
CGGTGCTCCAGGCGCCCCGCGGCGTCGAACTGCCAGCGCACGCCGCCCTGCGGGCCGGTGGCGGTGAAGCCACCGCCCACGCGCACTGTGTCCGAGGCATCAGGCATCCGCGCCGGCCCGCCCCGTGCGGTGGCGTCCAGCACCTCGACGCGCACGGACGCCGGGGCGGCGACCACATGAAATAAGAAAACCAAAGCCCCCACCCCAAACAACCCTCCGCCAACAACTAAACACACACCCCACCCAACCACACCCCCACCCACCACCCCCCCGCACCCGCCCCCACCCCCGCAAAGCGGGAAGCCC
>NZ_JAQYWT010000149.1:0-351 GCF_036322545.1 Streptomyces sp. SP18BB07
CCCAGTCCCGCTCTGCTGGACGGAGAGGTTGTTCAGGGACATGGCGAGGTCGGGGAGGTGGGCGGCGGGGTTGGCCTGGGCGAGGGTACGGCGGATTTCGACGGCTTCGGTGATGGAGGCGAGCGCCGCCTGCCAGTCCCCAGTCCCGCTCTGCGGGTTGGAGAGGTTGTTCAGGGAGCAGGCGAGGTGGGTGAGGTGGGCGGCCGGGATGGCCAGGGTGGTGCGGATGGTCTCACGCCAGGGCGCGTCGTCGGACAGTTCCTCGACGGCGCGTAGTGCGGCGTTGATTTCCTTGCGTGTGGTGGGTGCGCGCAGGGTGAGGCGGGCGACGGCCCGGTTGAGGACATCGAG
>NZ_JAQYWT010000150.1:0-374 GCF_036322545.1 Streptomyces sp. SP18BB07
CCACTACGTGTGGATCCACTTCCTCATCCTCCTCCACCACGGCAGCACCCTCCACAACCCCAGGCACCAACAACCGCGTCGACACCTCAACGCCACGAACCACGAACCCAGACCCCTCCTCCCCACTCGACTCCACCACGGCCGGACCCACCTCAACCGGAGGCTCGACCACCGCCGGCGCTTCCTCTCCGGGTGGCTCCACGACCGGCGGCCCCTCTACCCCAGGCGGCTCCACCACGGGCGGACCCTCCTCAACCGGTGGCTCGACCACGGGCGGCGCCTCCTCTACGGGAGGCTCCTCGACGGGAGAGCCCTCGTCCCCAGGCGGCTCCACCCCGGGCGGACCCTCCTCAACCGGAGGCTCGACCACGGCC
>NZ_JAQYWT010000151.1:0-236 GCF_036322545.1 Streptomyces sp. SP18BB07
ACCAGGTCGTCCCACATGAACCAGAAGCGGTCCTGGCCGGGGGTGCCGAACAGGTACAGGATCAGGTCCTGGTCGAGGGTGATGCGGCCGAAGTCCATGGCGACCGTGGTGGTCGTCTTGTCCCCGGTGTGGGTGAGGTCGTCGATGCCCGCGGACGCGGACGTCATCACGGCCTCGGTACGCAGCGGGTTGATCTCCGAGACGGCCCCGACGAACGTGGTCTTGCCCACGCCGAA
>NZ_JAQYWT010000152.1:0-338 GCF_036322545.1 Streptomyces sp. SP18BB07
CGTCCACGCCCTCACCCACGTCTCCCTCACCGTCACCCCGGGCGAGACGATCGCCCTCCTGGGCCGCCCCGGCGCCGGCAAGGCCACGCGGCGGTCCGCCCGGCTCGGGCTCGTGGAACCGGCGGCCGGTGCGGTGCGGGTGGGCGGGCTGGTCCCCCCCCGGACGGCGCCCCCGGACCTCGTACGCCGCGTGGGCCTCGTCCCGCAGGAACCCCGCGACCTGCTCTCCACGGACACGGTCGCGGCGGAGTGCGCGGCGGCGGCCCGGGACGCGGGGGCCGCCCCGGGCACCTGCCGGGCCCTCGCCTCCGAGCTGCTGCCCGGGATCGGGGACGACA
>NZ_JAQYWT010000153.1:0-938 GCF_036322545.1 Streptomyces sp. SP18BB07
ACCGGTCGCGGTGTCCACGTGGTAGGCGACGACCTCGAACTGCTTGCCCGAGAAGTTCAGCCGCATCCCGTGGGTGAGGTGACCGCCGTGCGCCAGGTCCAGGCCGAGGATGGTGTCGCCGGGCTGGGCCAGGGCGAAGAGCGCGGCCTGGTTGGCGGAGGCGCCGGAGTGCGGCTGCACGTTGGCGTACTCGGCGCCGAACAGGTCCTTCACCCGGTCGATGGCGATCTGCTCGGCCACGTCGACGTGCTCGCAGCCGCCGTAGTAGCGGCGGCCCGGGTAGCCCTCGGCGTACTTGTTGGTGAGGACCGAGCCCTGCGCCTCCAGGACCGCGACGGGAGCGAAGTTCTCCGAGGCGATCATCTCCAGGGTGGACTGCTGGCGGTGCAGCTCGGCGTCGACGGCGGCGGCGACGTCCGGGTCCAGCTCGTGCAGGGACTGGTTGAACAGGGTCATCAGCGGTCTCCTGTGCGGGTTCCGGAGGGAGGCGAGGGGGGACGGGAGGTCAGTGCGCGGGTCCGACGTCGAGCTTGTTCTGCAGCCAGGTGTGGAACTCGCCGATGTGGTGCTCGCTGGGCACCAGGACACCGCCCTTGGCGTACGCCTTCGAGCTCATCGCCGGCTGGGTGCGCTCGCAGGCGTCGAAGTCCTGCTGGTTGACCCGGTGGAAGAGCTCCACCGAACGCTCCACGTCCTTGCCGCTGTCGACGACGTGCGGCAGGTACAGCCAGTCGCACTCGACGATCGTGCGGTCGGCCGCCATCGGGTACATCCGGTGGAAGATGACGTGGTCGGGGACGAGGTTGATGAACACCTGCGGCCGGACGGTGATCGCGTAGTAGCGGCGGTCCTGCTCCTCGGCGACACCGGGGATGCGGTCCAGGCCCTCGGAACCGTCGACGGTGAACCCCCGCACCTCCTCACCGAACTCCGCGCCA
>NZ_JAQYWT010000154.1:0-29854 GCF_036322545.1 Streptomyces sp. SP18BB07
AGCAGTCGAGTCGTCGCGGGATGCCGGGCGGCCAATCCTCCTCAGCCACGAAAGCGGCACTCGCATGAAAGCCATACCCGGCATCCCTGGGTGTCCCGATCTTACGAATGACCGCGATCAACCCACGAAGAAAGGTATGGACGTCTCATGAAGCATGACGGCTATGACTACATCATCGTCGGCGGCGGTTCGGCCGGCTGCGTGCTCGCCAACCGTCTGACGGCCGACGGCCGCAGTCGGGTCCTGGTCCTGGAGGCCGGTCGGCGACACTCCAGATTCGACTACCCCGTGCGCGTGCCGGCCGCCTTTCTCTTCGTCATGGGCCACAAGCTCTACGACTGGCAGTACAAGTCCGAGCCCGAGCCCATGCTGGCCAACCGGAGGATCGCGCACTACCGGGGCAAGCTCATGGGTGGCTCCAGCTCCATGAACGGCATGTTCTTCCAGCGCGCCAACCCCCTCGTCTACGAGGGCTGGGCCGAGGCACCGGGCATGGAGACCTGGAGCTACGCCCACACCCTGCCCTACTTCAAGCGACTCGAACGTCTCGTCGGCAGTGATCCGCGCGGTGTCTACCGCGGCCACTCCGGGCCTATCCCGGTCCACCGGCACAAGGTCGAGAACCCGCTGTTCGGCGCGCTCTTCGAAGCCGCGCGGCAGGCCGGCCACGAAGTGGTCGACGACGTCAACGGCTACCGCCAGGAGGGGTTCGCACCCTTCGACTGCAACATCGAGAACGGCGAGCGCTACGACGCGGCCCGCACGTACTTCGCGCCCATCCGCGACCGGAAGAACCTGGATGTGATGACCGGCGCCCTCGTCAGCCGGGTCGTCTTCAAGGGCAAGCGCGCGGTGGGCGTCGAACTCGCCTCGCGGCGGGACGGCAGAACGGTCGTCCGCGGCAAGGAGATCATCCTCTGCGGCGGAGCGTTCAACTCGCCGCAGCTCCTGCAACTCTCCGGTGTGGGCAACGGCAAGGAGCTGAGCCGGCTCGGCATCGATGTGGTCGAGGACCTGCCCGGGGTCGGCGAGAACATGCAGGACCACCTCGAAGCGTTCGTCATGTACGGCTGTACGCAGCCGGTCTCGATGGCAGGCATTCTCAAGATGAAGTCATGGCCGGGCATCGGGGCCAAGTGGCTGCTGAAGCGTGAGGGTCCGGCCGCCAGCAATCACTTCGAGGCCGGCGGGTTCGTCCGCTCCAACGAAGACGTACCGATGCCGAACCAGATGCTGACCATGCTCGCCCTGGGCGTGCGCAACGACGGCACGCCCGCCCCGACGGAGCACGCCTACCAGATCAACCTCGGACCGCAGACTCCCCAGTCGAAGGGGCATGTGAAGCTGCGCGCCAACGATCCCCTCCAGGCCCCGGTCCTCACCTTCAACTACCTGTCGACCGAGCAGGACCGCCAGGACTGGATCGACGGTGTCCGCGTCACGCGGGAGCTGCTGAACCAGCCCGCGTTCGCGCCCTTCAACGGCGGCGAACTCTCACCAGGACCCGACATCAGGACCGACGAGGAGATCCTCGCGTGGGTGGCCCGCGACGCCGAGACGACGTACCACCCCTGCGGCACGGCCAAGATGGGCACCGACGACGAGGCCGTCGTTGATCCGCAGACCATGCGCGTTCACGGTCTGGACGGGATTCGCGTCGTGGACGCCTCGGTGATGCCCGTCATTCCCAACGCGAATCTCTACGCCCCGGTCATGATGATCGCCGAGAAGGCCGCGGACCTGATCCTGGGCAACGAGCCGCTGGCTCCCGAGCACGTCGACTTCTACCGCCACGAGAAGGTCTCCCGATGAAAACCGATGTGACCGACAGCCTCGGCATCGAGCTCCCCCTCTTCGCCTTCTCCCACTGCCGGGACGTCGTCGCGGCCGTCACGAAGGCCGGAGGCATGGGCGTGCTCGGCGCCGCATGGATGACTCCCGAAGAGCTCGACATGTCGATCGAGTGGCTGGAGCGGGAGGTCGACGGCAAGCCCTTCGGCGTGGACCTGGTCTTCCCGGGCACGGCGATGGACGACGAGAAGACTCCCGAGGAGTATCTGGCCTCGATCCCGGACCGCTACCTGGCGTTCGTGAAGGACATGCTGGACGGCGGCGGGCTGAACGACCTCACTCCCGAGGACCGCGACGCCTACATGGTCGAGAACGCCAGGAAGATGGCGATGACCAACAAGAAGAGCCGTGACCAGCTCGATGTGACGCTGGCCCGGAGCTCGGTGAGCCTGGTCGTCGGCGCCCTCGGTGTCACACCGGACTGGGTGGTGAAGGCGGCGCACGCCCGAAGCGTCCAGGTCGGTGCGCTCGTCGGCACCGCCCGGCACGCGGTCAAGCAGCGAGAGGCGGGGGTCGACCTCATCGTCGCGCAGGGCACGGAGGCGGGCGGCAGCGTCGGCACCGTGGCGTCGATGGTGCTGTGGCCGCAGGTCGTGGAGGCGGCGGCCGGCGTGCCGGTGCTGGCCGCCGGCGGTGTGTCCCGCGGCTCGCACATCCTCGCCGCGCTGTCCCTGGGCTGTCAGGGCGTGTGGACCGGGTCGCTGTGGCTCGGGACCGCGGAGAGCGAACTCAGCCTGGAAATGCGGGAGAAGCTCTTCGCCGCAGAGTCGGAGGACGCCCTCCTAGCGCGGGTCATGACCGGCAAGCCGGGGCGGATGCTGCGGACGAAGTACATCGACGCCTGGCAGGCTCCCACCGCTCCCGCGCCGCTGTCCTGGCCGATGCAGTCGATCCTGAACGGCTACCCCTACAAGCGGGCGGAGCACGCACGCGATCTCGACTACTGGACCTACGCCGTGGGCCAGGTGGTCGGTGACATGAAAGGCCACACCACCGTCAAGTCCGAGATCACGCGGCTGCTCAACGAGTACGTAGACGCCCTCGACCATCTCCAGAAGGTCACGGACGTCGACTAGCCCGGCGATCACCGCGCCATACGACAAAGCAGTAGGAGGAGAGCAATGGCAGGCGTGACAATCGAGTACGACGTGCCGGTCCCGATGCGCGACGGTGTCGTTCTGCGGGCGGACGTCTACCGTCCGGAAGGACCGGGACCGTGGCCTGTCATCGTCTCCCGGACGCCGTACGACAAGACGGACAACTACGAGCTGCAGTTCCTGGATCCCGTACTGGCCGCGCGGCGGGGGCTCATCGCCGTGGTCCAGGACGTACGCGGGCGGTTCGCCTCCGAGGGCGAGTTCGTGCCGTTTGTGAACGAGGCGACCGACGGCGCCGACACCATCGAGTGGGCCGCGCAACTGCCCGGCTCCAGCGGCGCGGTGGGCATGTGGGGCATCAGCTATCTGGGCAATGTGCAGTGGCAGGCGGCGGGTCTGCAGCCTGCGGCGCTGAAGGCGATCGCGCCCTCGCTGACCTTCCGTGAGACCGACAACGGCCTGGCGTTCCGTGGCGGCGCGTATGAGCTCGGCCTTGGGCGCGGCTGGGCGCTGGGTATGGGCTTCGACGTGCTCGTTCGTCGCCATGCCGACAACGAGGAGGAGCTGATGAAGCAGGTGGCCGCGCTCGCCGCCGCTCTCGACGGCATCCCCGGGCCCACGTATCACGAGCTTCCCACCGGCACGGATCCCGTCGTCGCCCGATGGGATCTGGCGCACCTCGCGGACCGCGCGTCCATGGCCGCCGGTGATGTGCCTCCGCACCAGGAGAACGTCACGGTGCCCAGTCTGCATGTGGCCGGCTGGTACGACGTGTTCGTCCAGGGCACGATCGACAACTACACAGCCGCGGCGCAGCGGACAGGGGCCAAGCTGGTGGTCGGACCCTGGAACCACATCGCCCAGACCGGGATGCAGGGGGACATCAACTTCGGCATCGCGGGACACGGGTCCGTCATCGACTTCTCCACGTCCATCCTCGGCCTGACCTTCGACTGGCTGCACGCGTGTCTGACCACGGGCGAGGCCCCGAACGACGACCTGCCCGTAAAGATCTACGTCATGGGCGCGGGCGAGTGGCGCTCCGAGCCGGAGTGGCCGCTGAGCCGCGCGGTCGACACGCGCTTCCAGCTCGGCACCGACGGCACACTGGCCGCCGACGGCGAGGCGGCCCCGGGAACGCTCACCTTCACGTACGACCCGCAGAACCCCGTACCGACCGTCGGCGGCGCCACCGTCATGCCGTATCCGCCGTCGGGTTCCTTCGACCAGCGCGTCGTGGAGGAGCGCGACGACGTCCTCGTCTTCACCACCGACGTACTCACTGAGGACGTCGAGGTGACGGGGCGGGTCACCGCGTCCCTGACGGCGGCGACCGACGGCCCCACGACCGACTGGGTCGTGCGCCTGTGCGATGTCCACCCGGACGGCCGTTCCTACAACGTCGTCGACGGCATCACCCGCGTCGAGACCATCCCCGGCGAAGCATCCACCGTCGAGGTCGACCTGTGGTCCACGAGCATGCTGTTCAAGAGGGGGCACCGCATTCGCGTGCAGGTGACCTCCAGTTGCTTCCCGCGGTGGGACCGCAACCTGAACACCGCCGACGGCCTGCGCACCGGCGAGATGCGCGTCGCGTCCCAGACTCTCCATGTCGGCGGGGAGGCGGGGTCGTTCGTCACGCTTCCCATCGTCTGACCGGGCAGGCAGGCATCACGTGGACGAGGCTCCCGAGCCGTCGAGAGAGACGTTGGACGTCTCAACTCATCGGCTTGGGAGCCTCGTTGCTTCATCTGGACAGTTCGTCGAGGTGAGAGGAGTCCAGGAGCCTGGGCGGTCGGGTGGTCACGGTCACCTCCGGGGCGGCGCCCAGCCATTTCTCGACCTCCACGAGCGCGTGCTGCGCCGTCGTGGCCTGGGACAGGCTCGACGCCGGCCGGTCCGCCGTCAGCACGTTCGGGTTGCCATGGCGGCAGAATGACGGGTCGTCAGGGTCGGGGTCGTACCAGGCGCCCGCGGAGAGCTGGACCACGCCGCGCCGGACCGCGTCCGACACCACCAAGCCCGCCAGGCAACTTCCGCGCTCGTTGTGGAGCCGCACGACGTCGCCGTCCGACAGACCACGAGCTGCCGCGTCCTCGGGATGCATCCGCAGCGGCTCCCGCCCCGCGACCTTCGCCTTCTGACTCGTGTCGCCGATGTCGAGCTGACTGTGCAACCGGGTCTTGGGCTGGTTCGCGATCAGGTGCAGGTGGTGGGTGCCGGAACTGCCGAGCCATTCGTCGGGAGCGATCCAGACGGGGTGGCCGGGGCAGTCGGCGTAGTCGAACCCGGCGATGGTCGACGAATAAATCTCGATCTTTCCACTGGCCGTGGGCAGGGGATTCGCGCCGGGGTCACGCCGGAACTCCGAGAACAACACCTGATCCTCGTCAATGACGGGGATCGAAATGTTCTCGCTGCTCCAGAACGTGTCGAAGTCGACGACCTCGATGTCGCGCGCCGCGAGCCTGCTCCGCCACCCGTCGTACAAGTGCCGGAGCCACCCCATCACGTCGCGGCCTTCGGTGAAGCTCTCTCCTCGGCCCAGCTTTGCCGCGAGGGCGGAGAAGATCGCGTAGTCGTCCCGGGCCTCACCGGCCGGCTCCGTGAGGGCGGGCATCGGGAAGAAGGCCGGGTCGTTGCGGCCGGCGCCGTAGTCGTCGCGCTCGATCGTCATCGTCGCCGGGAGCACGATGTCGGCGTGCCGTGCTGTGCTGGTCCAGAACTGCTCGTGGACGACGACAGTGGCGGGCGTCATGAACGCCCGGCGCAGGCGGGCCAGGTCCTGGTGATGGTGGAAGGGATTTCCTCCTGCCCAGTAGACCAACTCGATCTTCGGAAGAGTGATACGCCGCCCGTCGAAATCGATCTTGCGGCCCGGCGTCAGCAACATGTCCGAGATCCTCGCCACTGGGATTCCCGAGGTCTCGGCATTGCGTCCCTGCGGGAGTGAGGGAGCACTGGTCACCCGCTTGGGGAGCCCTACCTCGGCCGTCGCGCCGTAGCCGTGCTGGAAGCCACCGCCCGGCAGCCCGATCTGTCCGAGCATCGCCGCCAGGGTCACCCCGAGCCAGATGGGCTGCTCCCCGTGCTGCTGGCGCTGAAGGGACCAGCTGAGGTTGATCATGGTCCGCGACGCCGCCATTTCACGGGCGAGGCGGACGATCCGTTCGGCGGGGACGGTGGTCAGACGCTCTGCCCAGGAGGGATTCTTCGGGACGCCGTCGACCGTCCCGCGCAGGTACGGCAGGAACTGATCGAAGCCGACGCAGTGTGTGGAGAGGAAGGCTCGGTCGGCGAGGTCCTCGGCGTCCAGCACGAACGCGAGGGCCAGCATCAGGGCGGCGTCGCTACCGGGCAGGGGCGCGATCCACTCGGCCTTGGCCTCGGCGTATGTGTCGTCCGCGATCGGCGTGATGTCGATGAACTGGCATCCTCGGGCCACCGCCCGCCGGATGGCATCCCGGGCGGAGTGCCGGCCGATCCCGCCGGAGTTGATGCCACTGTTCTTCTCGGACAGGCCGCCGAAGGAGAGGAACAGGTCTGTGGTCCCGCTGATCACGTCCCAGGAGGTGGCACCCGCCATGATGGCGCCGGCGTTGCCCACCACGTGCGGGAGCAGGATGCCGGAGGCGCCGTAGCTGTAGTCGCTCCATCCGGCGACGTATCCGCCGAGGGTGTTGAGGAACCGGTGGATCTGGCTCTGGGCGTGATGGAAACGGCCGGCACTGGCCCAGCCGTACGATCCCCCGTACACCGCGGACGGGCCGTGCTCGGTATATACGCGCCCGAGCTCAGCACTCACCAGCTCGATGGCCCGCTCCCACGACACCTCGACGAAGGGTTCGGTGCCGCGGTCCGCGCCGCTGCCGGGGCCGTTCTCCAGCCAGCCGAGGCGGACGGCCGGCCGGAGCACCCGCGTCGGATGGTGCTGGGCGGAGGCCACGTTGTGGATGAGGTCGCGCGGGTCAGGATCACCTGACCACGGCCGGACCGACCTCAGTGACCGTCCGTCCGTCTGAGCCTCGAAAGCTCCCCAGTGGGTCAGATGCGTCGGCATAGTCACGCTCCGTTGTCACGGCTCTGGCCCTTCAGGCTAGGCATGCGTGCGAGGCGGCAGACACTGGTGAAAAGCCGAGGGATCGGCTGATGGCTGGTGCGTCTTCCGAAACCAGGGAGACAGGTGACTCGGTAGCGTTCCGGCGAGTGACCTTCGGTGCGTCCGGTCGTATGACGGCCGGCGTCCACTGCGGCCCCGCGGGCAGAAAGGACGGGCGCTGACGTGACTGGCCCCATGGACGTCTTGTCGAGGATCGAGGCGGCCGGCGTGTCCGTGGAGACCTCGGGACTCCGACTCGCCGCCTATGCCTACGACGCGTCCAACTACCGCGTTCCACCGCTGGCCGTCGTCTTCCCGCGCAGCGTCGACGATGTCATCGCGGTCGTGAAGGCATGTGCCGCCACCGGTACGCCCGTGGTAGGCCGGGGCGGGGGAACCTCCATGGCCGGCAACGCCGTCGGTCCCGGCGTGGTCGTGGACTTCTCCCGCCACATGAACCGGATCCACACGATCGACGAAACGTCCGGCACGGCCGATGTCGATGCGGGCGTCGTGCTCTCGGTGCTCAGCCGCTCGGCGGAGAGCGCCACCGATGGCGCCCTCACCTTCGCGCCCGACCCCTCGTCGAAGACCCGCGCCACCGTAGGGGGCGCGGTCGGGAACGACGCGTGCGGAAATCACTCCGTGCGGTACGGGCGGACGTCGGACCACGTGGTCGAACTCGACATCGTCACCTCGGACGGCGTACAGCTCACGGCGTTCGCCGGCGGACTGCGCGCGACGGACCCCGAGGACGCGCACGCGGTGGCCAGGGCCTTCGCGCTCGGCGAGCAGCTCAAGGAACTCGCGCAAGCCAACCTCGCCCCCTTCCGTACGGAGCTGGGACGCATCCAGCGGCAGGTGTCCGGCTACCACCTCTCGCACCTGCTGCCAGAGAAGGGCTTCGATGTTGCCCGGGCTCTCGTCGGCTCGGAGGGCACCTGTGCCCTCGTGGTGCGGGCGCGGATGAGGCTCGTGCCGAAGGCTCCGAGCGCGCTGCTGGTGTGCCTGGGCTATGCGGACGTCGTCGACGCCGCACGGGACATCCCCACCATCCTGGAGTTCTCGCCCGCCGCCGTGGAAGGAATCGACGAGGTCATCGTCGACACGATGCGGCTGCGCCGCGGTGTGGACTCCGTCCAGGGCATGCCCAGGGGCAAGGCATTCCTCTATGTCGACCTCGACGGAGAGCGTCCGGAGGACGTGGCCGCTGATGCCGCCCTGCTGCTCGAACGGCTGGAGGCAGGCGGGCGCCTGGTGGACGGCCGCGCCGTTCCCGACCCACACGAGCGGGCGACGCTGTGGCGAGTGCGCGAGGACGGTGCCGGTCTGTCGTCCCGGCCCGCGAGTGGCGGCGAGTCCTGGCCGGGGTGGGAGGACTCCGCCGTCGCCCCAGAGCATCTCGCCGAGTATCTGGCCGACTTCCGTCGGCTCCTGGACGAGCACGGGCTGACGGGCATCATGTACGGGCACTTCGGGGCCGGGTGCATGCACATCCGCATCACCTACGACCTGCGCACCGACGCGGGCCGGAAGGTGTACCGGGAGTTCACCGCGGCCGCCGCCGAACTGGTCGTACGACATGGCGGGTCGCTCTCCGGCGAACACGGCGACGGACGGGCCAGGTCCGAGTTCCTCCCGATCATGTACAGCCCGTCCGTACTCACCGCCTTCGAGGCCTACCGCGGCATCTGGGACGGCTCGGGGCTGCTCAACCCCGGGTCGATCACCCAGCCGGACCCGATCGACGCGAACCTCGCACTGGCCGGAGTCCCCGACCGCGAATGGCGCACCCACTTCACGCTCAGCCCCGTCGACGCCGAGGCGGCCGGGACGGACCCTTGGGTCCACGCGGTGCAGGGATGCATCGGCGTGGGACGGTGCCGTGCGGACTCCGGCGGCGTCATGTGCCCGAGCTTCCGGGCCACGGGTGACGAGAAGGACTCCACCCGCGGCCGTGCCCGAGTACTGCAGGACATGGTCCGGGGCGCGCGGAGCGTCGGTGAGGGGTGGCGCTCTGACGACGTCCGCGCGGCGCTCGACCTCTGCCTGGCGTGCAAGGCCTGCTCGCACGACTGCCCCGCGGGCGTCGACATGGCGACGTACAAATCCGAGTTCTACTCCCACTACTACGCGGGTCGTATGCGGCCCATGTCGCACTTCTCGCTCGGCTGGCTGCCCCGCTGGCTCAGGCTCACGGGGCGCGTCAGCCCGCTGGTCAACGCGGTGCTCGCCTCACCGCTCAGCAAGGTCGTGGCCCGGGCAGGGGGCCTGACGACCGAACGCACGCTGCCCAGGTTCGCCTCGCGACGCAGGCTGCGCAAGGAGCTGGCGGACGCCGGCGCCGATGCGGGAGGTACTGATGTCGTCCTGTTCGTCGACTCCTTCACGAAGGGATTCCGGCCGGAGGTGGCTGGTGCCGCCGCACGGGTCGCGGTCGGCTCCGGCCGCCAGGTCACCTGCGAGACCGACGCGTGTTGCGGGCTGACCTGGATCACGACGGGCCAGCTCGACACCGCCAAGAAGGTGCTGTCCAAGACCGTCGCGAAGCTCGACGACGGTACGGACACTCCCATCGTCGTCATTGAGCCGAGCTGCGCGGCCGCGCTGAAGCAGGAGGCCCCGGAACTCCTGGGCACGCAAGCGGCCGAGAGGGTGTCCTCCCGGGTCCGCAGTTTCGCGGAAGCCGTGCTGGAGTGGGTCGACGGCGGTTGGCAGCCGCCGACGATGCCGCCGTCGGTCACTGTGCAGACCCACTGCCACGAGTACTCGGCCTTCGGTGCCGCCGTCCAGCGAAAGGCGCTCGCCGCCCTGGGCGTCGCCGAGGTCGACGAGGCCACGGGATGCTGCGGCGTCGCCGGCACCTTCGGTTTCGAGTCCGAGCACTACGACGTCTCCATGAAGGTCGCCCAACAGGCTCTTGCCCCCGCCCTCAAGCGGGCCGCACCGGAAACACCGGTCCTCGCCGACGGGTTCAGCTGCTCCATGCAGGTCAGACAACTCGCCCCCGACCGGCAGAGCTTGCACCTGGCCGAACTCATCGACCCGGGGGCGGCTGGGGACTGAAGTCACCGGCTCGTAGGGACCGGCGCCTTAGCGATCTCCACGCGGTGCTCGATGTCGGGCGGCTCAGTACCAGGCCCTTCGCCGAACCGGCCTGCGTCGAGGACCTGACCGGCCTCCCGCCCGCCTAGGTCGGCGCCTTCCACGCTTGCCACGCCCGCGCCGGGCCGTGGATCAACGAGCGAATGAGCGGCGAGCCGGTCACAGTCACCCAGCGACGCCTGAAGATCGAGCAGTAGCCGAAGTAAGCGCGGAGAGCGTCACGTGCACGCCCTGCGCGGCATTGCACAGTCCCTGCGCGCCTGGTGAGCAGCCCCAGCCAGTGCCACCGCGTCTCGCGCGGCGGCACTGAGAAACGAAACCGCCCCCGTTATGTTTCCGCGGCCTGTTGCAGGACCGCGGAAACCATAACGGGGGCGGTCGATACGGTCTCCTGGACCGTGACCTCGCCGCGCGAGGCGATCGGTTGTGCGCCGCCCTCGGTCCACGAGCACCAGCGCATGCTGGACTGGGACACCATCGGACTTCATTGCTGCTCGGCCGGGGAGAACAGGTCGTTGTCGTCCCACCCAGCGCACCCGCGCGGGTCCGCCAGATCTCACCCCGGCGCAGGCCGGAAGAACGACCGCCTTGACGCCGCCGCAGCGGCATGCGTCGCCGCTCTCCAAGACGACGCAAGGCCGGTGCGACGCGAGAACTCAACGGATGCGCTGCTGGACGAACGGCGCAGCAGCCTCGCGCAGGCCAGAGTCCGCGCACAGACGGTCGTCTCCGTCGGCTCCGCCGAACTCATCCATCATGCCCTCGCCGCCGACCTGATCGCCGGGCAGCTTGCCCGCCCGGTTCGAGGTGCTCGGCCTCGGGCCGGGCGTGATCCGGCCCGGACGCCCGCTGGACTCGCAGCACCGCAGATAGGCCCTACGCTACGAGCCCGGCCATGCTCGCATCGTCAGCGAGGCCAACGGGGGGCCCTGAACTCGACACGCTGTCATGCACCGGCTGAGTCGGCCGAGGCGGCTGTCAGCTCACGTCGTGACCACGAACTTGCCGATGTGCGTGCGCTTCAGCAGCCGTGCCTGGCCCTGAGGCAGGTCCTCCAGCGGGAAAGACTCCTCCAGCAGAGGCTGGAGCCTGCCGGCCCGGATCAGGTCCACCAGACGGGCGAAGGTCGCTGCGGTCGGATTGGTGATGCCGTGCATCTCGAGGTCCTTGTAGATCAGGTCGCGCAGGTCGATCCTCGTGACCGGACCCGCGATCGCCCCGGCGGTGGTGTACCGGCCGCCGCGGCGGAGTACCTTCAGCAACACGTCGAACACCGGCCCGCCGACGACATCCGCGGCGACATGGGCGCCTCGTTCACCGATGACGCGCTCGATCTCCCGCTGGACGTCGTCGCTCTCGCGGGCGACGAACTCGTCCGCCCCGAGTGCGCGAAGCCGCTTCTCCTTGGCAGCGCCGGCGACGGCCACGACGCGTGCACCGCGCAGGCTCGCCAGTTGGATGAGTGCCGTTCCGACACCGCCGGCGGCACCGGTGACGACGATGGTCTCGCCGTCCGTCAGCCGGGCGCGCTGCAGCATCTCCTCGGCGGTGTCGTACGAGCACGGAAACGTGGCCAACTCGGCGTCGGACAGCGGCGAGTCGACGTGGTGGGCGTTGCCCGCGGGCACTGCCACATAGTCCGCGTAGCCCCCGTCGCGCTCGCTGCCCAGGTACTGCACCAACTGTGCGTGGGGCGGCAGGGAGGCGTCGCGGACCGAGGGGTCCACGATCACCCGTTCACCGATGCGGCCAGGGTCTCCTCCCGGCCCCACGCCGGCGATGTGACCCACCACCGCGGCGCCCTGGATCCGGGGGAAGTCGACCGTGGAGCTGTTCCACGAGGATGCCGCCCCGTCCGACCGCCCCTGTAGGCCCAGTTCCTCGGACACAGCGGACTCGACGACTGAGTCGTACCAGCCCGTCCGCGTGTTGATGTCCGTGTTGTTCATGCCGCAGGCGCCCACCCGGACCAGTACTTCTCCCTCCGCCGGTGCCGGGGTGGGGTAGGCATCGTGGAAGACGAGCTTGTCGATACCGCCGTGGCCGGTCAGCACAGTGGCCCGCATGGTGGCCGGAACAGGGACGGCCGGTGCGGATGGGGCGTTCACTCGGGTACGGGAATTCATGGAATCACTGACGTCCATTTCTCGGCTAGCTCGCCAACTCGGGGTTGACCATCACGTGCTTGAACTTGGAGTACTCGTCGATCCCGTGCGGGGACAGCTCCTTGCCGTATCCCGAGTTCCGGAAGCCGCCGAACGGCATCTCCGAGGCGATGAAGATCTGCTGGTTCACCCACACGGTTCCGAAATCGAGCTCCCGCGTGAGACGCATGGTCCTTGCGAGGTTGGTGGTCCAGACACTCGCCGACAGGCCGTACTCGACTCCGTTGGCCATGTCGAGCATTTCGTCGTCACTGTGCCCGCGCTGGATCGTGATCACCGGCCCGAAGACCTCGCGCTGGATGATCTCGTCCGACTGGTCGGCGTCGGTGATGACCGTGGGGGCGTAGAACCAGCCCGGGCGGTCGAGCCGCCGTCCGCCGATCCGCACGGTCGCGCCGTTGTCGCGCGCGCGGTCCACGAAGCCGGCGACCCGGGCCAGCTGACGCTCGGAGATCAGCGGACCGATCTCCGTCTCCGGGTCGGAGGGGTCTCCCACGCGCAACTTCTCCGCTGCTTCGCAGTAGGCCTCGACGAACTCTTCGTACGCCGAGTCCTCGACGATGATGCGGCACGCGGCCGTGCAGTCCTGGCCGCTGTTGGAGTATCCGAACTCCACGAGGTCCCGCGCGGTCTCACGAATCGGGCTGTCGGCGAAGACCAGGACCGGAGCCTTGCCCCCGAGTTCGAGGCCGATCCGCTTCAGCGTCCGGGCGCCCGACTCCGCGACGGCCTTTCCGGTCGCGACGTCTCCCGTGAGCGAGATCATCCGGACGGTGGGGTGCGCGACCAGGGCCTTGCCGGTGGTCGAGTCTCCCAGTACGAGGTTGAGCACGCCCTCGGGGAGGAACTGATTCGCGATGTCGACGAAGAGGATGGTGCTGGTCGGAGTCAGCTCCGACGGCTTGATGACCGCCGTGTTGCCTGCGGCGACGGCAGCGGAGATCTTCCAGGCCGCCATCAGGAGGGGATAGTTCCAGGGGGTGATCAGGCCGACGACACCGATGGGCTCGCGGCGCACCCACGAGGTGCTGTTGTTCGCGTACTCGCCGGTGGCGGGAACGGAAGACGTGCGCGCCGCGCCCGCGTTGAAACGGATGACGTCCCACACCCAGGGCATCGCCCCCTGGGCGACTGTGATCGGCTGGCCGACGTTCTCGCTTTCGAGCTGGGCGAACTCCTCCGCCCGTTCCTGGATCACGTCGGCGATCTTGAGGAGGATTTCGGCGCGTTCGGCAGGAGGGGTGTTCCCCCACGCCTTCGCCGCTGCCGCTGCCCGCTGCACGGCCTCGTCGACATCGGCCTCCGTCGCGATCCGATAGGCGGCGATGGCCTTCTCGGTCGCCGGGTCGATGACGACCGCGGCGTCGGTGTCGGTGATGTCTGCTGCGAACGCCGCCGCAGCGCTTCGGTCCTCGACCATCGGCTTGCTCATCGTTGCCACTCCTTGTGCATCGGCTATGCCTGGTTTCGCCAGTCGACCGGTGTGATCGACAGGAGGAGACGCGTGCCCGGAACCGCTCCGTAGCGGACGGTGGTGCCTCGGGGCAGGACGATCAGCTCTTCCGCCTCCCCGGTCAGCGGGACGTCGACGCCGTCTTCCACGACGAGGAACTCCGCTCGCCCGTCGAGGACATAGACCGTCTCCTCGTACTGGAGCGTCCACGGGTCGCTGTGCCCCGGCTCGTCGAACGTCATGAAGTAGGTGCCGAGTTGGTCGAGGCCGGAGTCCGCGGTGCGATGCTCGATCTCGGCGGGGCCGAAACGCTTGACGTTGGCCGGCGCAAAGGCCGGTTTGGAAGCGTTGGGGCGGGTCATTTCTGTCTGTCTCCTCGGCTGTGAAGGCTCTGGGGCGAGAGAGTCACGGAGGGCCTGTGCGACGTCCTCGGGCAGCGGGCGGGACCGCGCGGCCTCGGCGTCGACGTTGACGTAGACCAACTCGATCTCCGCGATCTTCGTTCCGTCACGCGTGACGGCCATGTCGAGCTGGAAGCTGGACGTCCCCACACGCCGGCACGCGACATCCACGTCGAGGACGTCGTCGAAGCGGGCCGGCGACAGGAATGTCTGCCGCGCGCTCACCACCGACGGGTCGGTTCCGCCCTCGACCAACTTCGCGTAGGTCCAGCCGAGTTCGCGGAAGAACTCGGTCATGGCGACGTCGGCCAGCTCCAGATAGCGGCTGTTGAAGAGGAAGCCCTGAGTGTCGACCTCGTGATTGCGCACCCGGTGCGTGTGGGTGAACACGTCAGGCTCCCGCTTCCGCCAGGAGTTTCGCGTACAGGTCGGGCCGCTGGAGCGCGAGCCCGGGCGCTTCGGGGTTCGCCCGCGAGGCCAGCAGGAGGTCGTGGTCCAGGGACACCACCACCAGGTCCTCCTCGGACGACTCGGCCTTGGCCAGTACCCCGTCGTTGACCCCGACGGTCCTGTCGACGGGGCCGGTGACCAGGGCGCTGCCGGTCGCGTGCATGGGCGCGTCCGCCGGCAGGCCGTTGTGGCCGATCAGGGGCGACATCGCGACGTAGAGCTGGTTCTCGATGGCGCGCGCCTGGCATCCGGTGCGGACCCGGTGCACGCCTCGCCGGTTCCAGGTGAGCGAGGGGCACAGGATCAGGTCGACGCCCTTGCGCACCAGGTGCCGGGACAGCTCCGGGAACTGGATGTCGGCACAGATGAGCACGCCCGCGGTGAACGATCCGATCCTGGTGACCAGCAGTTCGTCGCCGCCGCGGGTGCCGAGCGCGTGCTCCTGGGGCGTCAGGTGGGTCTTGTCCTGGGATTCGACGCGGCCGTCAGGGTGGACGACGAAGGCGGTGTTGCGCAGTGAGCCGTCGCTGTGCACGCGGTTGTGGCTGCCGCCCGCCACCACGATGTTGTGGTTCTTGGCCATGCTTCGAAGGCCGTCGACGATTGAGTCGGTGAAGGTGGGCAGGACATCCCAGTAGGCCGATTTGATCGTCGCGGTGGTCACCTCGTGGTCGGTGATGGATCCGAGGAGCCCGGTACTGGCGAGTTCGGGGAAGAGCACGACCTCCGCGTTCTGGTGGGCGGCGCGGCGCACGAGATCCTCGGTGTGGGCGAGGAATTGATCGAGGTCCCGCTCGGGGCGCAGCTCGAATTGGGTGACAGCGACGTTCAGCGACACCATGATTTCTGGGACTCCTTTTCCGGAGATGACCGGAGGCTGGGCGATGGCTCCTGCCGTAAAAGGCTCCGTCGCCGCCCGTAAAGGCGACCGTATAGGCTCTGTCGCGGCGGCTCACTCGTCACTTATGACAAGGGCCGAGTGCGTTCCCTGTAATCCTTCCAAGCCGTCTTCGGCCGGTTCCGGCGGTTGCGGATGAGGAGACGCGGTCAGCGTTCCGGTCCGAGCGCCGCACCGAAACGTGCGGAGAGGGCCAGCCCCCGTTCCGGGTCTGCGAGCACGCTGCCCGTCGCCCCGGCACCGCGGATCTCGCTGGGATCCTCTCGGTCGGCCGGTCTGATCCGGCGCTGATCCCAGGACTCCGCCTCCACCATGGAAAGCGCGGTCAAGGCGAGGAACAGGGACGAGACCGCCGATGGATCCCGCAGGCTCAGGTCTAGGGCAGACTCGATCTTCGACAGGCGGTAGCGCAGTGAGTTGTGATGTACGGCCAACGCGTCGGCCGCGGTCATGATGTTCTGCCGGTGCTCGAAGTAGGTGGAGAGGGTGGCCAACATGATCTGGTTGTCCTCCAGCGGGCGGAGAAGTTCCCTCGCCCACTCGCCCATGCGGTCGAGACCGACGTCCGAGAACAGACGGGTGGCGAAGTCGAATTCCTCGTAGGCCATCAGACGTCGCCCTGTGCCGTCGCGGCGCAGCACGCGGAGGGCGAGTTGGGCGTCGTGGTAGGAGTCGACCACGTGCCCGACGCCGGCCGTGTCCCGTCCGATACCCAGCACCAAGCCCTCCGTCGGTGTGCCCGCCTTGACGAAGGCACGTCTGACGGCGGACGACGAAGCTTGCACGAGGCCGACCAGGGCGGATTCGCGCAGGACAAGAAGGTGGGGGAGACCTTCGCCGACCAGTGTGCGTTGCAGGCCGGCATGCAGCGACTCCAGGGCTGCCACGTCCCGGGCGGTGGTCGCGCCGAGGGCAGGCTCCGCGACGACCACCCGCGTCTCCTGTTCGAAGGACAGTCCCAGCGAGGCGATGCGGCCCGCCAACTCGGCGTCGTGTCGCTCCAGACGCAGTGCCAGGGCCTCTTCGAGTACGGCGCTGCGCACCGCCCGTTCCTGGCGCTGGGCGGTGAGTTCGATCTGGAGGCTGGTCTCGGCGAGCGAGGCGGCGATGTACAACGCCGCCTCGGAATACTGGTCCGGGAAGGCCGGGCGGCGGCCGGCCGCGACGAGCCAGCCGGTCCGCTCACCGGCAGAGGCACTGGTGGCGACCCTGACCGCCATGCCGTACCAGCCTTCGACGGTGAACCTCTGGGCCTCGCTCTGGGTGCGCGCGATCTCCGGGAAGAGCAGGGACAGCGGCAAGGGCCCCGAGGCGTGCACAACGCCGCCGTGGCTGTCGACGAGTGTGACGACCGCGTTGCAGATCTTGGCGACCCGCGCGGTCAGTGCCCGCAGCGGATCGGGTTCGGTCAGCGACTGGGTCAGCGAGCGCTGCAGTGACGTCAGGCGCCTGGTCGGTGCCTCGTCGGCTCGCGCGGTCGAGCGGGCGATCTCGGCGATGAGTTCCGTCGGATCGACGTCATCAGGAAGGCCCAGCAGGATATGGCGGCCCACAGCAGGCTCCAGGCCTTTGGACGAGGCGCCCGGCGGCAGCCATACGACGATGACCCTGGAACCGGGCAGGGCGAGGGCGTCGGCGACACCGCCGAGCAGGTCGCCATCGGTAGCGGGGCGGGTCGCGGCCACGAGGACGACGTCTTCTCCGACCTCGGCGAGATCGGCGCCTCCCGAGGCCAGCCGTGCTCCGTGCACCGGCCGGGATTCCGCTCCCGCCGGGACCACGAGCAGAGTCAGCCGCAGCCGCTCGTTGCCGAGGAGATCGCCGAGCGTGCAACCAGTCCCGTCATGCCTCATTTGGAAGGTTCCCTACGTCAGTGTGGAACGTTCAGCCACCTACCAGCAAACCCTGGTGTTCCGGACAGGCTAGGCAATAATCGGTCAGGTGCTTTCAGGATATATCTCAGGAACCTGCTGTGCGGTGATGAGAATTCTGATGGGGCGGAGGCGGGATCCCGGCTACCGTCGGGCGTGAAACACGTGGACGCCCGAAAGGGGGTGGAGACGCTAATGGAGCCGCAGCACCTCGGAGAGGTCGAGCCTTGTCGGCGGTCGGCCGTGAGCCAGGTGGCGCCGGAGAAGGTCTTCATCCAGGGCTACGAGCTGGAACCTGGTCGTCGGCTCGGCCGCAGCGACCGTGGCGGTGGCCAAGCACACCATGGCGACCGAGGACACGCTCCGGAACACCACCTCCACCCACGCTGCCGCCGAGGAGTCGGCGGGCGGGGATTCTGCGTTCCCTCGCTCTGGAGGAGGGGTTGTGGGTCGAGCCGCTGCGGCTGTACGAGGCGACCATCGCGCGGTCACCGCTTGGCCCGGCAAGAGCGCCATGCCCGTCGACGACGTGGCGTCATGGCGGCCTATGAGATCCCGGGACACCAGGACTTCGCCACCGACCTGAAGGAAGCAGGAACAGAGTGGCTGGCCGCGCAGTGACCAGTGCCGAAGGCACTTCGTATGATCCACCGGACCACAGGTGCGCAGGGAGACAGCATGGACCAGCTTCGAGCCCTCGACACCGCCGACATCGTCGTCGTCGGTGGCGGCATCGTGGGCCTGTGCACCGCGTTCGAGCTCAGCAAGCGCGGATACGACGTCGTCATCGCCGAGCAACGGATCCTCGCGTTCGGCGCCTCCGGCCGTAACTCGGGCGCGATGTGGCTCCAGACGCGCCGCTCCGGCACGGAACTCCAGCTGGCCCGAAGCGGCCTGGAACGCTACGCCGAGTACGAGCGGGAACTTGGCCCCACCTTCGAGTTCCGCCGACATGGCGGGCTGTTCTTCTACGAGACGGAGGAGCAGAAGGCCGTGCTGAAGGAGTACGTCGAGGACCGTGCCGCCGTCGGCCTCGACGTCTCGCTGCTCGGTGCGCGCGAGGCCCGCAAACACTCCCCGGTGCTTCCGGAGTCCGCTATCGGCGCCGTCCACTGCGCCGAGGACGCTCAGATCGACGCCCAGGCGTTCGCCCGTGGGCTGGGCGCCGCCTGCCTGCGCCGCGGGGTGCGGGTCTACGAGAACACCGCCGTGCTGGGCACGCTGCGGCGCGGCGACTCGGTCATCGGCGTCCGCACGGTGCGCGGCGACATCCACGCGGGCGGGGTGGTGTGGGCGTCCGGCGCCTGGTCGGTGAACCTGCGCTCGGAAGGTATCGACCTGCCGGTCGAGACCTCGCGGGTGGGCCAGCTGGTCACCCAGCCGATCGCCTACACCCCGGGCCCCATCCTGCGCGGCCCGCGTGGCGTGGCCTGGTGCGGGGCGCTGACCGATCTGACCGGCTACGACCCCCGGCTCTTCGCCGCGCCACAACCGCCCGGCGCGGAAGGCGACTTCGGCTACGACGACACGCTCGTCCAGAACACCGAAGGCGCCTTGGTGGTCGGCAACAGCATCGACGGCACGGGCTCCCTCAACCCGCATATCAGCATGTCCGCCACTCACGCCCTGATCAACACGACGCTGGACCGCGGCACCAGGCGCGGTGAGCTGGGTGTCACCGGGCTGTGGGCGGGACTGGTCGGCCGCACCCGTGACCACCTTCCCATCGTGGACCGCGTCGAGGGCATCTACGTCAACACCGGTCACTCCTACGGGGTGGCAAGCGGCCCGGCCTGTGGCGAGATCCTCGCCCAGCTGATCGTCGACGAGCCGAGTCCCCTGCGTGCCGCGCTCGCCGCCGACCGTCCCGGACTCCAGGCCGCGACGTCCGGGACTTCGTCCTGGTGACTGACCGGCGCCGCTCGTGACGGCCCCGGCGATAGGGAGGTACTGAATGCAGGCCGCGCTCCTCACCGCGTTCGAGGGCCCCGATGCCTTGGCCGTACGAGAGGTTCCGGAACCGGAGCCCCGGGAGGGCCAGGTACTCATCGACGTCGAATGGGCGGGCGTGACCTTTCCGGACCTCCTTCAGGCACGTGGGGAGTACCAGACGCGTCCTGAACTGCCCTTCATCCCCGGCTGGGAGGTGTCAGGGACGGTCCGCACCGGCTCCGGCGGATTCCGGGCCGGTGACCGCGTGGCAGCCCTGCCGGTGACCGGTGGCTTCGCCCGGACGGTCGCGGTCGACGTGCCGATGGTGTTCCCCCTCCCGGACAACGTCGACACCCGCCGTGGGGCGGCCCTGCCCCTGAACTACCTGACGGCACATTTCGCACTCCTCCGCCGCGGTGCTCTCCGGCCCGGTGAGGTCGTCCTCGTCCACGGAGCCGCCGGCGGGGTGGGGAGCGCTGCCTGCCAGGTGGCCGCGTCGTACGGCGCGCGCGTCATCGCGGTCGTGTCCACCGAGGAGAAGGCCGAACTGGCCAGGTCCCTGGGAGCACACGAGGTTGTGTCTGCCGACGGCTTCCTCGACGAGGTGCGTGCCCTCACCGACGGCGGCGGTGTCGACATCGTGGTCGATCCGGTCGGCGGGGACCGCTTCCTGGACTCGCTGCGCACGCTGCGGCACGGCGGGGGGCGCCTGCTCGTCCTGGGATTCGCGGGCGGGGGCATCCCGACGCTCAGAGTGAATCGTCTGCTGCTGACCAATACGTCGGTGCTGGGCGTCGGTGTCGCGGAGTACTGGCGGCAGGACCCGGAGGCCGCTCACTCCCAGTGGCACGAACTCCTGCCGCTGCTGAAGTCCGGCCGGCTGGACCCGCCCGTCTCGGCCGTCTTCCCCCTGGAACAGGCGGCGGCTGCCCTGAGGCACCTGGGCGAGCGCGAAGCCCTCGGCCGGACTCTCCTGAGGGTGCGTGCCTGACGGCACCTCTGAGGTGTCGTCGAGCACGCGCGCGTTCCAAGTCCCCATGGCTCAGCCGATGGAGGAGCCGATGCCGCCGTCGACATCGAGAACGACACCGGTGACGTAGCGGGTGGCCGGCGAGTTCAGGAACGCAGCCGCCTCGGCGGTGTCGGTGGGGTCACCCGTGTGCTGCATGGGAGCCTTGCCGATGAGTTTCTTCCGGGCCTCGTCGTTCATAGAGGCTGGCATGGGGCCCTCGATGAGACCGGTGACGTGGTGGGCCCGGCCTCTCCCTCGTGGTGGCGGCATCTGGCATGTGTAGGAGCCGCTGCTCGGCCACCGGTCCGCGTCGGACCGCCGGACGCGAGCCTGTGCTGTCGGCGCCTCCGGGACTCCCATGAAGCGGCCTGGGCGGGGCTCACACACCGCCGCCCCCACGGCAGCGCTGCAACGGTCGGCGGTCGCCGTCGGTGGGCACTCGGTCACTGCGGTCGGGGCATGCCGCGTGGACCCCTGCGCCCCGGTGGGCCCGTAGCGAAGGTGTCGCTGCTGCCGAGGTGACAGGGGTTCGACTGTGGCTGGCGAGCTCACGAGCCCTACCGGGTTCGCCGTCACTGCACGGCGACATCGTCGACCTCCAGGCTGGGGCTCCTCGGCCCTTGGAAGTGGGGCACCCCATGCTTGGAGGCGGGAATCCGAGGGAATTCCGCTAAATGTAGCGAAGCTGCCTTCACTATTCCTCGCTCTGTCGAAAAGCGCAGAGGCAGGACTTCGTCGGTCGAACGCTCCCGTCACTGTCCTTTGCTACATGCGGAATTTGGGCGGCTTGCCACCGGGGGCGACGACCAAGGATCACACCGGATTTTCGTAACGCTTCCAATGGTTCGTGGTCGCCGTCGGCTCTTAACTGTGCGCAACTCACCGAGTGACCTCGATCTCATTTACGTCACGTCACCACGCCCGCGATGAATGTCCCGGCCGACGCAATGGTCGGCTCAACGACGGATGCCGTCGCCGCCGGGTACATCGCCGGACCATGGCAGGAGCAGACCATGCAGCGCAGAGCAAGGGTTGTCGGACTCGAGAAGCGAACCGGGGCCGTCGGCAACAGGGATCAGAACGTTCCCGGCGCGACCGAGGCCACGATGGCCCGTCAGGGCAGACGCTGGCTCGTCGGGGCGGCCGCCGGCCTGTGTGCCGCGCTGCTCGCCACCGCGTGCGCGCCACAGGAAGCGACCTCCTCCCGCTCGAAGGCGGACGTCGATCCCGAGGTCACCGCAGCCCTCAAGAAGGAAGGCCTGGTCAGGTTCCACGACGGTCAGTACATGGAGAACTCCCTCCAGGCCTACTTGATGAAAGAGATCGTCACCGAGCTCGGTGGAGAGGCCGAAACCGTGCAGAGTGGACCGGCCGAGGCCGCTGCGGCGATGTGCAAGGCGGACGACCTCGTGTCCATGGACTGGTGGCGGTGGCAGTTCGAGGACGGGTGGCAGAAGTACGTCGTGAAGCAGAAGTGCATCGTCGACGCCGGCACGACGGACTACAAGGGTGAAGAGGGCTGGTACGTGCCCACCTACGTCATCAAGGGTGACGCCAAGCGGGGCATCAAGCCCGCTTGCCCGGAACTCCCGGACTGGAAGGCCCTCAACAAGTGCGTGGACGTCTTCAAGACGTCCCGGACCACGCCCAAGGGCCAGTACCTGACCGGGGCGGAGTCCTGGGCACCCGCCTATGGCGACCAGGATCGCATCGACAATCTGAAGCTCGACTACAAGATGGCGTTCGCCGGCTCCGAGGCGGCGCTCTTCGCCGAGCTTTCCAAGGCCTACGAGCGGGGCGAGCCGTGGCTCGGGCTGATGTGGCGTCCCAACTACCTGACACAGAAGTACGACCTGACGCGTGTGGAGTTCCCGCCCTACAGCGACAAGTGCTGGAAGACCACGCACGCGTGCCAGTGGCCGGAGACCGTGATCTACCGGACCGCCTCGGCCGGCCTGGAGTCCAAGCACCCGACGGTCTGGAAGCTGCTGCAGAACTACGAGCTCGACGACAAGCAGCTGAGTTCCATGCAGTCGCTGGTCGTGAACGACGGCATGTCGATCGAGGACGCCGCCAAGAACTGGGTGAAGGAGAACCGCGAGGTGTGGACCGCATGGATCTGACCGGCGGATCCCCGGCCGAGACGGTGCCTCGTACCGGCCCGGCCGCAGGCACGGTCACAGCGGCGAAGAGCAGGCGTCCGGACGAGCCCGGCAGTCCGGGACCGGCACTGGGTGAGCCTCGTCGCCGTGTCGGCCGTGGTTTCGCCTGGCGCCCCTGGCACCTGGTGCCGGTTCTGGTCGCCGTCGTGATCGTCACCGGGGCCGTCTCGGCCCCGGTGGCCTTCCCGGCCGGGCTCAGGGTCCCGGTCGGGCGGGCGGTGGAGGACGCGTTCAACGCCTTCGCGGAGAGCGGGACCTGGCTGTACGAGCCGATCGCCACCGTGTTGGACGGGTCGTTCGACTGGTTTGCCGCCTGGCTGCAGGTGATCTCCCCGCCCGTGCTCGTGGCGGCCGTCGTCCTCCTCGTCGGCTACTTCAAGGGCGTCCGGCTGGGGCTGCTCGCCGCGGTGACGTTCGCATGGGTGGTCCTCACCGGGCTGTGGGAGCCGACGGTCGAGACGGTCGCGTTCATGCTCGTGGCGGTCATCGTCAGCGCCGTCGTGGGCGTCGGACTGGGACTCGCCGCCGCAGCGCACCCGAGGGCCCATGCCGCCGTGCGGATGCTGCTGGACGCCGTCCAGGCGTTTCCGGGCTTCGCCTACCTCGTGCCGGTCGTGTTCCTGTTCGGCATGGGGAACACCCCGGCGCTGATCGTCACGGTGATCTGGGCCATGCCGCCGATCGCCCGCATGACCAGCGTCGGGCTCCGGGATGTCTCCCCCGACGTGCTCGAAGCTGCGGCGGCTTCCGGCGCGAGTCGCCGGCAGCTCCTTCTCGGGGTGCGGATCCCCATGGCGGCGCCGAGCATCCGTGCGGGTCTGAACCAGACCATCATGTACACGATCGCGATGGCCACGATGGCAGCGATGATCGGCGCCGCGGGTCTGGGCGCGCCGGTGTGGAGCGCCCTGAGGCGACTGGAGTTCGGCGAGGCTCTGCAAGCCGGGATCGCCCTGGTGCTCGTCGCGATCCTGATGGACCGGGCGTCCTCGCCGCGCAGCGGTTCCGGCACGACGAAACGCACGGAGGCGTCGGACGGACCGCATCCACGCCCCGTGGGTCGCTTCCTTCGGAAGCCGTCGCTCGCGGGGACGATCACCTTCTCGGTGTTCCTGGCCGTCGTGGTCGCCTCGCAGCTCTTCCGCGGCTCGTGGCAGAACTTCGCGGAGCCTCCGTGGGGCACACCGGTGCGGCTGCGGGAGCCCGTGGGCGATGCCGTGATCTGGGTGACCACGACGTGGGGCCCCGGCCTCGACGCCGTCGGCTCGGCGATCCAGCAGTTCGGCCTCAACCGGCTCGGCGACTTCTTCGCCTCCATCCCGTGGCCCGTCGTCGCGCTCTGCTCGGCCGTCCTCGGCGTGGTCGTCGCAGGCAAGGTCAAGGGCGTCTTCATCGGCCTCGGTGTCGTCGCCATCGGTTGCCTGGGAATGTGGGAGCCCACGGCCGAGACGCTGGCGGTGGTCAGTACCGCCATCGCGCTGTCCGTGCTGATCGGATTCCCGGTGGGCGTCCTGATGAGCGCGAGCGACGCGGTCGCAGCCGTGATGCGCCCGATTCTGGACGTGATGCAGACGCTGCCGGGGTACCTGCTCATCATCCCCGCCGTCATGATCTTCGGAAGCGGCGAGGTCGCCGCCGTTCTGGCTACCGTCCTGGCCGCGGTCCCGCCGGTGATCCGGTTCACCAACACCGCACTGCGGGGAGCGGACCCGGAGGTCGTGGAGGCGGCCGTCACCTTCGGCGCCACGCCCGGTCAGGTCCTGCGGCAGGTGCGTATTCCCCTGGGGCTGCAAACCATCATGGTGGGCCTGAACCAGGCGGTACTCCTGGCTCTGGCCATGGCAGTCATCAGCGCGATGATCGGCGCGCCCGGTCTTGGACAGGACATCCTCGCCTCGGTCGAAAGGGTCGACCTGGCCCGGGGCGTCGAGGCCGGCCTGGCGATGTTCCTGCTCGGCGTGATCATCGACCGGCTCTTCGACGGGTCCGCCCGCATGCTCACCACCCTCACCCACACCTCGGCCAGCCCTGGAAAGGCGGGATCATGACTGCCGTATCCGCACTCGCGACGGAAGCCCCGGTCGGCGGCGCCGCCCTCAGCGTCCGGAATCTCTGGAAGATCTACGGCCCTCACCCCCGGCGCCACTTCGAGGAGGCCGAGTCGGGCAAGGCCGTGTCGGACAGCGCGCACACCGCGGCGGTCCGGGACGTCTCCTTCGAGGTGCGGCCCGGCGAGACCTTCGTGGTGATGGGCCTGTCCGGCAGCGGCAAGTCGACGCTCGTCCGATGTCTCAACAGGCTCCTGGAACCCACCGCCGGAGAAGTGGAAGTGGACGGCGTCGACGTGGTGTCGATGTCCCAGTCCCAGCTCAGCGAGATGCGGCGCAAGCACTGGGCGATGGTCTTCCAGCACTTCGGACTCCTGCCGCACCGCCGCGTCCTGCACAACGTCGCCTACGGTCTCGAAGTCAGCGGTGCCCCCAGGAGCGAACGCGACGCCAGGGCTCGGGAGATGATCGAGCTGGTGGGACTCAAGGGCGTCGAGGACAAGTACCCGCATGAGCTCAGCGGCGGCATGCGACAGCGCGTCGGACTCGCGCGCGCCCTGGCGGTACGCCCACGTCTGATGCTCCTTGACGAACCTTTCAGCGCCCTCGACCCCCTCATCCGCGGCGACCTCCAGGACGAGCTGCTGAGGCTCGCCGACGTCGTGCGCCAGAGTTCGATCTTCATCACTCATGACCTGGCCGAGGCGCTCAAGGTCGGCGACCGGATTGCGATCATGCGTGACGGGAAGTTCGTCCAGGTCGGAACCCCGGAGGACATCGTGTTGCGTCCGGCCGACGACTATGTCCGCCGCTTCGCGGTGGAGGCACCGAGAGCCAAGGTGGTGCGCGCCGGAACGATCGTGCGAGAAACCGTCACTCTCTCCGGGGCCGATACCCCGGAGACCGGCCTCGCGAGGCTGGCCAACGCGGGCGGCGAGGCCGCGATCGTGCGAGGCGAGGACGGCACGACGTCGAGTGTTGTCACAGAGCTCCAGTTGCTCAGGGCCCAGAAGGAGGGGCTGAGGACGCAGGACCTCCTCACCGGCGAGTTCGCGACGGTGGGCGAGGACGAGAAGCTGGGTACCGTGATGGAGAAACTCGTGGCAACGGGAAACCCGGTGATCGTCCACTCGGCCTCCGGCCGGTTGCTCGGACTCGTGGACCACTCGACCGCGGTCCGTGCCCTCGCCACGACACCGCCACCCGCTGGTTGACGCATCAACACTGGTCGGAGGCGCTTTGTCGCCGCGTCGACGATGACCGGCAAAGCGCCGCGTCCAATCCGATGGGGCTTCCAGGAGGAGCGTTCCCACGCGGACCATGAAGGACCACCCGACGACGACAAAGGGAGACGTTCTCGCCGGGTTCTCTCGGTTGCGTCGGGAGCAACTGCGCCCCGAACGGGCAGGCTTGCGCTTCGCCGGTCGACACCGGACCCCAGGCTGCGGCGGGAGGAGCTTGCTACGCTTGCCGTCCTGAGCGTCGAGTACCTGGAACGGCTGCAGCAAGGCCGGGACACCAACCTCTCGATCGCGGTACTCGCCGCGCTCGCGAGGACATGCGGCTCTCCGACGACGAGAAACTGCACCTCGCGATGCCGGCCATGAAACGGCACGGTGCCGCTCTCAACCCAGGTCCCCACCCGGTCAGCGAGAAGCCGCCCTCCACGGTTCGTGCACTGCTGGACCCTCTCGATCCCCGATCCCACGTCGGCATGCCTGCTCGGCCCGATCTACAACCTCGTGGCGTGGGACCACCGTGGGCAACGGTGGTCGGGCCCCTGGGGGTGGGGGACGAGGACCGGCCGAACTTCGGCGGCTTCCGCTTCCTCAATCCTCGGGCGCGCCGGATCTTGGTCGACAGCGACTGGGCCCGCGGGGAACGCTGGCTACGCCGCGTCCGGGGACCCGCCTGTTGGCGGTGAATCCGGGGCCGGACATGTACGACCCGGCGAACAGGTTCCGTGAGCCCCAGACCGAGCAAAGCACTCCGCGGCATTCCCCGATGGCTGGGCGGCGCAGCAGGTGCGTGGGGGCCTGGCGGGGCGCCCGGGCCCGCCCACTGATCGCCGATCCGTGGCTGCCACCGGCATTGGATGCAGGAACCCGGATTCGCGGACCTGCCGTTGGAGGAGCGCACCTACATCACCCGCCGGGCGGTGGCCGGCCACCACAATGTCGTCCACCGGACCGAGGCCGTTCCGGCCTACTTGGACGTGAGACTGCGCTCCTGGCAGTCCACCCGCACACCCGCCTCGATGCTCGGACCCCGCCCCCCAGGTCGACTACGCCCCGGTGGATTCGGCCGGTTCGTCGCACCGCGAGCGTGGCTGAGCACGTGGTCAGGGCTGTCGACCCGCCATGCTCATCGAGTCACTGATGTCGATCCACGAGCCGCTCCTCCTGATCATCAGCCTCACCTCGGACAGTCTCGGCTTCCCGGCGCCAGCCAGGCACAGCTCGACGCCAGCTCCACCGAGGACTAGAGGATCCGGTTCGTGGAGGTCGAGCACTCAGCCACCCCCTCCCGAAACGGGAAGAGGCCCCGCGACTCGTCGTCGAGGGGCTCGCTCCGCACTACTCGTCCCGATCGGGAAAATGACATGAAGCAGTTCGTGGTGACGCTCGAACTCCTCGCAGGCCCACCGGGCCCCGAGGTGACTGAGGCCCAACAGGCGTTCTTGGCCAAGCTCTTTGAGCAAGGCACCCTCGTGAACGGCGAGAGCCCCGTCGTCCGCTCCAGCGGCGCGGCAGTGGATGTGCGCGCCCCAGCCGGGTGAGCCGTCAGTCTCGCGGCGCGATCCGTCTGAGGACGGCCTCCGCCTGTGCGGCCATGTGTTCCACGATCTGCCCAGCGGGCGCGATCTCGTGCACCAGTTGGACGGTCTGCCCGGCCGGCATCATGCCGAAGTCCAGGTCGCCGTCCTGGTACCCCGTCTCCACGCGCGATCCGGCGACGGCGTACTGACCGGGGAAACCGGAAGCCTTCGCCCCTGAAGCTTCCCACTCGCTGGTCCACTTGTTGGCGAAGGCGCGCATCCGCTTGCCGCTGTAGGAGTGGGTGATCGTGGTGTCCTTGAACGTGCCGTCGAGGACGCGCTGTTTGAACGCGCTGTGCCCGAAGGCCTCCGGACTCGCGATGAACCGGGTGCCCACCCAGGCGCCGGCCGCGCCCAGCGCCAGCGCCGCGGCGAGGCCCCGGCCGTCCGCGATGCCGCCGGCCGCCAGGACGGGCTGGTCCACCTCGTCGATCACGGCCGGTACGAGAGTCATGGTCGACGCGTACCCGGTGTGGCCGCCAGCCTCGGTGCCCTGGGCGACGATGAAGTCGACGCCCGCGGCGCTCGCCTCACGTGCCTTGCCCACCGAGCCGACCAGAGCGAAGACCTGGATGCCACGCTCCTTGCACTCCCGGATGAACCAGTCGGGCGTGGCGAAGGTCAGCACCACGGCCGCCGGAGCCGCGTCCAGCACGATCTGCACCTGATCGGCCACGGCGCCCGGCGTCAGCAGCGCCTCGATCCCGGCCAGCTTGGTGCGCTCCTGGTCGTCGAGCGAGTCCCACAGTTCGCGCACGGGCGCCCACTGTTGCTGGTCCTCGGTGGTCAGGGCGTCCGGCAGCAGCAGATTGGCCGCGAAGGGCTTGTCCGTTCCCCTCTTGATCGTCTCGATCTGGTCCCGCAGCGCGTCCGGCATGAAGCCGGCACTCCCGAGGCACCCCATGCCTCCGGCGTTGCTCACCGCAACCACCAGTTCGGCCTGGGCAACGCGAGCCATCCCCGCCGAGCAGATGGGGTGGGCGATGCCGAGAGTCTCGGTGAGTGCCGTCTGTATCACGGGTAGGGCCTTTCAGCTCGATCGGTGGGCAGTGGCTGCCCGACTGTTTTTGACATGCGCATCCCTGGGTGCCGGAGCGGCATCAGGTAGCGCTCCACCCGCCGTCGACGCGGATCACCTGGCCATTGACGTAGGAGGCCCCGTCGGAAGCCAGGAACAGCACTACTGAAGCCACTTCGCTCGGATCGGCGGAGCGGGACGCGGGGATGAGGAAGTCCATGATCTCGGGCGACACCCCGATCCCACGGTTCTGGGAGGATACGAGGTCGCCCAGGAGTTCTTCCGAGGTCGCGCGCAAGTTAGTTCGGATGACCCCCGGTGCGACGACGTTCGCCGTGACGTTGTGCGGACCCACGTCGATCGCGAGGCGGCGGTGGAGACCCTCGATACCCGCCTTGGACGTGACGTAGGCGAGACCGTCGGCGGCGCCGCGCTGACCCGCGACGGAACCGATGGAGATGATCCGTCCGGACTTCTGGCCGATCATGGCCTTCGCGGCGGCTCGGCAGCCGTTGAACGTGCCGGTGAGGTTGACCGTCATGACCTTGTGCCACAACTCCGGGGTGGTCTCGAGCACGTCGGCGTACCCGTCGAAGACGCCCGCGCTGTTGACCATGACGTCCAGCGAACCGGTGGCCTCGACCACTTCGTCGACGAGCGCGCCGACACTCTCGTAACTGCTCACGTCGACGACCCGCAGGTGGAGCGACGAGGGGGAGGACAGCTCTGCCTTCGTCTCCTCCAGGCGCTCCTGGGAGATGTCACTCGCGAAAACCTCGTATCCCGCGTCGACGAAAGCGCGGGCGATACCCCGCCCGATGCCGGAGCCTGCCCCAGTGATGATGACGCTCGGTTTGTCCATGCCTGTGAGCCTAGGGATCCTCCGGCGCGGGCTTGAAGTGGAATCCTCATGACACGGCACGCGAAGTTTTGGGATATCCACCGGCGGGGGAGTCTCAGGGATTCGGGGCGGCCTGACGAGCCGCGTGGGCGGCGTGCATGAGGCCGGTGTGGTGCCGGAGAGGTGGCGAAGTCGGCCGTGTCGGGCAGCCGGCGGCCGCGCGGGCGGTCCACTGGGGGCGTCCGAGCAGTCGGAGTGCTTCGAGCAGTCGACGGTGATCGATGGCCGCCATGCTCCGGTGCCTGCGGCGGCCTGGGCGGCACGGCTGAGGGTTCGTACGGAACAGCCCGAGCAACCGAGCGTAGTCGTCGACGTGGTGCAGATCGTGACAGGCCTCACCGCGCGCATGTAAGGCCAACTACCCGGCTGATGCCGGGGGTTGGAAGGCTCACGGTGAACGGAAGGGTTCAGTCGCGTGGCAGCACGCCCAGCAGCGTCGAGGTGAAGGAGAGCCGCAGCGCGTCACGCAGCTCCAGGTTGAACACGGCGAGGGCGGGTTCGTCCGCGTAGGCGGCGAGGACGCTGGGCGGCGGCGGGACGTACGACGACAGGGCGCCCGCCGAGACCAGGATC
>NZ_JAQYWT010000155.1:0-42206 GCF_036322545.1 Streptomyces sp. SP18BB07
ACGGCCCCACTGAGGGCGTCAACACCAAGACCAAACGGATCGCGCGCCAGATGCACGGACGAGCAGGCTTCACCCTGCTCCGGCACCGCATCCTCCTCGGATAACAGCACGCTCCGTCACCACCGAATGTGAGACAGGGCCGCTCGTTTGACAGACCCCGTCGCGGAAGGCCGTGGGCGAGCTCGAAACTGCCCTGCTGCCCTGCTTGCCCTACTGCCCTACGGCGCCACGGCGGCTCGGCGCATACGGGCGGCGTAGCGCAGCGCGATCACCACGACGCAGGCACCGAGGGCGTTGGAGATCGCGACGGTGTCGTACAGAGCCTGCGCGTTTCCCGAGGCCTCCACCGCGAGCTTTCCCGCCACCGCGACCAGCCCGAAGTACACGGCGTTGAGCACGATGGCGAAGTAGCCTCCGCCGGTCTGCTCCATGAGTGTGAGCGCGGTGAGCACCGGGCCCTGGATGGCGTACGTCAGCGCGACCGTCCCCAGGTAGTGCGCTGTTGCGGTGGCGATGCCCGGGCTGCCGGTTATCGTTTCGGACAGTTGGTCACGCACCAGCCAGATGGTGCCGCCGAGCACCAGGTACAGCGCCGCGGACAGCAACAGACCGTCGCGCACCACGGTGTCGACGCGCTCCCAGAGGCCGGCACCACGGCGCTGGTTCACGACGACCGCCGTGGCGGAGCCCAGTGCCATGCCGGGCAGCAACGCGAGCCCCTGGAGCATGACGGCCACGGAGAACCCGGCGATGATCTCGGGGTCGAAATCCCTGAGGACCCAGAGCATCGCCCCGTTGTAGCCGGCGATGAGCAGCAGCGTGCCCGCGACGGGAAGCCCCACTCCGCGCACGAGCCCCCACACCTCGGACTGCCACAGGCGCAACCGGCGCGGATGCCAGAGCTCGGTCCGGCGCAGCATCGTCAGGCCGAGCGCGAGGCCGATGCAACCGGCCGACGCCGCGCCGACGGGGACACTCCACAGGCCCATTCCGGTGCCGAGGCCCAGCCCGGCCACACAGGAGATCCGGACGCCGGCCACCGTCAGAGTGATGACCGTGGCCAGTCCGATACGGCCGAATCCGCGGAGGGCGGAGGCGCACAGGGACGGGCCGATCACGCACAGTTCCGCGAGTGCGGTCCAGCGCAGGAACACCACGAAGCTGTGCCGCACCGAGCCGGTGACGCCGAACAGATCCGCCAGCGCGGGAGCGCCCAGCCCGAGCGCCAGGGCCAGGATGAGGCCGGTCCCGGCCCACACGCGGGCGAATCCCCCGCAGGCGGCCATGACGTCCTGCGGACGCTCCCGTCCCCGGTTGATCGACGCCGACACCTGGTTGCTGACGGCGAAGCCCACGGCGATCGCCACGAGCACGCCGCCGATGGGCTGGTACAGAGACCTCACGTAGAGGGCGTCGCCCTCCATCCGCGCCATGAGCGCGACCGTTCCGAGCAGGACCAGGTAGTCGACGACCTCGACGAGTGCCATGGGCCCGGCGAGCCGTCCGATGGCCGCGGTCTCCGCGGAGCGAAGCCGCCGCAGCCCGGCCGAGAGGATTCCGGACGAGGACGCCATCACGCCACCTCTGCCTGGACCACCGTACGTTCGACGTCCCTGAGGCAGGACTCGATCTCGGTCAGCGGGTAGTAGCTGGTGTCCGCGTACAGGGCGATACGGTCCGGCGCGAAGTAGTCGGCGAAGCGGAGGCGCTCGATGTCCGTCGCGGTCTTCCGTATCCAGTGGAACGAGCTCGCCGACGCCGGGGGCCGGCCGGCCTGCTCCTCGTCGCGCCAGAGGGGTTTGAGCGCGTTGAAGGTGGTTGCGAAATCCAGGACCCCACCTCGTTGCTCGCCGACCGAGCTGATCAGTGCGCGTGCAGCGGCGGGGTCGTACATGCCGAACCGGTAGCCGTTCAGCGCGGCCGTGTGCGCCCTGCGGGCGATGTCGGTGAAGGAACCGGTGAGATCGACCGTCAGGGGCACCCTCTGGGGGAGGTTCATCACGGAGTCCCGCAGCGCGGGCGTGTGCCGGTTGCTGCACATGACGGCCAGGCAGTATCGGTCCCGTCCTGCGAGTCGGCCGAGCACCAGTGCCACTGCGGCCGTGAGCACGGAGTATGTGCTGATGCCCGCCCGTTCCGCGAGCGCCGGAGCAGCCCGTCCCAGACCCGGCGACTCCAACAGCCCCTGCCAGAACCGTGGTTGCCCGGGCTCCACCGCCGGACGGTCGAAGACCGGAACCTCCTGGAGCTGGTGCCGCCAGTAGTCCAGGGCACGCCGGGCGCCCCGGGCACCGTCCGGTGACCTCTCATGCGCTGCCTGCTCCAGGGGCTGGCGGCAGGAGAGGTCGATGCCGTCGGCGTCCGGGGCACCGTCCAGCACACTGAGCAGGTGCCGGCGCAGGATCCGGGCTCCGGACGCGTCCGAGGCAAGGTGGGAGAGCATGAGCACAAGCCAGTGCGCGCGCCGCCCGGAACAGAGGACACCCACGCGGATCGGCCACTCGCGGTAGTGGTCGAAACCCTGACCCGTCACCAACTCCCTGAGCTCCGCCAGGGCGGCCGGCCCCGGATGGTCGCTCTCCACCACGGTGAGGGGCAGCTCCCCGTCGCCGGCCACGACCTGGGACGGTGGTCCGCTCGGTTCCGGACGCAACGTGGCACGCAGCGACTCGTGCGCGGACAACAGCACGGACAGGGCGTGGCGGACGTCCGCCGGCGTCGAGTGCGGCGGCAGCGCGATGTTCATGTGGAAGTTGTGCTGGTCCTCAAGGGCCTGACTGCGGATCGAATTCCAGATGTACGCCTGTCCGTAGGTCAGCGGTCCCGAGCGCGAGCGGCAGCCCCGCACCTGAACCGGTAACTGCTCCGCGCGGACCGTCAAGGAGACCTCACATGAGTGCGTAGGGGGGACCAGGTGTGGGGCAAGGTGTGGGACAAGGCCAACCGGCGACGAAGGTACTCATCGCTGCTCGGACATTTCAACGGCCTCTTCCGGCTATGCCGTTCCGTCCACGGCGATGGCGCGGCCGCTCGCGGCTGCCGCGCCGACGCGTCTCCCCACACGTTGTCTCCTGTGCGAAAACCGGGAGAAGGAACGGGAGACCGATGCCGGAGCTGGGTCAGGGAGTTCACCGCCTCGTCCTCGCGCGTGTCCACGAGTCGCCGCAGGCCCCGGCGGTCACGGATGAGCATGGGACGTACACGTACGCCGACCTGGACGGGCTGAGCAACCGCCTCGCGCGGACGCTGCTGGCTCAGGGGCTCGAGGCCGACGACCGGGTTTGTCTGCTGGTGCCCCGGTGCGGCGCGGCGGTCGCGGCCATGCTGGCGGTCCTGAAGTGCGGGGCCGTCTACGTGCCGATCGACGCCGACGGGCCGGTCGCCCGGCTCAGTGGTGTGGTGCGCCGCTCCTCGCCGACGTGGATCATCGCGCATCCTTCGTGTTCCGACGCGGTGGAACGGTGCGGGCTGACGGGGGGCGGCGACACTCCGCGGGTGCTGTGGCTGGGCCACGTCGACGAATCCCAGGTACGGGAGCGCGACGTCTCCTGGAAGGAAGTGGAGGCCGCCGACGGGAGCCTCGGCCCGGTACGTCTGGCTCCCAGCGGGCTGGCGTACATCATGTTCACGTCGGGCTCGACCGGTGTTCCCAAGGGTGTGCCGGTCACTCATCGCGGGGTCGAGCACTTCGCCGGCTGGGCCGGGGAGCACTTCTCGATCGGCGCGGGGGACCGGATTTCCGGCCACCCGGCGTTCCACTTCGACCTGTCGGTCCTGGACATCTACGCCACGCTGACCTCGGGAGCCCATCTGATGCTGGTCCCGGAGCGGGACCGACTGGTGCCGGAGAGGGTCGCGCGGTTCATCCGTGACGCCCGGCTCACACAGTGGTGCTCGGTCCCGTCCGTCCTGACGTCACTGCGGCTGCGGGACGCGGTCGGCCAGGGCGACTTCCCCGAGCTGCGCAGAGTCATGTGGTGCGGTGACGAACTGCCCGTCGACACGCTGCGCCACTGGATGCGCCGGCTCCCGCACGTGCGGTTCACCAACATGTACGGCCCCACCGAGGCGACGGTGGCCAGCACCTGTCACACGGTCACCGCGGCACCGATGGACGGGCAGACCGTTCCCATCGGCAGGGCGATCCCCGGTGAGCGGGTGGCCGTCTTCACCGGCGGCGAACCGGCCGGCGCCGACGTCACCGGGGAGATCTGCATCAGCGGCCCGGGGCTGAGCCCCGGGTACTGGCACGACCCGCAGACCACTGCGGAAGCCTTCTTCGAGCATCCTCCCGGGTCCGGCACCCGGTGGTACCGGACGGGAGATCTCGGTCGCGCCGACGCGTCGGGGCTGCTGTCCTTCCGAGGACGCAAGGACCGTCAGATCAAGTCACGGGGATACCGGATCGAGCTCGACGAGGTCGGCCTCGCGGTGAGCTCCCTGACCGGCATCGCCCAGGCGGCGGCGGTGGCGATTCCCGTGCCAGGTGTCGAAGGCCGCAGGATATGCGTCGCCTACACGCCGGAACAGGGCAGCGAGCGCGATCCCGCACACCTGCGTGCGGAGCTCCGGGAGCTCCTGCCGGCGTACATGGTGCCGACGCACTGGCTGGCCCTGCCCCAGATCCCGACGAGCGGCCGGTTCTCCAGACAGGTGAACCGCTGGGCCTTACCAGCCGGACATCTGTCTGAACCGTTCACGGCCTGTCGTGCTGCTTCTGGATCGCGAATGCCTCCGACGAGACCGTCTGTTGGCGACGGGCCCTACCGCATGCGGTGGCCGCCGCGCTGCTGCTGCCGCCGAGCTGTCGAGCTGTCGAGCTGTCGAGCTGTCGAGCAGCACAGTGACCACGTGTTACTGGGGTTCGACCACCGTCAGGGGAACCTTGGACCTCCGAGGGCGCAGGCGCGACCGTGTCACCAAGACGGTGACGGGGGGCAGGTGGCCGACGTGGACGGTCATACCGGTTCCTTGCTGTGTCGGTGGTCGGTTCTGCGGTTGCGCCGGATCGCCCGGGCGGTCGGCACCAGCGCGACGGCGAGGAAGAGCGCGAACAGCGTTCCCGAGATCGGGCGGGTGAGGAAGCCGCCGGGGTTGCCTTCGAAGAGCAGCAGTGAGCGGCGCAGTGAGCTTTCCAGGAGTGATCCGAGGACGAAGGCGAGGACAAGTGGGCCCGGGTCGAATCCGAGTTTCTTCATGAGGTATCCGAGGACGCCGAAGAAGACCACGAGTCCGATGTCGAAGACGCTGTTGTTGACGGTGTAGGCGCCGATGAGGGTGATGAGGACGGTGATGGGGGCGAGGATGGTCGGGCGTATGCGCAGGATGCGTACGAACAGTCCTACGAGCGGGATGCTCATGATGAGCAGAAGGATGTTCCCGAGGTACATCGAGTTCACCACGCCCCAGAACAACTCGGGTTGCTCGGTGACGAGTTGAGGGCCGGGGGTGACGCCCTGGATCAGGAGGGCGCCGAAGATGACCGCCATGGTGGCGTTGGCGGGTATGCCGAGGGACAGCAGCGGGATGAACGAGGATGTGGCGGCCGCGTTGTTGGCGGTCTCGGGTGCGGCGACACCTTCGACGGCACCACGGCCGAAGCGCTCCGGGGTGCGTGATCGGCGTTTTTCCAGGGCGTAGGCGGCGAGCGAGGCGAGGACCGCGCCGCCACCGGGGAGAATGCCGAGGACGAAGCCGATGACGCCGCCCCTGCCGATCGCGCCGGAGGACTGGCGCAGGTCGGAGCGGCTGGGCCAGACGTTGGCGACCTTGGTCGGTGCGTGGACTGCGCGGTGGCGTTCTTCCAGGGTGTGGAGGATCTCGCCCAGGCCGAAGAGGCCCATGGCGATGGGGACGAAATCCAGGCCGTCCGCGAGCGACAGGCTGTCGAAGGTGAACCGTTCGGCGCTGGTGAAGCCGTCTCGGCCGACGGTGGCGAGCAGCAGGCCGAGGGCGGCGGCGATGAGGGCTTTGAGCAGGCCGCCGCCTGAGACGGTGGCCACCAGCAGGATGCCGAGCAGCGCCAGCAACGTGTATTCGGGTGGTCCGAAGTCCAGGGCGAATTCGGCGACCAGGGGGGCGACCAGGCTGAGGGCGACGATGGCGAGGGTGCCGCCGACGAAGGAGCCGATGGCGGCGATGCCCAGGGCGGTGCCGGCCTTGCCCTGGCGTGCGAGGGCGTGGCCGTCGAAGACGGTGACGACGGAGGATGCTTCACCAGGTAGGCGCAGCAGTACGGAGGTGATGGTGCCGCCGTACTGGGCTCCGTAGAAGATGCCCGCCACCATGATGATCGCGGTGACGGGTTCGAGGCCCAGGGTGATCGGAAGCAGAATGGCTATGGTGGCGGCCGGTCCCAGACCGGGCAGGACACCGATCAGCATGCCGATGACGACACCGACAAGGCAGTACAACAGATTGGTCGGCTCGAGGACGACGGCAAAGCCGTCGAGCACGGGGGACACGTCCAACCATCCTCCCCAACGTGTGGTGGTGTGCGGTCACGCGATCAGAACAGGTGCGGGATGGTGACCTTCAGCGCGCCGACGAACAGGGCGTAGAACGCGCAGGTGGCGGCGAGGCTGACGACGATGGAGATCCGCGGGCTCTCCCGGCCCAGGATCCGTAGCCAGAAGAAGGCCAACAGGGCCGTGGGGATCTCGAAGCCGATCACGCCGATGACCGCTACGTAGGCCACCATGGTCCCGACCGCCACGATCACCAGGAGGCTGGTGCGGGTGAACTGCTCGGCGTCGTCCATGCGTCGGGCAGCGGCGGCCAGGAGCACGCCGAGAACGATCAGTGCCGCGCTCACCAGGGCCGGCCAGGTGCCGGGCCCGGGTTTCGAGGGGCTGCCTGTGCCCAGGCTCAGCGCTCCGGCGAGCGCCGCGCCACCGAGAACCACGACGACTGCGGCCGTGACGAGGTTGGTCACCGTGCCCGCTGTCGGCGGCCGGGTGTCGTCGGAGGGTTCGTCGGCGGTCGACGGGCTCTCGGTCGACGGGCTCTCGGTCGACGGGTTCTCGGTGGACATGGTCCTCAGTTCCCGCTCATGTCGATCTGGTACTCGTCGACGAGAGCACGGTACTTCTCCAGCGAACCCGTCCACTGCTTGAGCAGCTCGGTGCCCTCGACCTCGCTGGGTGTGAGGAGCCGCTGAGTGTTGAAGTCCTGGTACTTCTTGTCCTCGAACGCCTTGCGGAACGCCGTCCGCAGCCGGTCGACAACCTCCTTGGGAGTGCCCTTCGGGGCGACGACGGCACGCGACTGCTGCACCGGGACGTCGTAGCCGGCCTCGACCGCGGTGGGGATGTCGGCCATGTACGTGGGCCGCTTCTCCGCGAAGGTGACGAGGGGGGTGATCTTCCCGGCCTTGATCTGGGGCTGGGCCTCACCGAGTTGGATCGAGGCGACATCGACCTGACCGCCCAGGAGGGCGGTGAGTGTGGGTGCTCCGCCGTCGAACGGCACGGCGGTCGCCTTCACCTTCGCCTGGGAGAACAGCAGCGCCTGGCTGAGGTGGCTGCCCGTGCCGACGCCGGTCGTGCCGTACTTGACCGAGCGGTCGGCGTCGACGATGTCCTTGACCGTCTTGAAACCGGACTTGGGGCTGGCGACCAGGACATAGTCGTCCTGGGACAGACCGGTGACGACTTCGTAGTCGTTGATGTCGACGGCTTCGTCGGCGGATACGGCCAAGGGCGTGATGTAGGCCAGCGAGCCCACGAAGAGCATGATGGTGTGGCCGTCGGGCTTGGCGCCGGCCAGTTCCTTGGCGGCGACAGCGCCGTTGGCGCCGGGCTTGTTGACGACCGTGATGTTCTCTTCGAGGTCGGCGCCGGCGGGCTCGGCGGCCGCGCGGGCGATGAGGTCGGTGCTGCCGCCGGGGTCCTGACCGACGAGCAGGGTGATGGCTCTGTCCGGGAACGAGCTGTCGTCCTTGGACCCCTCATCTCCGACGTTGCCACCGCAGCCGGGCAGCGCGATCACGGCGGCGAACGCGGCGACCGCGGCTATGCGGCGGTGAAGCCGAAGCCTGGTGTGCATGAGCGTCTCCCTCAAGCGAGTTGGGCGGAGATGTGACATGGGTCTCGGTTCCACGGTGTCGCGCAGCCTATGACCGCCCGTCATGCCTGTCCAACTCCGTTAGCGCATGGGGTGATACCTTTTTTGCATGACGTATACCTTGGGGCAATTACGGGGATTCGTCGCCGTTGCCGAGGAACTTCACTTCGGCCGGGCGGCGGCACGACTGTGCATGACCCAGCCGCCGCTGAGCCGTCAGATCCAGAAGCTCGAAGCGGCCGTTGCCGTACAGCTCCTCGAGCGGGACAAGCAGCATGTGGCTCTCACGCCGGCCGGTGCGGCGTTCCTGGTCGAGGCCAGGCGCATCCTGGCGATCGCCGAGGCCGCCCCGGACCTGGCCCGCCGTATCCACTCGGGTTCCCGTGGCGTGGTGCGGCTCGGCTTCACCGCCGCGTCGACCTTCGGCACGCTCGGCCGCATCCTCAACCGGCTGGAGCAGAGCCTGCCGGAGGTCCGCATCGAGCTGTTCGAGATGGTGACGCGCGAGCAGATCGACGCCCTCGCCGGCGAGGACATCGACCTCGGGCTCGCCCGTCCGCCGTTCGACTCCGAACTCTTCGACTCGCGCCTGATCCAGCAGGAGGCGCTGTTGCTCGCGGTGTTCGACGGCCACCGGCTGGCCGGCCTGGACCGGCCCGCTCGCGCCGACGACCTGGCCGGCGAACCGCTGATCTTCCACTCGCAGCGCAAGGCGCGGTACTTCCACGACCTGATGGTCAGCATGGTCCCGCTGGCCCAGGAACGGGTGGTGCACAGCGTGAGCCAGATCCTCACGATGCTGTGGCTGGTCTCCGCCGGGCGGGGTGTCGCCTTCGTGCCCGCCTCCGCCACCTTGCTCCGCATTCCCCATGTCGCGTTCGTCCCGCTGGCCACGCATGTGCCCCGACCGGTGGAGCTGCATCTGTTGTGGCCGCGGCAATCGCGCAATCCCGCCCTCGCGCAGGTGCTGGCCGTGCTCGAGGACCTGGAACCGCGGGAACACCCGAGCGGGCCGGTGGTTTCGCCCCGTGCCGGTGAGGAGACCGATACCGCAGCGGCATCACACAATGCGTGAACACTCTTGGACAAGCATCATGGCCGCTCCTAACGTGGCGGGGTGACGCTGACTCCCCCTGCTGGACTCGCCCGTCAATTGACCACCGGCCTGCTCTCCTTCCCTGTGACGCACTTCGATGACCAGGGCTCCTTCGACGAGACCAGGTATCGCGACCATCTCGCATGGCAAGCCGACTTCGACGTCGCCGGGCTGTTCGCCGCCGGCGGCACCGGCGAGGGTTTCTCGCTCACCTCGCAGGAGATCGACGACGTCGTGCGCAGCGCCGTCGACGAGGTCGGATCCCGTGTTCCGGTCATCGCCCCGGCCACCGGCGGCACCGCCCAGGCGACCGCTCAAGCCGTCGCCGCGCAGCACGCCGGCGCGGCCGGCATCCTGCTGATGCCGCCCTACCTCACCGAGGCCAGCCAGGCCGGACTCATCGCGCACATCAGCGCTGTCTGCCGGGTGACCGACCTCGGTGTCATCGTCTACAGCCGGGCCAACGCGGTGCTGGAGGACGACACAGTCGCCGAACTCGCGGAGCGCAACCCCAACCTCATCGGCCTGAAGGACGGCGTCGGCGACATCGAGCGCATGACCCGCACATACGCCAAGGTCGGCGACAGGCTCATCTACATCGGCGGCCTGCCGACGGCCGAGACCTTCGCCCTGCCCCTGCTGCAGCTGGGCGTGAACACCTACTCCTCGGCGATCTACAACTTCGTCCCGCAGTTCGCCCTGCGGTTCTTCGCGGCGGTCCGCGCCCAGGACAGGGACTCCGTCTACGGGATGATCAACGACTTCATCATCCCCTACATCGACATCCGCAACCGTGCCCGAGGCTACGCGGTCTCCATCGTCAAAGCGGGCCTCACCGCCGTCGGGCGCGACGGCGGGCGGGTCAGACCGCCGCTGACCGACCTGACCATCGAGGAGCGCGAGGAACTCGCCGCGCTGATCGACAAGATCAATCGGCCGTCATGAACGCGAGCCGCGAGCAGGACGTCATCGCCGCTGCCGAGGCCGGCGCCCCACACCCGCTTACGCACGCGTCGGAGTGATGCCCGTCCCGGCCGCGACAACATGCTGCCGCGGATGCCGCCGCGCCCCGTCCGAATCGGGTGCGGCGGCGATTCCGCTCAGCTGGGGTGACGTGTGGTCAGTCCTTGCCGGTGAGCCTCCAGATCTGGTTCTTCTTGGTGGTCAGGGTGCTCCCCGTGTCGCACGGCCACTGATGGACGAGGGCGCCGGGTGCGGTCGAGATGGTGCTGACGTCGACGCACTTGCCGCTGTGGACGGCGACGAGCTGGTAGTCGTGGCTGTTGCCGAGCGCGGTCACCGCCGCCAGTCTGAACCGCTGGTTGTTGCCGCCGTGGCAGGTCCACTGCTGGACGGCGGCGCCGTTGGCCGTCGAGATGCCCGCGACGTCCAGGCACTTGCCGCTGGAGTGGTTGACGACGGTGTAGGTGTCGGTCGTGCCGGAGACACGGTGGAAGTCGAAGACCTGCTCCTCGCCGCTTCCGCAGGTGTTCTGCCGGTACTGGGTGCCGTCCGCGGTGGACTTGGCGGGGTTCTCGAGGCAGAGCCCGCTGTGCTGGGCCACCGCGGTGGAGGAGAAGGCGGCCGGGGCGCCGATGTGCAGGCTCGCCGGTGCGAAGGAGACCTGGTCGAGGTGCGGGGCGGAGCTGGAGCGCATGGGCTGTCCGATGTCGCTGCCGCCGCCCGAGTACACCTTGCCGATGGTGGTGCCGTCCCAGTCGTAGAGCTGTGACGAGGTGAACTTGACCGTGTTGGCGCCCTTCTTGAGGGTGACGTGGGCGGTGTAGTCGGCGAACTGGTTCCAGTGCAGGGTGCTGGCGAAGTGGACGCGGGTGGCGTCGCCGCCGTTGACGCTGACGTCGGCGTGCTCGGCGTACAGGTCGGGGTTGTAGTGGTTGGAGGGCAGTTCCTCGGCGTTGGCGTAGCGCATCGTCATGGCGTAGGTGCCGGCCGAGGGCGCGTCGACGTCGAGGGTGAGGGAGTTGGCGGTTCCGTCGGAGATGCCGGTGACGACACCGCCGTCGGCCTGGCTGTAGCTGGTGGAGACGTCGGCGGTACCGGTGAGGGTGCCGTCCTCGGCCTGGTAGGTGACGACGTTGCCGGTGGTGACGGCCGAGGTGGCGCTGAACGGGGTGACGGCCAGGTCGTCCAGGGCGAGGGTGCCGCCGGCGCCGGTCACCTTGACCTTGTTGATGCCGGCCTTCAGGTACACCCGGTTGGTGGAGGTGGACCATGCGTCGGGCGTCGCGCCGGAGAGGGTCTGGTCGTCGGCGGTCCTGCCGTTGACGGTGAGGCCGGCCCGGCCGGTGTTCCGGTAGCGGGCCGTCAGGTCCGCGTATCCGTCCCGCGCGGAGTAGACCCAGAACGTCGCGGACTTGCCGGAGGTGAGGTTCACCGCGCCGGCGCCGGACTGGCCCTGGGAGGTGTAGGTGGTGCTGCCGTTGTCGGAGAGGGTGGCCTGCTCGGCCTCGTAGAGCGTGGTGCCCTGGACGTCGGCGTCCCGGTACCGGAGGTCGATCTTGTCGATGATGGCGTCGCCGTCGGTCTTCGCGCCGTTGTCGCCGGTGGTGGCCAGGGTGATGGTGTGGCTGCCGGCGGTGAGGTGCGCGGTGGTGTCGCTGTGGCCCCACACCACCCACTGGAAGCCCACCGGGATGTCGACCCTCTTCGAGGCGCCGCCGTCGACGCGCAGGTACACATCGGTCGGGCCCTTGACCTCGGCGTCCTTGGCGTAGCTGCTGCCGAACACGGACAGGTCGTAGTCGCCGGTGGTGGGGACGGAGACGGGGAACGAGATCACCGTGGTGGAGCCGGTGCGCAGACCGCCGACGTCCTTCGTCCCCGAGGCGGGGAACTTGCTGACGTTGCCGGTGGTGCCCTCGGTGTTGATGTTGTAGCCACTGCCGCTGAGTGTGGCGTTCTCGGCCTCGTACGTGCCCGTCCAGGTGCTGTCGGAGGGGGTGGCGCTGCCGGTGCCGCCCGGGGAGACGATCACCTGGTACGCGGACATCGCGTCGAGGGTGACGGGGACGGTGATCGAACCGTCGGATCCCACGGCGACGTCGGCGTCGGAGAGCCGGGTCGGGGTGGCCGCCGCGCCGAGGTAGCCGCTGTAGCGGTCCTGGAAGACACTGACGTGCACGGTGTTGCCGAAGACCGCGGGATCGATGTTCTTGATGACCGTGTCGGAGGCGCCGCTGGTGCCGCCCCCGGCGAGGATGACGCGGGCCTGCTTCTTGGCCGTGTCCAGGCTCGCCAGGCCCTGCAGGGTGTACGCGGCGTTGTTCCCGGAGCTGGTGACCTTGACGGTGTTGCCGCTCATGGAGCTGTACCAGTTGTAGAGCCACCACTGGGCGTTGGGGGTGTTCTGGGCGGCGGCGGAGTCACCGAGGTTGCCGTTGATGTTCCAGTAGGGCAGGTTGCCGTCGATCTTCTTGTCCTCGATGGCCGAGATCCACTGCACCATCTGACCGGGGTCGGTCAGATGGTAGCGGTGGGCGTACTCGTTGAGGTTGACGGTGATCGGCGAGGTGATGCCGGCGGCGGTCTCCACCGCGCGGTAGGAGTCGACGGTGCTGCGGACGTCCGCCGGGCTGCCCAGGGTGTGCCAGGTGACCACGTCGGGCAGGCAGTTGTTGGTCTTGCAGTAGTTCAGGAAGCCGCTGAGGGAGGAGGAGGTGTAGCTGGAGGTGTTGGGCCCCGCCAGCCGCGCCTCGGGCCAGATGCCCTTGATGAAGTTGTACGTCTGGCGCCACTCCGCGTTGAAGTTGTTCAGCGCGGTGGAGTTGGTGCGCATGCCGCTGAACCAGTTCAGGTCGGGCTCGTTGTAGGGGACGAAGACGATGTGGTCGGCGTGGGGGCTGGCCTTCGCCTGCTCCACCTGGGTTCTCATCGTCTCCTGGTAGGCCGCGTAGCTCGTGCGCTCGTAGTTGGCCCGGTAGACGTCCGTCATGTAGATGAAGACGTCCCCGCCACCGCTGTCCACGAACGGATCGGCGATCTCCAGGGCGTCCGATCCGGGGTGCTGCTGTCCGTCCTGGTACTTGGTGTTGGTGGTCTGCACCCCCATCCCCTCGATGAGGTTGTTGGTCGGCACGTCCGGGCCGTACAGGCCGTACAGCACCCCGGAGGCGCCACCGCGGAAGGCTCCGGTGGTGGTGCCCAGGTCGACGGTGAGGGTGGGGTCCGCGGCGGCGGCCGGCGCCGCGATCGCGGTGGTGAGGCCGGCCAGGACGGTCAGCGGAAGCAGTGTCCGGGTGATGCCGTGAAGAAGCCGTCTCGAGGCCGAGCGGCTCTGCCCGAGTCTTCGCATGTGCTCACGTTCCTTCAGGATGGGGCTTGTCTGTGCTGCGCCGGCCCCCGTGCCGGACGTGTGGGTGGGTGCTAGCTCGCGGTTCGGACGGGAGTGTCGCCGGTCGCGGCCTGCGCGCGCAGGTGGTGTTCATGGGCGAGGAGGAGGTAGCTGCTCGCGGTCCAGGTGTAGGCGCGGTCGCGCAGGCCGGTGCCGGTGAGGGCGTCGAAGTTCTCGGCGAACCCGTGGGTCTCGCACAGGGCGCGGAAGCGGGCGCTGATGTCGTCCGCGAGGCGTTCGTGGCCGGCGCGGCGCAGGCCGTCCTCGACGAGGACGGTGGCGGGGGCCCAGATCGGGCCGCGCCAGTAGCCGTCGGCGAGGTAGTGCGGGGACGTGGGCAGTTCGGTGGCGAGGCCGTACGGGGTCAGATGGGCCTTGATGTGGTCGGCGAGGGTGCCGGCGACCTCGGCGGGCAGGTGCTCGCCCAGCGCGATGGGCATCAGGTCGAGCAGGCCGGCGCTGCTCCAGGTGTCCCCGGTACGGGCCGAGCGGGCGACGAACCTGTCCCCGGTCCAGAGCCGGTCGAGCAGCGCGGTCCGGGTCTCCTCGGCCGTCCGCGTCCACCGTACGGCCTCGTCCTCCTTGCCCAACTCCTTCGCCAGGTAGGCGAGTTCGTGGAGCTGGAGGACGAGGAAGGCGGCGAGGTCGGCGGTGACGACCACCCGCTCGGGGTCGAAGGTGGTGGCGTTGTCCCAGCCGCTGTCGTTGCCGTGCTGGTAGTGGGGCAGGTCGGCACCGGGGACACGCCGGGCGGTGAGCCAGAAGTCGGTCCAGCGTTCCAGACGCTCGTACGCCAGGGCGAGTTCGGTCCGGTCCGGAGGTGTCGGCAGGGTGCGGCGCAGATGGCCGAAGGCCCAGCCGTGGATGGGCGGCTTGACGTAGTTGTACAGCACCTCGGAGTGGGTGACCGAGTCCGGCAGCGCGCCGCTCTCGTCCTGGTGGTCGAAGGGCAGGTGGAACTGGTCCAGGGCCAGTTCGGGGCGGCCCGGCGCGAGGGCGAGGGCGTTGAAGCAGTGGTCCCAGCTCCAGACCTTGTCCATCCAGTGCTTGGACATCAGCACGCCCGGCCGGGTGACCAGGCCCTTCGCGGCGACGGTCGCCGACCAGACGACGTAGGCGGCGAGTTCGGCGGCCGGGGTGGCCTCCGAGCGCCAAGGGGCCACGGTGTCGACGAAGTCCGCGAAGGCGGCGCGTGCGGCGCCCGTGACGGCGTCGAAGGGCGCCGAGGACACGTACGGGGGGCGGGCGGTGTCGAACTCCTCGATCGCGATCTCCCAGTCGCCGTCCCCCCGCGCGGACACGGTGACACCTCGGTCGGCGCCGCCCAGGGCCTGGTCACCGACCGCGTCCGCGAGGACGCCGGACAGCAGGGTGACGCGGTAGCGGCGGCCGGTCTCGTACGAGGTGAAGACGTGCGCGTTCGCCGCCGGGTCGTGGAAGAAGTACGTGCCGCTGAACGGGGTCAGGGTCCGCGCGGCGGCGAGGACGGCGAAGTCCGGGCCGCTGCCCCGCAGGCGTACGGTGTCCGGTGTCTCGTAGGCGAGTTCGACCCGTCCCTTCCCGTCGGTCCAGGTGAGCAGGCCCGGTACCGCCTCGACGCGGGTCTCGGCCCGGTCACCCGTCGCCGGGTCCAGGGGGACCAGACGCAGCACGCCGTGCATGCCGTTCTGGTGCGAGACGAGGTGGAGGTCCTCGGCGTAGGTCTTCTCCGCCACCACGGGGGAGATGTCGAACCAGGATCCGTACGCGCTGAACGGGATGTCGTGGACGGAGAAGGCCGGGCCGGATCGGGCGGCGGTCATGTGGCGTGACTCGTTTCTGGAGCAGGGGGTGCCGACCGGCCGGCGCGGGAGGGCGCCGGTCGTCGTGGCGGGTCGGGGGGCTCAGTCCTTGCCGGTGGCTCAGTCCTTGACGGCGCCGGTGGTGACACCGGCCGCCACATAGCGCTGGGCGAGGACGAGGATGACCGCCGCGGGCAGGGAGGCCACGACGGCGGTGGCCATGATGGCGTTCCACTCCTGGTTGTTGTTGCCGATGTAGTGGTAGATGCCGAGGGTGATCGGTTCGTGGGCGCCGCCGTTGACCAGGGTGTTGGCGAAGACGAAGTCGGACCAGGACCACAGGAACGCGAACAGCGAGACCGTGACGACGGCGTTGCGGCTCATCGGCAGGACGATCGACCAGAAGGTGCGCAGGGCCCGCGCTCCGTCCATCTGCGCGGCCTGGAGCAGTTCGCCGGGGATGCCGGACATGAACGCGGTGAAGATGAGCACCGCGAAGGGGACCGCCAGGGTGGAGTCGGCGACGATCAGGCCGGGCACGGACTGGAGCAGGCCGAGCTGGAGGTAGATGGCGTAGAAGCCCATCGCCATGATGATGCCGGGGATCATCTGGGCGGCCAGCAGGACGAAGCTCAGCAGGCCGCCGCCGCGTGGGCGCAGCTTGGCCAGGGCGTATCCGGCGGGCGCGGCCAGGGCCACGGTCAGGACGACGGTGCCGAGGGCGACGACGAGGCTGGTGCCGAGGTAGGGCAGTTGCTCGTCGAGCACGGTGCGGTAGCCGGCCAGGGTGCCGTGGGTCGGGAACAGGTCCGGCGGGCTCTTGCGCATGTCCTGGTCGCGGGTGAAGGAGACGTTGACCATCCAGTAGACCGGGAAGAGCATGACCCCGGTGAGCAGCAGGCCGAGGGCCGTCTTTCCCGCGCTGCCGCGGCGCCGCCTCGGGGCCGCCTGGGCGATCGTCATGACAGTGCCTGCTTTCGCTGGACCCGGACGTACACCAGGCCGAAGACCAGGGCGGCGACCACGAGCAGGTTGCCGACGGCCGCGCCGGGGCCGAAGGCGGGCAGGAGGTTGCCGAAACCGAGTTGGTAGGACCAGGTGGCGAACGTGGTGGACGAGTCCGCCGGGCCGCCCTTGGTCATGATCCAGATGATGTCGAAGACCTTGAGGGTGTAGACGAGGCCCAGCAGCAGGGTGATGGCGGAGACCGGGCGCAGCAGGGGGAAGGTGATGCGCCAGAACCGCTGCCAGGCGTTCGCCCCGTCGAGGGCCGCGGCCTCGTACAGCGATCCGGGGACGGACTGCAGACCGCTGTAGAGCACCACCAGGTTGAACGGGACGCCGATCCAGATGTTCGCGATGATCACCGAGGGCAGTGACCAGTCCGGTGAGGTCAGCCAGTTCACCGGGCCGATGCCGACGGCGTGCAGGGCGGTGTTGACGATGCCGGAGTCGCTGTTGAACATCCACGACCAGGTGGAGGCGGACACGATCAGCGGCAGCAGCCAGGGCACCAGGAACAGGGCCCGCAGCGTGGTGGAGAGCCGGAAGTGCTGGTTGAAGAAGACCGCGAGCGCCAGGCCGATGGCGTACTGGAAGACCAGGCACACGACGGTGAAGACGACGGTGTGCAGCAGGGCGGGCGCGAAGGTCGGGTCGTCGAAGACCTTCTGGTAGTTCGCCAGGCCGGTGAAGGGCGCGTCGCCGTCGACGAAGGAGCGGACGGTGTAGTCGCGCAGGCTCAGGTCGAGGTTGCGGTAGAGGGGATAGGCGTAGAAGAGGACGAGGTAGAGGGTGACCGGGGCGAGGAAGGCCCAGGCGGCCCACTGCGAGGAGGTCGGACGGCGCCTCTCTCGCGCGCGGGCCCGTGGCGGGGCGGCGGTGGCCGCCCCGCTCAGGTCGTGCGCGGACCGGCGGTCCGAGAGCTGTTTCGTGTCGTTCATCGTCGGCCCGCGAATCCTTGGTTACTTGACGGCCGACTGGGCCTTGGCCAGCGCGTCCTTCGGCGACTCGGCGCCGCTGAGCGCGGACTGGACGGCCTTCCACATCTGCTCGGAGATCTTGGGGTACTTGGTGCCCAGGTCGTCACTGGTGCGGCCCTTGGCCGCCTTGACCGCCTCGACCCACGGCTTCAGGTCGGCGTTCGCCGCGACCTGCTTGTCCTGGACTTCGGTGGTGGGAGCGACGTAGGACAGGGTGGTGTCGGTGTCGTAGAGGTTGTCGGTGCTGGTGAGGCACGTGACGAGCTTCTGAGAGGTGGCGTAGCGGGCGGCGTCCTTCTGGACCGGGACGGTCACGAACTCTCCGCCGGTCGGGGCCGCCGCGTTGCCGCCCTTGGCGGCCGGGACGGGTATCACACCGTAGTCGAAGCCGGCCTTGTCGGCGCCCGCGAGCTGCCAGGTGCCGTTCTCGCTGAACGCGTAGTCACCGGTGGCGAACTCCTGCCAGCTGGTGGTCTGGGTGTTGTTGATGACCGAGTTGGGGGCGTAGCCCTTGTCGAGCCAGCCCTTCCAGAGGGACAGCGCGGAGGCGGCCTCGGCGGAGTCGAGTGCGGTGAGCTGTGCGCCCGAGCCCCAGAACCAGGGCAGGAACTGGAAGCTGCCCTCCTCCGTGCCGATCGCCGAGAAGGTGATCCCCTTCTTGCCGGCCTTCTTGACCTTCGCCAGCGCCGCCGTCAGCGACTTCCAGTCCTTGACCGAGGCGATGTCTACGCCCGCCTTCTTCAGCACCTCCTTGTTGTAGTAGAGGGCGAGGGTGTTGGCGCCGATCGGCATGCCGTAGGTCTTGCCGCCGGACTGGCCGGCCGCGAGCAGGTTGGGGTCCATCGCCGAGGTGTCGAGCTTGTTGTCGTCGGTCGTGGTGAGCACGCCCGCCTCGGCCAGGGTCGAGACCACCGGGTTGTCGACGATGAGGACGTCCGGGGAGTTGCCCTGCTGGGCCGCCAGCAGGGTCTTGTTGGGCAGGTCGCTGGTGTCGAAGCCGGTCCGCTTGATCTTCACGCCCGCGTCGGTGCCGCACTTGTCCAGCAGCTTCGTCCAGGCCGAGCCCTTGGCGAACTGCGGGTACGGGTCCCAGACGGTGTACGTGCCGCTGTCCGCGTCCTTGGCGCCGGTGCTGCCCGAGCCGGAGGAGCAGGCGGTGGCGCTGACGGCCACGGCCAGGGCCGTCAGAGCGGCGGCGGTCAGACGGCGCTGTCTGGAGGTGCTGTGCATGGCGGGTTCCTTAGTTTCTGGCATGGGTGTGCCGTGAGAGGGAGGGATGACGGGGGGAACCGGGGTACGCCGAACAGCGGCGGTGGGGCCGGTGGGGCCTTCGGTGCGTCAGGAGGTTGACGCCCTGGGCCGGTCAGGAGGTGCAGGCCTTCGGCAGGTCAGGAGGCCGGCGTGGCGGGAGGTCGGGGCCTGCGGCAGGCGGGAGATCAGAGTCTGTGGCGGGCGGGAGATCAGAGTCTGTGGCGGGCGGGAGGTCAGAGTCTGTGGCGGGCGGGAGGTCGGGGTTCGGCTTCAGGTGGGGCCGAGGGCGGGGCCGGTGCTGGCGCGCAGGGAGATCGGCGGTACGAGCAGGTGGCTGCGGGGCGTCGCGTCGGGGGCGTCCAGCCGTTCGACGAGGAGGTCGACGGCGAGACGGCCCATCTCCTCCGCCGGTACGTCCGCCGCGGTGAGCTGCGGGGTCACCGTCTCCGCCCACCGGCCGGCGACCACCCCGGTGACGGAGAAGTCGCGTGGCACATGGCGGCCGGCGCGGGCCAGCCCCCGGTAGAGGCCGCCCAGTGCCGCCTCGTTCAGCGTGACCAGGCCCGTGGTCGCCGGGTCGTCCCGGAGGATCCGCTCCAGGCACGCCTGCCCGGAGCCGGCGTCGTCCCCGCAGGTGTACGACCGGACGGTCAGGCCCCGCTCGGCCGCGGCCTTGGTGAAGCCCTCCAGCCCCCGGTGCGCGGACTCGTACCCGGCCCGCAGGAGCTGCTCGGGCCGGTTGACGAAGGCGACCCTGCGGTGGCCGAGGTCCGCGAGGTGGTGGACGCACGCCTCCGCCAGCGCGGTGTGGTCCAGGCCCACCCACCAGCCGCCCTCCGGCCGTGCGGTGCGGCCGATGGCGACGGAGGGGAAGTCCAGGTCGGCCAGGTGATCGACCCGGTCGTCCTCCAGCCTGATCTCCATCAGGATCGCGCCGTCGACCCGCCGCTCCCCCAGCAAGCGTTGGAAGGAACGGTCGCTGTCGACGCCGCTGGGCGACAGCAGTACGTCGTAGTCGTGGGCCGCGGCGGCCTCCACCACGCTGCCGATGAAGTCCAGCTGCATGCCCGTGTAGTGGTTTCCGGCCGGTGGGAAGACCAGGCCGATCGTGTTGGTCCGACCGTTGGCCAGAGCGCGGGCGCTGGCGTTGGGCCGGTAGTCCAGCTCGTCGATGACCTGCTGGATCTTCCGGCGGGTGTCGTCCGACACGGGGCGTTTGCCGCTCAGCGCGTAGGACACGGTGCTCCGCGAGACACCGGCTCGCCGGGCGATCTCACCGATGTTCACGGAGGACTCCTTGCTCGAACCGGTTCGGCGCTCCACGGTAGCGGAGCCGCCGAGCCGCGTGGGCCGGTCGGGTATTGAGGAGGATGAGGAGGATTCGCTTCCCGGTCGTCGAACCGGTTCGCGTGAAGTGAAGGTAGGAACAAGACGGACAGCTGTCAACACCTCAAGAGGCACTTCTCGTCACAGCACGGCAATCTGGACGTTTCACGGCCTTCACCGGCCCCGCTCGCGTCCGGGGTATTGCTGCCTGATTTCTCCGGTGCTAGCTTCCTGCGAACCGGTTCGACGAAGTGATCCTTCCGGCGGCCGGGACCCGGTTTCCGCGCACCTCCTGGTCCGCGGAGCCCCCGTCACGGCCGCACGGATCAGCCGCCCCGGCCCCCGAGCACGGCCGATCGAACCGATTCCGCAGCGCCGCCCCCCTCGGACCCGCCTCATCGATCTCGGCACACGGACGCACGGCCGGGCCCCGGGTGGGTCGACCGGGACCCGTTACTCACAGGATCGAGGACGCACTCCATGTCATCCGCTGACAGATCTGCCCGGCGCCGGGCCCCGGCCGCCGTGGCGCTGGCCCTCGGCGCGGGCGTGCTGGTCTCGCCGACCGTCCCCGCCCAGGCGGCCGACGCGCCCGAGCCCACGGCCCGCTACACCTTCGACGAGGACGACGTCACGTCCGGGAAGATCACGGACGTCTCCGGCAACGGTCTGACGGCGAGCCTGGTCAACGGCTCCACCGCGCGGTCCGTCGAGGGCACCGGCGGCGGCAGGGCGCTCGCCCTGCCCGGCGGAGCGCCCACCTCGGACGGCGCGTACGTGCGTCTGCCGCGGGCGGTGGTCGGCGACGCGACCGACCTGACGGTGTCCGCCCGTCTGAAGTGGGACGGCGACAAGTCGTCCTGGCAGCGGATCTTCGACCTGGGCACCGACACCACGAAGTACCTCTTCACCACCCCGTCCAACAACGGCGGGGTGCTGCGCACCGCCGTGACCACCGGCGGCGGGGGCGCGGAGTCCCAGGTCTCCGGGTACGCGGCGCTCCCCGCCGACGCCTGGCGGACGGTCACGGTCACCCTCGACACCGCCGCCGGACGGGTCACCACCTACCTCGACGGTGTGGTCGTCTCCTCCGCGAAGACCGGGGTCAAGGCCAGGGAACTGCTGGACGCCTCGGCCACGGCCGCCGGTTACATCGGCAAGTCGTTCTGGCCGGACCCGCTGCTCAAGGGCGCCATCGACGACTTCGCGGTGTGGCACTCGGCGCTGAGCGCGGAGCAGGTGGCGCAGGTGGTCGGCGACACCCCCACACTCCGGACGCTGTCGCGGACGTCCTTCGACGTGCGCACCACCACCGGGACCGCTCCGTCCCTGCCCGCGTCGGTCCGCTCCTCCTGGTCCGACGGCTACGACCGTGACACGCCGGTCGTCTGGGACGCCGTACCGGAGGAGAAGTACGCCCGGCCCGGCACGTTCACGGTGGCCGGTCGCGCGGCCGGACAGGACGTGCAGGCGACCGTCGCCGTGGTCCGGGAGGGTCAGCTCACCGTCGACCTCGCCTCGGACACCGGCGCGTTCCACGGCGGCGCCTCCGGCACCCTCTACGGCGTGTACGGGCCGGACGTGCCCACCAACAACCTCATCGAGGGCATGGGGCTGCGCACGGTCTCCACCAAGGCGCAGGACGGTCCGCAGCACCCGGGCGCCGACGCGCTGGAGGTGGTGAAGCCGCTGGCGGACTCCACCGACGGCGACGTGTACATCTACATGACCGACATCCACCGCGGCTTCCCGTACCAGTGGCCCGGCGACACCCCGGCGGAGAAGGTCGAGCAGTACGAGGAGAAGATCGCCAAGCAGGTCGACCAGGTCCTGAAGCTACCGAAGGAGTACCAGGACAACATCGTCTTCGTGCCGTTCAACGAGCCCGAGGGCAACATGTTCGGCACCGGCGAGTGGAGCTATGACAAGGTCAGCTGGCTCGACGACCCCGACGACTTCTTCGCCGCCTGGGACTCCGCGTACCGGCTGATCAAGAAGAAGATGCCGGACGCCCGGATCGCCGGCCCCAACACCAGTGTCCTGTACGACCAGGTGAAGGGCTTCATGGCGCACGCCCTGGCAGCCGGCACGCTCCCCGAGGTGATCACCTGGCACGAGCTCAGCCACCCGGAGGCGGTGCGCGACAGCGTCGCCAAGTACCGGGGCTGGGAGAAGGAACTGTTCCAGGGCACCTCGCGTGAGGGCACCCGACTCCCCATCAACATCAACGAGTACGCCTTCAACTACCACACCTCGGTCCCCGGCCAGATGATCCAGTGGGTGTCCGCGATCGAGGAGTCCAAGGTGGACGCCGACATCGCGTACTGGAACATCGACGGCAACCTCTCCGACTCGGCCGTGCAGTCCAACCGCGGCAACGGCCAGTGGTGGCTGCTCAACGCGTACGCCTCGATGAGCGGGCACACGGTGGAGGTGGACCCGCCGTTCCCGGGCGAGAACTACACCATGCAGGGCGTCGCCACGCTCGACGAGAGGAAGAAGCAGGCCCGGCTGATCTTCGGCGGTTCCACCGGCAAGGGACACATCACCTTCGCCGGCGTCCCGAAGAAGGTCTTCGGCAAGCGCGTCCACGCCTGGGTCCGTGAGATCGAGTGGAGCGGACAGCTCGGCGACAGCGCCGGCCCGAAGCTGCTCACCGAGACGAACCTGAAGGTCTCCGACGACGGCACGGTCTCCGTCGACTTCGGCGACGCCGCCCTGCCGACGCTGAAAGAGTCCTCGGCGTACGAGATCGTGCTCAGCCCCGCCGGGAAGGCCAGGGCCACGCAGGACTCACCCGCGCGCTGGCAGCAGTCGTACGAGGCGGAGGACGCCGCCCACACCGGGTCCGGCTACTCGAAGAACGGACCCGAGGGCTCCCCGCGCGACGTGTCGAAGTTCTACACGTCTGGCGGCTACAACGTCGGCGGTCTGCGCACCGGTTCGGACATGACGCTCGACTTCACCGTGGACGTGCCCGAGGACGGCACCTACGACCTGAGCGTCTTCGCCAACTCCCTCAACACCTTCGACAAGGTCAAGGACCAGGGCCCCACCAATGTCTTCCTGCGCGTCGACGGCGGGTCGGACGACGAGCAGGAGCTGTATCTCCCGCTGGGATACAAGTGGGTGGTGTGGGACCACACCAACACCACGGTCCGTCTCACCAAGGGCAAGCACACCCTGACGCTCGCCGCGAGGAGCGCCGACGGCAAGCGCGCCACCAAGGGCGACGCCATCGTCGACCGCCTCGTCCTCACCCTGCCCGACGCCTCCGCCCGCACCCAGGTGTACGAGGGCGAACTCGCCTGGCTGGGCGGCGGGGCACGTCCCGTCTACGACCTGCCGAAGCGGGCGGCCACCGGATCGGGCGCGGCCCGGCTCCCGAAGAAGGGGACCGCCACGTTCTGGGTCTACTCCCCCGCCGACCGTGAGGCCACTCTGCGGTTCGACACCCTGGAGGGGTCGGGCGCCCGCGTCTCCGTCAACGGCCAGGACGTGCTGCGGCTGGACAAGGGCGGGAACAGCGTCGCGGTCTCCCTCTCCGGGGGCGTCAACAAGGTGACGGTGACCGGGGGTTCGTCCACCACGCTCGTCGACCGCCTGACGGTCACCTCCACCGAGGGCGCGCTCCCGACGCGTACGTACGAGGGCAAGGACGCCGAGCTCGCCGGTTCGGCCGCGCTCAGCCCCCTCTCGCTGGCCACGGGCGGCACCGCGATCACCGGAATCGGCGGTGACCCGGGCAACGGCAACACCGCCACGTTCACCGTCACCGCGGACCGGGCGGGCACCCACGCGCTGCGCATCCGCTACTCCAACCCCGAGCAGTCGCCGGCCACGCACTACAACCCGGACCCGCTCGCCCGCCACGCCGACCTGACCGTCAACGGCGGCGGGACACGGCGGGTCACCTTCCCGCACACCTTCCACCAGAACAACTTCTGGGAGCTGACCGTCCCCGTGGAGCTGAGGAAGGGACAGAACACGCTCACCTTCCGCTCCGAGGAACTCCCGAACTTCGACGGCGCGACGTACGCCTCGGACACCTTCCCCGGCGTGCTGCTCCGCTCCCGCTACGCCCCGCTGATCGACCGGATCACGGTCGCGCCGTACGCGAAGGAGGTGCGCTGAGCCGAGCGGCGCCGGCGGTGAAGTGACGAGCACGAGGACCGGGTGGCGGAGCATCGCCTCCCACCCGCCACCCGGCGCGGTGCGCCCCACCCCGTCAGCGATGCCGCGCGAGCGGGCGCCCGGATCCGTCGGAAGGACGGACCCGGGCGCTTCGCCGTCCAGCACTTCCGCCCGGCCGAGCGGGCGGCGAGGGGGTCAGGCGCCGGGGTGCAGGCCGGGCCAGCCGGGCGTCGGGTCGCCCTTGACCTCGCCGAAGTAGAGGGCGAACGTCTGCTTCCACCGCTCGACGGCGGCACGGTCCTCCATGAAGCGGGGGAAGCCGTCCACGTTGGCCTCGGGGTACTCCCAGATCGGCTTCAGCCCGGCGGGCGGGGCGATGTCCGTGCGTACCGACCAAGCGTTGGAGGTCTGGCGCTCGGTGGAGATCTGCCAGCTCAGGAAGAGCTTGGCCGCCGTCGGGTTGGCGGCCTGCCGGAGGATCGCGATGCGCTGGCCCCACGCCATGAACGGGTGCCCTTCGGGCAGCCCCATGCGGATCGGGCCGGTGCTGGTCGGGCTGCCGCCCGTACCGACCCCCACGACCGCCCGCTTGTTGTTGATCGCGGTGCTGGGCGAGAACGAGCCCCGGGCGAACTGCGGCTGCTGGGCGGCGAGTGCGGCCACCCAGTCCCAGCCGTAGGTCTGCGCGTAGAGGGCGTAGAGGTAGAGCACCGCGTCGTCGTCGTGCGGGTAGGAGGAGGCGACCGCGTTCTTCCAGCGCGGGTCGATCAGATCCAGCGGAGTCCTGGGCGCGTTCGCGCCGGCGGCCGCCACGTCGTAGACGTAGCTGAAGGCGATGACCACGCCGGCGACCCAGGCGCCGTCGGGGTCCCGGAACTTCTTGTACAGCTTGCCGAACCCGGCGGGCTTGTAGCGCAGCAGCCGTCCCTCGCGCTTCCAGCGGGTGAAGTCGTGCAGGGTCTGCAGCTGTACGACGTCGGGGACCAGGGTGTCGGTGGCCAACTGGTTGTCCACGCGCACGTCGTGGTACTTGCTGTAGTCGACGATCAGCTGGAGGTCGATCTCGGGGAACCGCTGGCGGAAGGCGGTCCGGGCGCCTGCGCCGCTGCCCGAGTCGGCGAGGTCGCCGCCCGCGTAGACGACGAGCTTGCCGCCCTCGGCTATCGCGTCCCGGTACAGCTCGTCGAGGGTCCTGGTGTCCTCGGCCACGGTGCCGCGCGACGACTCGGCGGGGGCGGCGGAGGCCGCCGGCGACGCGGTGGCGCCGAGCGCGCCGAGGCCGAGCGCGGTGCCTGCTCCGGTCACCAGGAGACGCCGTCGGCTGGGAAGGCTGGTCACGGGGTGCCCTTTCTCTGTGGGGGTGGGGGCTCGATGAACGCGGGCCAGGGGCACGGGGGTCTGCCTGCGAGGCCGGAACATCTGATGAAACAGTATCTGCTTCCTCAGGTAAATCTGCCTACGACAGCCATGCGATAGCCACGTGACAGCCGCGCGACAGGTGATTCCCCTGTGCGTCGTCTCCGTGTAACTCCGGGGTCCGGTCGGCCGGTCGAGGGGGCGGTCGAGGCGGCCGCACAGCCGGTGTCGAAGTACGCCGTGAGCGTGTCGAGCAGGCGGCGTGCCCCCGCTTCACGCACCCCACACGCCGTCGGCGTCTCACCAACCACCACTCGAACGAACTCACACAATCGGTAAAGTGCTACCCATTTCCCACCGAGGAGTGTTCCCGAGGAGTACCCCGGCTCCTCACCGCGCTCCGGCCACGACCTGCCGTACGACCTCCGCGACCTCGTAGCCCGCCTCGACGATCGCCGTGCGCACCGCCGCGTCGTCGACCGTCTCCCCGCGTACGGTCACCAGGCCGGCCCGTACGTCGACGTCGACCTCGATGACACCGGGCACCGCGACGACCTCCTCGGTCACGCTCGCGGCACAGTGGCCGCAGCTCATGCCGGACACGGTGAAGTACTTCTCGGCCATGGGGTCGCTCCTGTCCTCGGTCGGCCCGGTGACCGCGCCGCGGGGGCGCACGGGCCGCGTGGCACGAGGTACGGCGGACGACCCCACGACGTTCACCACCGGCCCACAAGTGACCGGCAGGTAACCCGCCCGATTGCAAGGTCGCCCCAGAGAGGGCAAGGTCACAGCCGCGCCCCCTCCTGCTCCTTTGCGCCTCTGGCCTAGCATCCGAGCATGACGGTCCTGCCTGACGACGGGCTTGAGCTGGCCGCCGAGTTCCCTGACGCAACCCACGAGCAGTGGCAGCGCCTCGTTGCGGGCGTGCTGCGCAAGTCGGGCAAGGACGTCGAGGGCGCTCAGGCCGAGGAAGCCCTGTCCACCGCGCTGGAGGACGGGCTGCGCACCCGTCCTCTCTACACCGCGCACGACACCGCGCCCCCCTCCGGCCATCCCGGCTTCGCGCCCTTCGTACGAGGAGGGAGGGCCACGGGCAACACCGTCGCCGGCTGGGACGTACGCCAGCGCCACACGGCGGCGGACGGCGACGCGGTGCTCGCGGATCTGGAGAACGGCGTCACCTCCCTGTGGCTGGTGCTCGGCGAGGGCGGCGCCCCGGTGGCGTCGCTCGGCCGGATCCTCGACGGCGTCCACCTCGACCTCGCACCCGTCGTCCTGGACGCGGGCGCCGAAGTGGAGCCCGCCGCACGGGAGTTGCTGCGGCTGTACGCCGAGCGGGGCGTCACCGGGGCGGCGGCGCGCGGCAACCTGGGCGCGGATCCCCTCGGCCACGAGGCCCGCACCGGACAGACCTACGACAGCGCGCCCGTCGTCGATCTCGCGCGGCGGTGTGCCGAGGAGTACCCGGGGCTGCGGGCCCTGACCGTGGACGCCCTGCCGTACCACGAGGCCGGTGGCTCGGCGGCGCAGGAGCTGGGCGCCTCGCTCGCCACCGGTGTCGCGTATCTGCGGGAGCTGACCGGGGCCGGGCTGAGCGTCGAACAGGCCTGTGCGCAGCTGGAGTTCCGGTACGCGGCCACCGCCGACCAGTTCCTGACGATCGCCAAGCTGCGCGCCGCGCGCCGGCTCTGGGCCCGGGTCGCCGAGGTGTGCGGGGCGCCCGCCGCCGGGGCACAGACCCAGCACGCGGTGACCTCGACGGTGATGATGACGCGCCGCGACCCGTGGGTGAACATGCTGCGCACGACCATTGCCACGCTGGCCGCCGGCGCGGGCGGCGCCGACTCCGTCACCGTGCTGCCGTTCGACCACGCGCTGGGCCTGCCGGACGCGTTCGCGCGACGTATCGCCCGCAACACCTCCACGATCCTCATCGAGGAGTCCCACCTCGCCCGGGTGATCGACCCGGCGGGCGGCTCCTGGTACGTGGAACGGCTCACGGACGAACTCGCCCACGCGGGCTGGGAGTTCTTCCAGCGGATCGAGCGACTCGGCGGCCAGGCGGCCGCGTTGCGCTCGGGGGACCTCGGCCGCGACCTCGCCGACACCTGGGAGGCCCGCACCGGCAGGCTCGCGAAGCGCCGCGAACCCATCACCGGCGTCAGCGAGTTCCCGCACCTGGCGGAGAAGCCGGTCGTCCGCCGACCCGCGCCCGAGCCGCCGTCCGGCGGTCTGCCCCGCGTCACCCGCGACGAGACGTACGAGGCGCTGCGCGCCCGCTCGGACGCCCACCTCGCCGCGACGGGCTCCCGCCCCCGGATCTACCTGGCCGCCCTCGGCCCGGCCGCCGCCCACACCGCCCGGCTCACCTTCGCCGCCAACCTCTTCCAGGCGGGCGGCATCGAGCCCGTCGCCGAGGGCACGTTCGAGGAGAGCGGCGCCACCGAGGCGTGCCTGTGCTCCAGCGACGCCCTGTACGAGGAGCGGGCCGCGACCGAGGCGGCCGGGCTGAAGGCCGCCGGCGCCGCGCACGTGTTCCTCGCCGGGCGCCCCGGGCAGTACGCCGACGTCGACGCGTACGTCTTCGCGGGCTGTGACGCCGTGGCCGTCCTGACCGCCACCCTCGACCGCATGGGAGTGTCCTGATGACCGCCCCTTCCGGCCCCTCCGTACCCGACTTCACCGGGATCGAGCTGGGTTCCCCGTCCGTCGACGGCGGCGCCGACGAGTGGCGTACGGCGGTCGAGAAGGCGGCCGGCGGTGACCATCCGCTGTGGGAGACCCCGGAGGGCATCCCGGTCAAGCCGCTCTACACCGGGCAGGACCTGGAGGGCCTGGACTTCCTGGGCACCTACCCGGGCATGGCCCCGTATCTGCGCGGCCCGTACCCGACGATGTACGTCAACCAGCCCTGGACGATCCGCCAGTACGCGGGTTTCTCCACCGCGGAGGAGTCCAACGCCTTCTACCGCCGCAACCTCGCGGCCGGGCAGAAGGGCCTGTCCGTCGCCTTCGACCTGCCCACCCACCGGGGCTACGACAGCGACCACCCGCGCGTGACCGGTGACGTCGGCATGGCGGGCGTGGCGATCGACTCGATCCTCGACATGCGGCAGCTCTTCGACGGCATCCCGCTGGACAGGATGACCGTGTCGATGACGATGAACGGCGCGGTGCTGCCCGTGCTCGCGCTCTACATCGTGGCGGCCGAGGAACAGGGCGTGCCGCCCGAGAAGCTGGCCGGGACCATCCAGAACGACATCCTCAAGGAGTTCATGGTCCGCAACACCTACATCTACCCGCCGAAGCCGTCGATGCGGATCATCTCCGACATCTTCGCCTTCACCTCGCAGAAGATGCCGCGCTACAACTCCATCTCCATCTCCGGCTACCACATCCAGGAGGCGGGTGCGACGGCCGACCTGGAGCTGGCGTACACGCTCGCGGACGGGGTGGAGTACATCCGGGCGGGCCGGGAGGCCGGCCTGGACGTGGACGCGTTCGCGCCCCGGCTGTCGTTCTTCTGGGCGATCGGCATGAACTTCTTCATGGAGGTCGCCAAGCTGCGCGCGGCCCGCCTGCTGTGGGCGAAGCTGGTCAAGCAGTTCGACCCGCAGAACTCCAAGTCGCTGTCCCTGCGTACCCATTCGCAGACCTCGGGCTGGTCGCTGACCGCGCAGGACGTCTTCAACAACGTCACGCGTACGTGCGTCGAGGCGATGGCGGCCACCCAGGGCCACACCCAGTCGCTGCACACCAACGCGCTCGACGAGGCGCTCGCGCTGCCCACCGACTTCTCCGCGCGCATCGCCCGCAACACCCAGCTCCTCATCCAGCAGGAGTCCGGCACCACCCGGGTCATCGACCCGTGGGGCGGCAGCGCCTACGTGGAGAAGCTGACGTACGACCTCGCCCGCCGGGCCTGGCAGCACATCCAGGAGGTGGAGGCGGCGGGCGGCATGGCCAAGGCGATCGACGCCGGCATCCCCAAGCTGCGCATCGAGGAGGCGGCGGCCCGCACCCAGGCGCGGATCGACTCCGGGCGGCAGCCGGTCATCGGCGTCAACAAGTACCGCGTCGACAGCGACGAGCAGATCGACGTGCTCAAGGTCGACAACTCCTCCGTGCGGACCCAGCAGATCGAGAAGCTGCGGCGGCTGCGCGCGGAGCGCGACGAGACCGCCTGCCGGGACGCCCTCGACGCCCTCACCCGGGCGGCCGGTGGCGAGGGCAACCTGCTGGAGCTGGCGGTGCGCGCGGCCCGCGCCAAGGCCACCGTCGGCGAGATCTCCGACGCCCTGGAGAAGGTGTACGGCCGGCACGCGAGCCAGATCCGTACGATCTCCGGCGTGTACCGCAACGAAGCAGGCGAGTCCCCGAACGTGGAGCGCACCCGGAGCCTGGTGGAGTCCTTCGCGGAGGGCGAGGGCCGCCGGCCGCGCATCCTGGTCGCCAAGATGGGCCAGGACGGCCACGACCGGGGCCAGAAGGTCATCGCCACCGCCTTCGCCGACCTCGGCTTCGACGTCGACGTCGGCCCGCTGTTCCAGACCCCGGCCGAGGTGGCCCGTCAGGCCGTCGAGGCGGACGTGCACATCGTCGGGGTGTCGTCACTGGCCGCCGGTCATCTCACCCTCGTACCGGCGCTCAAGGAGCAGCTGGCCGAGGAGGGCCGCGAGGACATCATGATCGTGGTCGGCGGGGTGATCCCGCCCCAGGACGTGCCCACGCTCCTGGAGATGGGCGCGGCGGCCGTCTTCCCGCCCGGGACGGTGATCCCGGACGCAGCGTACGACCTGGTGAAGCGGCTGTCGGACGAGCTCGGGCTCGACCTGTGATCGATGTCGACGCCTACGCCAAGGGTGTGCTCGACGGGAAGCGGGCGATCGTGGCCCGTGCGATCACCCTCGTCGAGTCCACCCGGCCGCAGCACCGGGCCCTGGCCCAGGAGCTGCTGACGGCGCTGCTGCCGCACAGCGGCCGGGCCCGGCGGATCGGGGTCAGCGGGGTGCCGGGCGTCGGCAAGTCCACGTTCATCGACGCGTTCGGCACGATGCTGACCTCGCTGGGACACCGGGTGGCGGTGCTGGCGGTGGACCCGTCGTCGAGCCGTACGGGCGGCTCGATCCTCGGCGACAAGACCCGGATGGAGCGGCTCGCCGTCGACCCGGCGGCCTTCGTCAGGCCCTCCCCCACGGCCGGGACGCTCGGCGGCGTGGCCAAGGCGACCCGTGAGTCGATCGTGGTGATGGAGGCGGCCGGCTACGACGTGGTGCTGGTGGAGACCGTCGGCGTCGGCCAGTCCGAGACGGCCGTCGCGAACATGGTCGACTCCTTCCTCCTCCTCACCCTCGCCCGCACCGGCGACCAGCTCCAGGGCATCAAGAAGGGGGTCCTGGAGCTGGCCGACGTGCTCGCCGTCAACAAGGCGGACGGCCCGCACGAGCGTGACGCCCGCACGGCGGCACGGGAGCTGGCGGGTGCCCTGCGGCTGATGCACGGCAAGGACGCGGTCTGGACGCCGCCGGTGCTGAGCTGCAGCGCCCGCGAGTCGACCGGCCTGGACGCCGTCTGGGAGCGTCTGGAGCAGCACCGCACGCTCCTGGACTCCACCGGCCGCCTCACCGCCAAGCGCCGGGACCAGCAGATCGACTGGACCTGGTCGATGGTCCGCGACGAACTCCTCGGCCGGCTGCGCACCCACCCCGGCGTGCGTTCCCTCGCGCCCGGACTCGAACAGCGGGTCAGGGACGGCGAGTTGACGGCGACACTGGCCGCCGAACGCATTCTGGAGGCCTTCGGGGAACCGGCCCCCGGTTCACCCGGCTGAGCGCCCTGAGTGGTGGAGGAGTGCGATCCGGCTGACGGTGGATCACGTCGGAGTCGGGTCAAGTCAGCTGACGAAGCACCAGCTGCCCGGCTGCGGCGGAAGGACCATCAGATGCGTTCTGCCCGCATGCTGCTCGTCACCGGGGCGGCGGCCGCCGTCCTCGCCGTCACCGCTCCCGGCGCCTACGCCGACGGTGACGAGTGGGAGCACAAGGACAATGGCTACAGCAAGGAACACGGCAAGGACAGCAGCCACGACGGCCCGCGCGGCGGGGTTCACACGGGTGGCGGTGCGCTGACCGCTCCGGCCGACACGGGGCAGTGGGACTCCGAGCGGGCCGGCAAGCCCGGCGCCGGGGGCTACGACAAGGAGGAGGAGTCCACCAAGGAGTCCTGGAACGGCGACCAGGCCAAGGACTCGTGGAAGGGCGGGAACGACAAGGAGTCCTGGAAGGACGAGCACGAGAAGGGCTCCTGGAAGGACGGCGAGGACGCGGGAGCCTGGAAGGGCGACCACGACAAGCCGCGCGGCGGGATGCACACCGGTGGCGGCGCGCTCGCCTCGCCGGCGGTGACCGCGGGCGGGATGGCGGTCCTCGCGGTGGCCGGTACGGGCATGTACGCCCTGCGCCGCAAGAAGACCGCCGGAAGCGTGGCCTGAGCCCATGCCGGGCGCGATACCTGGCGCGATAGCGAGCCGCGGCCGCCACACCGTGTGTCGTGTGGCGGCCCGGCCGGCGTGCGGAATGCGCCCCCGGCGGGCGTGCCGGAGTGCGGCCCGGCCGGCGTTCCGGCGTGCGGACACCGCGCGCCCGTCCTTCCGTCTGTTCGTTCTGCTGCCGTACCTGTGAGGTGGTTCCCGATGGCAGCCCACCCTTCTCCCCCCGGCACCCGCGTCAATCTGACCGTGCTGAGCGCCGTGGTCCTGCTGATCCTGGCGGTGAGCCTGTTCGGCGGCGAGGACTCCTCGTCCGACACCTCCCGCCCGCCGGACGCGCGCCACGCCCCGCAGGCCGCGCCCGTCGAACGTCCGGCGGACCGGCGACAGCGGCCACCCCGGGTCAGACCGGTCCGGCTGCTCATCCCCGAGATCCGGGTGAGCGCCCCCTTCGTGCCCCTCTCCGTCGGCCGCTCCGGGCAGCTCGACGCCCCACCCGCCGACGACGTGAACCTCGTCGGCTGGCACGCCGAGGGGGCCGTCCCCGGGGAGACGGGTACCTCGATCATCGCCGGGCACGTCGACACGGCGACCTCACCGGCGGTCTTCGCGGGGCTCGGCGAACTGGAGAAGGGGGACGTCTTCCATGTGGTGCGCTCCGACCGGACCCGGGTGTCCTTCGTGGTCGACGCCCTGGAGACGTTCGAGAAGGACGACTTCCCCGACGAGCGGGTGTACGCCGACGCATCCCGGCCCGAGGTGCGGCTGATCACCTGCGCGGGCGACTACGACCGCAAGGTCATGGACTACACGGAGAACCTGGTCGTCTTCGCGCACCGGACCTGAGGGCGTGGGCGAACACCAGAAGACGGGCTGTCCAAAAACCCTTCTCGAAGTGGCCAAGAACGATTCAAGGGACGGCCATGATTGATCAACGCACGTCCATGATTCAGCAACTTGAACACTTGAGCGTTTAGGCCGGACGTACGTTCCTGCCCGTGAACTCTGACGCAACACCCCACAGAGGCGACGGCGCCGAGGCGACCGCCACCGGCGCGGACGCCCCGATAACCCACGCCAAGCCGCGCGGCCGACGCTCACTCCTGCGCGCCGCGCTGGCCGGTACCGCCGTACTCGGCGGCGGTCTCGCGGTCGGCGCCTTCCCCGCCGACGCCGAGCCCGTGTCCCGCTCCGCCCGCACCACCCCCTCGCCCTCCCCCACCACCCGTACGCGGCCGAAGACGGCGGACGAGGCACTGACGGAGCTGTCGAAGGGCAACCGCCGCTGGCGGACCTTCCACGAGCAGCACCCCGACGAGGACTACGCCGTGCGCAAGGCCCTGACGACCGGTCAGCAGCCCTTCGCGCTCGTCCTCGGCTGCATCGACTCCCGCGTCCCCCCGGAGCTGGTCTTCGACCAGGGCCTCGGCGACCTGATGACCGTGCGCAGCGCGGGCGAGGTGCTGGACCAGTCCGTGCTCGGCAGCGTCAAGTACGGCGTCCTCGAACTGAAGATCCCGCTGGTCGTGGTGCTCGGTCACCAGTCCTGCGGCGCCGTGAAGGCGGCCGTCGCGGTGGACGAGAGCGGTGAGGAACTGCCGAGCGGCATCCAGTACATCGCGGACGAGATCGCCCCGGCCATCGACCACAGCGTGACCGGCGACGCCCGGGTCGCGGCGACCATCGACGCGAACGTGCGGCTCGTCCGCTCCAAGCTCATGGCCGACCCCGACATCGCCGCCAAGCTGAAGGCGGGCGAGGTGGCCGTCGTCGGCTCCCGCTACGACCTGACGACCCAGCGGGTGCATCTCCTCAAGTAGCGGCCCCGGTCAGGGAGAAGGCGGCTCCGGTGCACCACCCACCACCGGGGCCGCCTTCGCGTCTGTCGTGGCTCGGCCGGCCGCGTGGCGTCGCCGATCACGCCCGGCCGGTGGCTCAGCCCTCGACGAGGGTGATGTCCTGTTGCCGGACGGCGTGGAATCTGGGCAGGGGCAGTCCGCTGCCCGAGAGTTCCATGACGGTGGCCTCCACCCGGGCGGGGCCCGGCCGGTAGCGGCCCGGGGCGGCCTTGTCCGTGTTGGTCCAGGCGTGGTCGGCGCCGTCGCACACCGCCGAGGTGCCGCCGACGCCCTTGCGGACCTTGCTCTCGCCCTGCTGGAGCGAGGACGAGACGAAGACGGGACCGTTGCCGCCGAGACAGCGGTAGGTGCCGGACAGGGTGAGGGTGCCGTCCGGGGCCACGAGCCCGGTGGGGTCGATGGTCACCGTCTCCAGCGGCTCGATCGTGGCACCGGCGGACGGGGCGGCGGCGAGCATCAGCAGCGCGGCGGCGCCGGCCGCGCCGAGCAGCCGGGGGACGCGCGCGAGGACCGGGGACAAGGGCATGGGGTACCTCCTTGGACGGGATTCCAGCGAGGTTCCAGAGGTACCGGCCACCCCCGTCCGATCTTGTGATCATCACCCTTCGGTCGGCGCGCCGTTCCGCCGAACTCACCACCGCGTGCGAGCCGTGCGGACGGGGTTATGTCCGCGTCCTGTCACGGCACGTCCGGGTGCTGTCACGTCTCCCGCCGGGGTGTGGCGATGAGTTCCGGGCGCGGGCATGGTCTGTAGTGCGAGGCGGTGACGCACCGCCGGCACTCGACAACGACGTGGAGGCGCGCCATGTGTTCACACCAGCCCCTGTGCCCCTCGGCCGACAGCTCCGACCGCGACGCCGCGCACGTCGTCGCCTTCCACCCCGAGCAGGGCTGGAACCTGCTCTGCACCGGGGCGATCGTGTTCGACGACACCGGTGAGATCCTGCCCGACGGCAGCATCGTCGCGCCGAGCCGCCTCGCGGTCGCGGCCTGACACCCACCGCGCATCGGGGCTACGGCAGGACGGCGAAGCCGTCCAGTTCCACCAGCGCCCGTTCGTCCCAGAGCCGTACGATGCCGACGACCGCCATCGCGGGATAGTCGCGGCCCGCCAACCTCCGCCAGATACCGCCCAGTTGAGGAGCGCGGCGCCGATAGTCGGCCACATCCGTCGCGTAGACCGTGACCCGGGCGAGGTCGGCCGGTGTACCGCCGGCGGCCTCCAGCGCGGCCAGCAGATTGCCGAGGGCCCGCTCGAACTGCTCCTCCAGCGTCTCCCCCACCACCTTGCCGTCGGCGTCGAGCGCGGTCTGGCCCGCCAGGAACACGACCCGGCTCCCGGTGGCGACGACGGCGTGGGAGAAGCCGGTGGGGGGCGACAGGTCGGCCGGGTTCACCCGCTCGACGCTCATGACGGCCTCCCCACCGGCCCGGTCCGCCGGTACAACTCCTTGGCGATGACCGTCCGTTGCACCTCGCTCGCCCCCTCGTAGATCCGTGGCGCCCGCACCTCCCGGTAGAGGTGTTCGAGCAGATGGCCGCGCCGCAGCGCCCGCGCCCCGTGCAGCTGGACGGCCGCGTCGACGACGTACTGCGCGGTCTCCGTGGCCAGCAGCTTCGCCATCGCGGCCCGGCGTGGCACCTCGGGGTCCCCCGAGTCGTACGCCGTCGCCGCCGCGTAGACCATGAGCCGGGCCGCCTCCGTGCGCAGCGCCATCTCGGCGACCTGGTGGGAGACGGTCTGGAGGTCCCGCAGCTTGCCGCCGAAGGCGTCCCGTCGGGCGGTGTGCGCGAGGGTGGCGTCCAGGGCCGCCTCGGCCATGCCGACCGCGAAGGCGCCGACGCTCGGGCGGAAGAGGTTGAGGGTGGCCATGGCGACCCGGAAGCCGTGGTCGGGTGTGCCGAGGACGTCGTCGGCGGTGACGGGGACGGCGTCGAGGGCGAGGGCGCCGATGGGGTGCGGCGAGAGCATGTCGAGGGGCGTGCCGGTGAGGCCGGGGCGGTCGGCCGGGAGCAGGAAGGCGGTCACCCCGCGGGAGCCGGCGTCCGGGGTGGTGCGGGCGAAGACGGTGTAGAGGTCGGCCTCGGGGGCGTTGGAGATCCAGCACTTCTCGCCGGTGAGCCGCCAGCGGCCGGGGCCGTCGGGTTCCGCGCGCAGGGAGAGGGCGGCCGCGTCCGAACCGGCGCCCGGCTCGCTGAGCGCGAAGGCCGCGACCGCGTCGCCGTCAATGACCCGGGGCAGCCAGCGGGCCCGCTGCGCCTCGGTGCCGTGGGCGTGCACCGGGTGGGCGCCCAGCCCCTGGAGGGCCAGCGCCGTCTCGGCCTCGGTGCAGACGTACGCCAGGGACTCCCGCATCAGGCACAGGTCGAGCGCGCCCGAGGTGAACAGCCGGGAGAGCAGCCCGAGTCGGCCGAGTTCGGCGACGAGGGGGCGGTTGACGTGGCCGGGCTCGCCCTTGTCGGCCAGGGGGCGCAGACGTTCGACGGCCAGTGCGCGCAGTTCGGCGCGCCAGGCGAGTCGTTCCGGTTCGAGCGAGAATGCGGTCATTGCCCGTCCCTTCTCCCCCCAGGGGGCCACTGCCGAGGTTATCGCGAACTGTTGACTGCCGTCACCAAGGCGATACGCTCGCTGATGCGAGCCCACCCACGCCGGGCCGGTCCGGCACTCCGTGCGAGCCCACTTCGGCAGGGACCACAGCAGGGGGCGAACGTCATGAATTCCAGGGTCACCGCCCATGTCGACACCTTCGCCCGGGACTGTCTCCCGCCGCCGGACCAGTGGCCCGAGCTGTCCTTCGACCTCCCTGAACTGCGCTATCCGGACCGGCTGAACGCCGCCGCCGAACTGCTCGCCGGTGGTGGGCCCGAGCGGCCCGCGTTCCGCACGCCCGCCGGGGAGACCTGGACCTACGGCGAACTCCGGGCCCGTGTCGACCGGATCGCCCACGCGCTCACGTCGTCCCTCGGGGTGGTGCCCGGCAACCGGGTCCTGCTGCGCGGGCCCAGCACACCCCTGCTGGCCGCGTGCTGGCTGGCGGTGCTCAAGGCGGGGGCGGTCGCGGTGACGGTCCTGGCGCAGCAGCGGCCGCAGGAGCTGGCGACCGTCTGCGAGCTGGCACGGGTGTCCTTCGCGCTGTGCGACCTGCGGTACGTCGACGACCTCGTGAAGGCGGACGTCCCGGGCTTGAGGATCACCACCTTCGGCGGGGACGGACCCGACGACCTGCTCGCCCTGCCGTCGGCGGACGGGACGCGCGGCCCGTACGAGGCGGTGGACACGGCGGCCGACGACGTGGCGCTGATCGCGTTCACCTCCGGGACGACCGGTCGCCCCAAGGGGTGTGTCCACTTCCACCGGGACCTGCTGGCGGTCGCGGACACCTTCTCCACCCATGTGCTACGGCCCCGGGCGGACGACGTGTTCACGGGTTCTCCCCCGCTCGGCTTCACGTTCGGCCTCGGTGGTCTCGTCGTCTTCCCGATGCGGGCCGGCGCCAGTGCCCTGCTGCTCGAACAGGCGGGCCCGAGGCAGTTGCTGCCGGCGATCGCCGAGCACGGGGTGTCGGTGCTGTTCACCGCGCCGACCGCCTACCGGGCGATGCTGGGCGAGCTGAACGGGACGGCCGGTTCGGAAGGGGTGGGCGGGGTGGGCGGGACGAACCCGTACGACATCTCGTCGCTCCGGCGGTGCGTGTCGGCGGGCGAGAACCTGCCGGAGGCCACCTGGCGGGCCTGGCACGAGCGGACCGGGCTGCGGATCATCAACGGCATCGGCGCGACCGAACTGCTGCACATCTTCATCTCGGCGGCCGACGACGCCGTACGGCCGGGGACGACGGGCGTGCCCGTACCGGGTTGGCGGGCACGGGTGCAGGACACGGAGGGGAAGCCGGTGCCCGACGGGCAGCGGGGGCTGCTCGCGGTGCGCGGCCCGGTCGGGTGCCGCTATCTGGCGGACGAGCGGCAGCGGGAGTACGTACGCGACGGCTGGAACGTCACGGGGGACACATACATCCGTGAGCCGGACGGGTACTTCCGCTATGTCGCGCGCGCCGACGACATGATCATCTCGGCCGGGTACAACATCGCGGGCCCCGAGGTCGAGGAGGCGCTGATGCACCATCCGGACGTGGTGGAGACGGCGGTGGTGGGCCGGCCGGACGAGGCGCGCGGCCAGGTCGTCGTCGCCCATGTGGTGGTCGCGGCGGGCGCGCGGCGGGACAGCGAGGCGCTGCGCGCGTTCCTCAAGTCGCGACTGGCGCCGTACAAATGTCCGCGCGAGTTCGTGTTCCTGGACGCGCTGCCGCGCACGGCGACCGGCAAACTCCAGCGGTTCCGGCTGCGCACCCAAGGTGACCAGCAGTGATACCGAAGACCTAAAATGATCAACGTGTCCGAACAGCACGCACCACGTTCGCTCATCGTCACCTTCTACGGCGCCTACGGCCGTTCGGTGCCGGGCCCTGTGCCCGTCTCCGAGCTGATCCGGCTGCTCGCCGCGGTCGGTGTCGACGCGCCCTCCGTCCGCTCCTCGGTGTCCCGGCTGAAGCGGCGGGGCCTGCTGTTGCCGGCCCGCACCGCGACGGGGGCGGCCGGGTACGCGCTGTCGGACGACGCGCGGCAGCTCCTGGAGGACGGCGACCGGCGGATCTACGCGACGGCGCCCGAGCGGGACGAGGGCTGGGTGCTGGCCGTGTTCTCGGTGCCCGAGTCGGAGCGGCAGAAGCGGCACGTGCTGCGCTCCCGGCTGGCCGGACTGGGTTTCGGCACGGCGGCGCCGGGCGTGTGGATCGCGCCGGCCCGGCTGTACGAGGAGACCCGCCACACCCTGACCCGGCTGCGGCTCGACCCGTACGTGGACCTGTTCCGGGGCGAGCACCTGGGGTTCGCGGCGACCGCCGAGGCGGTGGCGCGGTGGTGGGACCTGGCCGGGATCGCCAAGCAGCACGAGGCGTTCCTCGACCGGCACGCGCCCGTGCTGCACGCCTGGGAGCGGCACGAGGAGACCGGACCGGAGGAGGCGTACCGCGACTATCTGCTGGCCCTCGACTCCTGGCGCCATCTGCCGTACGTGGACCCGGGGCTGCCCGCCGAACTGCTGCCCGCCGACTGGCCGGGGGCACGCTCGGCGGCCGTGTTCCGGGCGCTGCACGCACGGCTGAGGGACGCGGGAGCCAGGTTCGTGGACGTCGGAACGTAAAGACCTGGAACAGTTTCGTTCACTCAGGGAACCCTCAGGTTCTTACTTCAGTCTTCTCAGAATCTTTACTTACCATCCTGACGCATGAGCCTCATGCGCAACCTGAACCGTGCCCTCGCCGCCACCACCGGTCTGCACGTACGCAAGGCCGCCCCGGTCGCGCCCGCCGCGCCCAAGGCCACGGCGCCGAAGCAGGCCGCGAAGAAGCCCACGGCGGTGTACCGATGTCCGGCTCCCGAGGACCTCGCCACGGACCGGCTGCTCAGGCGGCCGGTCTTCATCATGTCGCCCGTGCGCTCGGGCTCCACCCTGCTGCGGATGCTCCTGAACGCGCACCCGCGCCTGCACTCCCCGCACGAACTGCACATACGCCGCCTGGAGGTCGGCTACGGCAGCAAGCTCTCCCAGAAGGCGATGAGCGCCCTCGATCTGGAGCGCGGTGACCTGGAGCATCTGCTGTGGGACCGGGTCATGCACCGCGAACTGGTCAGATCGGGCAAGGACTTCATCGTCGAGAAGACCCCGAGCAACGCCTTCGTGTACGAGCGCATCCGGGACTGCTGGCCGGACGCCCGCTTCGTGTTCCTGCTGCGCCACCCGGTCTCCATCGCCCAGTCCTGGCACGAGGGCGATCCCGGCAAGCGCACCCGTGACGAGGCCGCCGCGGACGCGCTGCGCTACATGAAGGCCGTCGAGAGGGCGCGCGAGGGCACCACCGGCGGGTACACCGTGCGGTACGAGGACCTCACGGCCGACGCGGAGAAGGAGCTGCGGGGGCTGTGCGCGTACCTCGACCTCGACTTCGAGCCCTCCATGCTCGACTACGGCAGGAAGGACGACGCCCAGGTCGTCAAGGGCCTCGGCGACTGGCGGGACAAGATCAGGACCGGTCGGGTGCAGGCCGGGCGGGCGCTGCCCACCGAGGAGGACATCCCCGATCTCCTGCGGCCGATGTGCGAGGCGTGGGGCTACAGCAAGTGAAGCCGCACGCCGAGATGGCCGAGGTCTGGCCGCGCGACGGACACATCAGACTGGTCGGACGGATCCACGGGGTCCCGGCGGACGGGACCTGGCGCCTCGTCCTCACCCGCCGCGCGCACCCCGACCGGACGCTGCGCTACGACGCCGACGTCGAGGGGGACCGTTTCGAGACCGAGCTGCCCGTCGGCGACCTCGCCGTCGCCGACTACGCGCCCGTCGAGGAGTGGGACATCCATCTGACCGACGGCGCGGTCGAACTGCGCGCCGGGAAGCACCTCGACGACGTGCGCGGCAAGAAGAAGATCTTCGTGTATCCGGAGCAGCGCAGCGGGGACCTCCGGGTGCGGCCCTACTTCACGATCAAGGACAACCTGTCCCTGGAGTGCCGCACGGGAGGCTCCGCATGACCGATCGCCGACCGCTCCCCCAGCGTCCCCGCATCCGCTATCTGCTGCTGCACGCGTACGGCCGGGGCGGCACCATCCGCACGGTGATGAACCAGGCCAACTCCCTGGTCGCGGCGGGCTGGACCGTGGAGATCGTCAGCGCCGTGCGCCGCCGCGACGACATCCAGTTCCCGCTGGACCCCCGGGTGCGGGTCTCCACCGTCGTCGACCTGCGCGAGGGGGCCCACACCCCGCCGACCGGCCTCCTCGCCCGCTGGCGCGACCGCAGGCGCGGCGAACTGCTGGAGACACCCGCCCGGCACATCCCCAAGGGCGAGTTCGGCTACCGCTACTTCAACCGGTATGTCGAGGACCGGCTCATCGCGTACCTGCGGTCGTTGACCGACGGCGTCCTCGTCACCACCCGGCCCGCGCTGAACTTCCTGGCCGCGGAACACGCCACCGGTGGTGTGGTGCGCGTCGCCCAGGAGCACATGAACCTCGGCACCCACAAGCCTGACGTCCAGCGGCGCATCCAGGAGACCTACCCGCGCTTCGCGGCGGTCGCCGTGCTCACCGAGCGCGACCGCGACGAGTACGCCGAACTGCTGCCCGGGACCCGGGTCGTCCGCATCCCCAACGCCGTGCACTCCCTGGACCAGATCCCCGCCGACCCCAGGTCGAAGATCGCGGTGGCGGCCGGCCGGCTCTTCCCGCAGAAGGGCTTCGACCTACTGATACCGGCGTGGGCGAAGCTCGTCGAGACGTACCCCGACTGGCAGCTGAGAATTTACGGCAGCGGCGAGAAGAAGTCGGAACTTCGTCATCTCATCGAAGAACACCATCTCTACAATCACGTGTTCCTCATGGGACACACCGACCGCTTGGACGACGAACTCGCCAAGGCCTCCTTCTACGTGCTCAGTTCACGGTTCGAGGGACTGCCGATGGTGATGATCGAGGCGATGAGCCACGCCCTCCCCGTGGTGAGCTTCGACTGCCCGACCGGCCCCGCCGACGTGCTGACGCACGGCGTGGACGGACTGCTCGTCGCACCCGAGGACCCCGACGCGCTCGCCGACGCCATGGCCAGGCTGATGGCCGACGAGGTGCTGCGCGCCGACATGGGCGTGGCCGCGGTCCTCACGGCCGCCTCCTACGGCCCGGACTCCGTCCACCACCGCTGGGAGTCCCTCTTCACCTCCCTCCACGAGCAACGGCACGGCATCGCCGCCGCGAAAGGAACCCACGCATGACCACCTCGTCCAGGGCCTCCCAGGCCCAGGGAGCCACGGTCTGGCTCACCGGACTGCCGAGCGCGGGCAAGACCACGATCGCCCGCGTCCTCGCCGGCCGGCTGCGTGCCGAGGGGCACCGGGTGGAGGTCCTCGACGGCGACGAGATCCGCCGCTTCCTCTCCGCCGGCCTCGGCTTCTCCCGCGCGGACCGCAACACCAACGTGCAGCGCATCGGCCTGGTCGCCGAGGTCCTCGCCCGCAACGGCGTGCTGGCCGTCGTCCCCGTCATCGCGCCCTACGCCGACAGCCGGGAGGCCGTCCGCAAGCGCCATGACGTCAGCGGCACCCCATACGTCGAGGTGCATGTCGCCACCCCCGTCGAGGTGTGCAGCGAGCGCGACGTGAAGGGGCTGTACGCCCGGCAGGCCGCGGGCCGGCTCAAGGGCCTGACCGGCGTCGACGACCCGTACGAGCCGCCGGTCGACCCCGCGCTCCACCTCACCACCGAGGACCAGACGCCCGACGAGTCGGCCGCTGCCGTGTACGCGCTGCTGGCGGAGCGGGGCCTCGTATGACCGGCACCCCGTACACCCTGTCGCACCTGGACGCGCTGGAGTCCGAGGCGGTCCACATCTTCCGCGAGGTCGCGGGCGAGTTCGAACGGCCGGTGATCCTCTTCTCCGGCGGCAAGGACTCCATCGTCATGCTGCACCT
>NZ_JAQYWT010000156.1:0-325 GCF_036322545.1 Streptomyces sp. SP18BB07
CCCGGCGGGCGTCGCGACGCGCGGCGCCCCCCCCCCCGCCCCCCGCGTCCCCCCCCCTGCCCCGCGCCCCCCCGCCCCCCCCGCCCCCCCCGCCCCGCCCCCCCAACCCCCCCCCCCCACCCCCCCCCCCCCCCCCACCCCCCCCCCCCCCCAAACACAAACACACCCCCCCCCAAAAACCAACAAAAACACCCACACCAAACAAACACAAACACACACAAAAAAAAAAAAAAAAAAAAAAACCACCCCCCAAACACACCACACCCCCCACCACACCCCCACACCACCCCCCCCCCCACCACCACCCACACAAAAAAAAAAAAAC
>NZ_JAQYWT010000157.1:0-353 GCF_036322545.1 Streptomyces sp. SP18BB07
AGCACCTCGGCGGTCAGCGACCGCAGGAACCTCATCTTGGGGTCGTCCCCGTCCGACGGATCCCCGGGCCCGGGCCCCAGCACCAGCACGCCCTCGTGCGCGAGCACGGCCTCCCGCAGCCCCGGCTCGTCGTACCGCCGGACCGTCACCTCCAGCACCGTAGAGCGCAGCAGATGCGCGAGCATCGCCGTGAAGGTGTCCTCGGCGTCGACGACGAGCGCGTGACCGGTCAGCTCACCCGTGCGCTCCCGCATCCGCAGCCAGACCGGCGCCAGGGAGGCCCGCCGCCCGTCCAGCGCGGCCCGCACCCGGGAGTCCTCGGCCAGCCCCGGCCGCACCCGCTCCTGCTCCGC
>NZ_JAQYWT010000158.1:0-320 GCF_036322545.1 Streptomyces sp. SP18BB07
CCTTCGAACAGTGCGATGGCGGATGCGTTGCGGCGGGCGGGGTTGGTGGACAAGAAGCGGGGCTGAGTGGTGCGGCGGGGGTTTCTTCGCCCCCCCCGCCCCAACCCCTCCCAACCCCCCCGGCGGCGCCCCAACCCCCCCCCCGCGGCCCTGCCCGGCGCCGGGCCCCGCCCCTCAAACGCCGGGGGCGCCCCCCCTGTTTTCCGGGGGCGGGGGCACCCCCGCGACCAGCCCCCACCGAACGGACGCTCGGGGGTCGAAGGGGCGCAGCCCCTGGGGATGGGACGGGTAGGGGCGGCGGGGGCGAAGAAACCCCCGCC
>NZ_JAQYWT010000159.1:0-28271 GCF_036322545.1 Streptomyces sp. SP18BB07
CGGGTCCGGTGGGGCTTCTCGCGCAGTTCCCCGCGCCCCTGAAAGACCAGGCCCCCGCGGCCTGAAAAGCGACGGGGCTGCGGGGTGAAAAGCATGGGGCGCAGCCCCTGCTTTTCAGGGGCGCGGGGAACTGCGCGACCAGCCCCACCGGACCCGCACCCGAAACGCACCCCACCGCGGCCCCCTCCCTACCGCACCCCGCTCAACGACAGCGCGAACCGCCCCTCCTCATCCGTCCACCACCGTGTCAACTCCAGCCCGACAGAAGCCAGTTCGGCCCGCACCCCCTCCCTGCGGAACTTCGCGGACACCTCGGTCCGCAGCTCCTCCCCGGCCTCGAAATCGACCGCGAGATCCAGCGCCGGGATCTTCACGGTCTGCGCCGCACGGGACCGCAGCCGCATCTCGATCCACTCGCACTCCGCGTTCCAGAGGGCGACATGGTCGAACGCGTCGGGGTCGAAGTCCGCCCCCAGCTCCCGGTCGACCACGTTGAGCACGTTCTTGTTGAACTCGGCCGTCACCCCGGCCGCGTCGTCGTACGCGGCGACCAGCACCCCCTCGTCCTTGACCAGGTCCGTGCCCAGCAGCAGTGTGTCCCCCGGCGCCAGCAGGCCCCGTACGGCGGCCAGGAACGCCGCCCGCTCCACGGGCACCAGATTGCCGATCGTGCCGCCGAGGAACGCCACCAGACGCGGCCCCGGCGTCTCGGGCAGTTCGAGCCCGGCGGTGAAGTCGGCGATCAGCGCGTGCACGTTCAGCCCCGGCCGCTCGGCGACCAGCGCCTCCCCGGCCTGCCGCAGCGCGCTCTCGCTCACGTCGACCGGTACATAGGTGTGCAGGCCCGGCATCGCGTCCAGCAGATGCCGGGTCTTGTCGGAGGAGCCGGACCCCAGCTCGACCAGGGTGCGCGCACCGCTCGCCGCGGCGATCTCGCCCGCCCGGCCGACGAGGATCTCCCGCTCGGCACGGGTCGGGTAGTACTCGGGCAACTCGGTGATCCGCTCGAACAGTTCACTGCCGCGCGCGTCGTAGAACCACTTCGGCGGCAGGGTCTTCGGGGTGCGGGTCAGGCCCTGGAGGACATCGGCGCGCAGGGCCGCGTCGGTGGCGTCCTCGGGCAGGGTGCGGGTGAGAAGGAACGGGCTCACGCGGAAGGCTCCCTCGACGGTGCGGAGTCGGTCTCGTCGTGCGGGCGGATGGGTTCCTCCAGCTCCTTGAGCGGGGTGAGCAGGACGTCCGTACGGCTCGCCGCCAGCAGCGTGCGGTCCGGGACCTCCACCCAGTGCGGATCGTCGTCGTACGGCTCGGACGCCACGACCGTGCTGCGGCCGGGCTCGGCGAGGTACCAGAGCGTGTCGCCCCAGGCCGTCGCGGCGATCGCCTCCCCGTTGGTCAGCAGCAGGTTGAGCCGCGAACCGGGCGCCGCCCGGGCGACGTCGAGGACCGTGTCGGCCAACGCCTGGCCCTCCTCGTCGCCCGCGCGCAGCCGGTTCAGGACCAGCGCCCACACGAGCGCGGAGTCGTTGCGGGCCTCCATCGACAGCAGGTCCGCGGCGGGCAGACCGTCCGCGAGGTGCCCGAGCGACCGGGGCCAGCCGGCGACCGCCCCGTTGTGGCTGAACAGCCAGGGCCCGGCTGCGTACGGCGCCGCCGCGGCCTCGTTGTCCGCACCCGGCACCGTGGCGTCCCGCACGGCGGCCAGCAGCGCCCCGGAACGGACCACCCGGGCGAGGTCGGTGAAGGACAGGTCCCCCCAGATGGGCCCGGACCTGCGGTAGCGCCCCGGCACCGGGTCGCCCTCGACGTACCAGCCGACCCCGAAACCGTCGGCGTTGACGGTCCCGTGCCGCTGCCGCCGGGGCGCCCACGACTGCCGGAACAAGCTGTGCGGCGGATCCACCAGAATCCGGCCCAGCGCCGACTCCGGCCCCAGATAAGCGAGATGACGACACATCACACGACCTCCGGGGAGGCGTCCCGCGCCGTGCGGAAGCCGCTGAAGATCTGCCGCCGGATCGGATAGTCCCAGTTGCGGAACGTCCCCCGGCACGCCACCTGGTCCACGGCGAACGCGCCACCGCGCAGCACCTTGTACTCGGGGCCGAAGAACACCTCCGAGTACTCCTTGTACGGGAACGCCGTGAACCCCGGGTAGGGCAGGAAGTCGCTCGACGTCCACTCCCACACGTCACCGATCAACTGCCGTACGCCCAGAGGGGATTCCCCCGCCGGATAGCTGCCGGCCGGCGCCGGGCGCAGATGCCGCTGGCCCAGGTTGGCGTGCTCGGGCTCCGGATCGGCGTCACCCCACGGGTAGCGGGCGGAGCGGCCGGTGACCGGGTCGTGCCGGGCGGCCTTCTCCCACTCCGCCTCCGTGGGCAGCCGCCGCCCCGCCCAGCGGGCGTACGCGTCGGCCTCGTACCAGCACACGTGCAGCACCGGCTCGTCGGCCGGTACGACCTCCGTGACCCCGAAGCGCCGCCGCAGCCACTGTCGGCCGTCGCGCCGCCAGAACAGCGGCGCGTGGATGCCGTGCGCACGGATGTGGTCCCAGCCCTCGGCCGTCCACCAGCGCTCGTCGTCGTAACCGCCGTCCTCGATGAACGCCTGGTACGCGCCGTTCGTCACCGGCGTGGTGTCGATGTGGAACGCCGGGACGGTCCGCCGGTGCGCGGGCCGCTCATTGTCCAGCGCCCACGGCTCGTCCGAGGTCCCCATCGTGAACTCGCCACCGGGGACGAGGACTTCGACCGGTCCGGTGAACAGCGGGACGGGCTCCGGGTCCGGGGCGGACAGCACCGCCGGTCCCCTGCGAAGCTGATGGGTGATCAGCATCGTCTCGTCGTGCTGCTGTTCGTGCTGGGCGATCATGCCGAAGGCGAAGCCCGCGTCGGTGAGCCGGGTGCCGTGGAAGTCGATGCTCTCCAGCACGTCCAGCGCCCGGCCGCGCACCTCCGCCAGATACCCGCGGGCCTCCTCGGGCGGCAGCAGCGGCAGCGAGGGCCGCTCGGAGCGCGGATGCTCGAAGGCGTCGTACAGCCCGTCGATGTCGGGCCGCATCGCCCCCCGACCGGCGACGTTCCGCAGCAGCCACAGCTCCTCCTGGTTGCCGATGTGGGCGAGGTCCCACACCAGGGGCGACATCAGCGGCGAGTGCTGAGCGGTGAGATCGGGTTCGTCGACGGCGGTGGTCAGGAGCGCGGTGCGGGCCCGGGCCGTGGTCAGCGCCGCCAGCGCGCGCTCCCGGAGTATGTCGGGGTCGGCGCCGGCCGTCGGAGCCGGCGTCTCGGGTGCGGTCATGCGGGGATGTCCTTCCCGTGGAACAGGTCGAGCAGATCGTCGGCGGGGCAGCGTCCCCGCGCCACATAGCGGTCGGTGTACGCCGCGACCGCGTCCCGCACCTCGGGGCTCGCCCCGAGTCTGGGCAGGGCCTCGGCCGCCGCGGCGAAGCAGACGACCGCGGTCTCCCGCAGTTCGGGATCCGTCAGCCCGTCGCGGATCGCCGCCTCCCACAGCGGATTGCGCGGTGGCGGCTGCGAACCGGCCCGCTCCGCGAGGGGTTTGACGGCGCGGTACGCGGTCTCGGCGGCCTCCGGGTCCTCGAACAGCGCCGTCGTCACGGCGAGCGGCACGATCCACCCGTCCTCGCCGGGCTGGGCGTCGATCATGCGGAACTCCAGATGGCCACGCGGGCGCACCGGCGGGAACAGCGTCGTCAGGTGGTAGTCGAGGTCGGCGCGGCTCGGCGGGGTGTCGGACCGCGTCCACTCCCGGAACGTCATCGCTCCGGGCACACCCCACGGGCCGTCGTCGGCCCGGACGCACATCACGGGCGCGTCCAGCACCAGCCGGGCCCACGCCGCGCGCGGGTCGCCGTCCAGCGAGGGCGCGTCCGTCCGCCCGGGGTCCATGGCGGCCCACAGCGCCTGCCGCGTCGAACGCCGGCCGGTGACCCGGCCGCGCGCCAGCGGGGAGTGCGCGAACGCCGCCAGCAGTACGGCGCCGAGCTGGTGCGACAGCCACCAGCGCCGCCGGTGGCCGAGGGGGCCCGGCTCCTCGTACCCGGCGTCGAGACACACCTGCACCGAGGCGGAGGAGCACATCATGGCCCGCCCCTCGGGTCCGAAACGGTCGAGATAGATCTCCATCGCGTCGTACCGGGGCTCGTGGAGGTAGCGGGTCGGGGGGTTCCAGGGTTCGTGGCCGTGACCGCTGATGCCGAGGTCCGCCTCACGCAGTGTCGCGCGTACGGCGGCGAGGTCGGCCGAGACGGACCCGACGCACTCCATCAGGGAGCCGGCCGGTGCCGAGCTGAGCTCCAGCTGGCCGCCGGGTTCGACGGTCAGGGCCGAGTTCAGGGTCAGGGTCCGCAGTGCGGCGTAGGCCGCGTCGAGTCGTGCGGGTGTTGCCGGGAGCCGCGGATCACGCAGCTCGTGGATGTGCCATTCCAGCTCGACACCGAGGGTGCGGGGTGGGCCGGTCTTGAAGCAGATGCCCCGGACCAGGGCCTCCACCTCCGCCTCGGTGACCGAGGAGCGGTGCTCCGTACAGCCACTCGTCGAATCTGACATGTCGGGATCCTCCTGAGATGCCATCTGCCAAGCCAAGCCACCGCTCCGCGCCCGGTGGGGCGGGACCGGCGGCACTCGTCCCACCCAAAACCCTCGCGCCGCTTTCGCACAAGGGGGCACATCGTGGCAATGCGGATCGGCGATCTCCGTTTCCGGTGACTCAGACACCTCTTCCCGTACCCGTACCGGGTCATTCACACGAGGAAACTCCGTTGCGGTCACTCACCAGCATCGCCCAGGATGCGCACATGAGCACGACGGGGGAGCACACGCGGGCAGCGCTCGCGGGAGACAGGGCGGTGGGGCGATGAGCGCCCGCCTGCGCGGAATCGCGCACGAGACCGAGCGGATCGTCGCGACGGGCGGCTATCGCGCCCCCGCCGGCCACGAGGTCTCCCTCGCGGCCGAGATCGAGGCCGCACGTTCCGGCACCCGCCTGTACGGCCCGGCCCCGGTACCGACCCCACCGGTCGACCCGGTCCCGTCGACCGTCGAGGTCACCGGCGAGAGCAGCCTGGAGGCCGCCCACCGGCTCACGACCACCGGCACCACCCCCGTGGCCGTCCTCAACTTCTCCTCCGCCCGCAACCCCGGCGGCGGCTATCTCAACGGCGCCCAGGCCCAGGAGGAAGCCCTCTGCCGGGCCTCCGCCCTCTACACCTGCGTCCGCGAGGCCCGCGACTTCTACGACCACCACCGCGCCCACCGCGACCCGTTCTACACGGACCGGGTCATCCACTCGCCCGCCGTCCCCGTCTTCCGTGACGACCGGGGCACCCTCCTCGACACCCCGTACACCACCGGCTTCCTCACCTCGGCCGCCCCGAACGCGTCGGTCGTGCGCCGTACGACACCGGAGCGCGCACCGGAACTCCCGCGCGCCCTGGCCGTCCGCGCGGAACGCGTCCTGGAGACGGCCGTGGCCCACGGCTACCGCCGCCTGGTCCTCGGCGCCTGGGGCTGCGGCGTCTTCGGCAACGACCCGACACAGGTGGCGACCGCCTTCCGGGCCCTGCTCATGGACGGCGGCCGCTTCGAGGGCGCGTTCGCGCACGTGGTGTTCGGAATCCTGGACCGCACGAAGGGCGCGGTCGTCCGGAGCGCCTTCGAACGAGAGTTCGCGGCAACCGCGCCCCTCTAGGGGCGCGGGTCCGTGTCCATGTGCGGCTCCGCCGCGTGGGCGCGACCAGCCCCCACCGACCCGCAGCCGACACACGGCCCTACCGCCACCCGTACCGCTCCCGCAACCGCCGCACGACGGAGTTGAACCGCATCCGGTCCAGCGCGCACGCCTCCCGTCGCATCCCCGCCTCGTGCAGCCGCAGCACCCGGTCCACGTCCACCCAGGAGTCCCGCCCCGACCGGTCCCACGGCCCGCTCCCGATCGGCACCCACTCCCGGTCCCCGTCATGCCGCTTGCTCGACAACTGCACGGCGAGCAAGGTCCCTCCGGCCTCCCGGGCCACGACCAGCACGGGCCGGTCCTTCCCCCGCCCGTCGTTCTCCTCGAACGGCACCCACGTCCACACGATCTCCCCGGGATCGGGGTCCCCGTCGTACGCGGGCGAGTACTCGGTCCGCACCCGCCCGACATCACGAGGCTCGGCCTCGGTGGTGGCGAAGGGCCCGTAGCGCCCCGGCACGTCCTGCTCGGCGAAGGAAGTCACGCCCTCACGCTAGCCGCTGCCGCGACCCGCGCCCCCGGAGGGGCGCGGGGAACCGCGCGACCAACCACGATCAACCCGCAGCCGACCACCAACAGTCGAAGCTACGGCGCTACGACTCTCTTTCGACCTGCACCTTCTCCACAGCGACCTTTTCCACGGGCACCCCATTGACCCCGGCCGAGCCGCCGGCAGGTACCCCGTTCTGGTTCATGGACGACAACAACTGCCGGGCCAGCCCCAACCCGGTCCCGCCCATCGTGAGCGCCTTGGCGAACATGTCCGCCATCCCGTCGGCCCCGTTGAGCAGCACCATGTTGTCGACGTTCCCGAACGCGGACGCCCCCGCCTGCACGATCTCCGGCCACCGCTCGGCCAGTTGCTGCGCGATCACCGCCTCCTGGTTCTCCGCCAGCGCGGCGCTCCGCGCCTTGATGCCCTCGGCCTCGGCGAGCCCCTTCGCCCGCGTGGCCTCGGCGGCGGCGAGCCCCTTCGCCTGCCGCGCGGCGGCCTCGGCCTCACCGGTGACCTGCGTCGCGGTCGCCTCCGCGGCCGCCGCCAGTTCGGTCTCCTTGGCCTTGGCCTGCGCGGCGGAGATACGGGCGTCGCGCTCGGCCTCGGCGAGCGTTCGTTTCTCGTAGGCCTTGGCGTCGGCCGGCTTGCGGACGTCCGCCTGGAGCTGCTGCTCGCGCCGGGCCGCTGCCAGTTCCGCGACCCGGGTCTCCTGGACGACGACCTCCTGTAGGGCGGCCGCCTCGGCCAGGGGACCGGCCTGCTTGGCCCGTGCCGAGGCGTTGTCCCGTTCGGCCTGGTAGCCGGCCTGGAGGATCTCGCTGTCCCGGGTGGCCTCCGCCATGCGCGCGGCCGCCTGCTGCTCGGCCTCGGTGGCGAGCCGGTTGGCCTCGGCCTGCGCGATACGGGCGTCCCGCTGGACGGCCGCCGCGTGCGGCATGGCCAGGTTCTTGATGTATCCGGTCGGGTCCTCGATCTCGTGGATCTGCAACGAGTCGACGATCAGACCCAGTTTCTCCATCTCCGTACCGCACGCGGCCCGCGTCTGCCCGGTCAGCTTCTCGCGGTCACGGATCATGTCCTCGACCGTCAACCCGCCCACGATGGACCGGAGATGACCGGCGAACACGTTGTGCACCCGCTCCGAGACCCGCTTCTGCTGACCGAGGAAGCGGCGGGCCGCGTTCGCGATGGACACGAAGTCGTCGCCCACCTTGAAGATGACCACGCCCCGGATCTTCAGCGGAATGCCCTGGAAGGTCACGCACTCCACGGCCAGCTCGGTCTGGTTCAGATCGAGCGACAGCTTGCGCACCGCCTGCATCCCGGGCAGTACGAGAGTGCCGCGCCCGGTGACGATACGGAAGTTCATGCCTTCCGTCAGGCCCTCCATCTTGTGCTTGGAGCCGGAGATGATCAGCGCCTCGTTGGGTTCGGCGACCCGCCACATGAGCTTGAACAGAGCGATCAGTACCAGGACGACGACTACGGCCGCCCCCGCGATGATGCCGATGAACATCGGCACAACCCCCTTGGCCAGGTGCCCTTTCGGCACCGAACGTCGGGAGTGTCCCGCGTGGTCCGGCGGTGGTACAGGTACCGGGAGACCGTTGTTGCAGTCCTGATGCCAACCGGTTCCCGAACGCCGACAGAGCGCGGCCGGGACACCTCACACACCGTCAACTGTCGTACGCCGCCGACACGTACACGGTGCGCGGCGGCAGGTACTCGATCACCATCACCAGGGTTCCCGGCTCGATCCGGTCCTTCGCGGAGGCGGGGTAGGCGAGAAAATGCTCGGCGCCGCCCCGCACCCGGACGATCACCTCCCCGACGAGCCCGGGACCGACCGCACCGGTCACCCGTCCCATCAGCCCGACCATCGACGCTTCGTCCATGGTCACAGCGTACGGGTCGGGCCCCGGGCACCGAACCCGCTCACACGGCGGGCGAGTTCGCGGTGGTGTGGTCCGGCGGCCACCGTTCGTGCCAGCGCTGGTCCGCCTCCAACTGTGCGGCCAGCGACAGCAGGAGGGGCTCGCTGTTCGCGGGGCCGAGCAACTGGGCGCCCACCGGGAGCCGGTCGTCCACGAACCCCGCCGGGACGTTCACCCCGGGCCAGCCCAGCACGTTCCACGGCCAGGCGTACGGGCAGGCCGCGATCATCGCGCGGTCGGTGCCGAGCCCGCCGAGGTTCGCCATGGACCCGACACGCGGCGGGGGAGTGGCGGTCGTCGGCGCCAGCAGCACGTCGTACGACGAGAAGAGCGCGCCGATCCGCCGGTGCAGTGTGACCTCCGCGCGGCGGGCCAGCCGCAGGGGCGCCCCGCCGAGCAGCCGGCCGAGGCGGGCGGCGTCGAGGGTGCGCCGGTCGAGGAGGCCCGGCTCGGTGAGGGCGCGGACCCGTTCGGCGATCCCGGCGGTGGCGCGCGGGACGAACGTCAGTCCGATCTGCCCGTACCGGGGCTCGGCCTCCTCCACCACGTGCCCGAGCGCGGCGAGCTGCTCCGCCACCGCCCGCACCTGCTTCTCCACGCGAGCGTCGAGCCGTGCGGGCAGTGCGGTGAACGGTGGCTTCAGGGACAGGGCGATGCGGAGCCGTCCCGGGTCCCTCCCGACGGCCTCGGAGGCGTTGATGGCGGCCGGCCGGTGCAGATCGCCCTCGTGGTTGCCGCTTGCCGCGTCGAGGAGGAGGGCGGCGTCGGCGACCGTGCGGGCGAGGGTGCCGTTGACGGTGATGCCCTGGAAGGACTCCGCGTGCGGCCAGGTCGAGATGCGGCCGCGCTGGGGCTTGATGCCGACGAGATGGGTCCAGGAGGCCGGGATGCGGACCGACCCGGCGCCGTCCGAGCCCAGCGCGGCCGGTACGAGCCCGGCGGCCACGGCAGCCGCCGAGCCACCGGAGGAGCCGCCCGGGGTGTGGTCCGGGTGCCAGGGGTTCCGGGTGGCGCCGAAGGCCGGTCCCTCGGTGAACGGCCACTGGCCCAGTTCGCAGGTGTTGGTCTTGCCGACGACGATCGCCCCGGCCGCGCGCAGCCGCCGTACGGCCTCGCCGTCCTCGGGCAGCGAGGGGAACTCGCCCCGGCAGCCGAACGCGGTCGGTTCACCCGCCACGTCCATGTCGTCCTTCACGGCCACGGGGACACCGAGCAACGGCCGCCGCCCGCCCTCCGCCAGCTCCTTGTCCGCCGCCTCCGCCTCCATGAGCGCGGCCTCGGCCCGCACTCGCCGGAACGCGTTCACGGTGCCCTGACTCGCCTCGATCCGCGCGAGGGCCGCCGTCACCAACGCCCGTGACGTCACCTCCCCGGCGGCCAGCGCCCGAGCACACTCCACGAGACCCGGCGCACGGTCCACACCCATACGGAACACCTCCGGAAGCAGGACTTTCTACCGAACGGTAACGTCCGCGCGGCCGCGGGGGTACGGGGAGGACGAGTTCGCTGACGGGGGCGGCGATTCGCGGGGAGGAGGTACGAGCGTCGCCGTCGCCGTCGCCTCGCGAGGTCGCTCAGCCGCGGGCCAGGTGGCGCATGGTGAGGGCCAGCTGGAGGCGGAGCCGGCCCTGCGGGGTGCGGACCGGCCAGCCGAGGAGGGCCTCGGCGTGGATCAGGCGGTCCTGGAGGGTGGAGTGGTGCACGTTGACGGTGGTGGCCGCGGACCGCAGGCTCGACGTCGAGGCGACGGCGTGCAGCGTGGCCAGCATCCAGGGCGAGTCCGCCGCCGCCCGCTCCAAGTCCCGTACATCGGGCGGGGGTTCGGCCCCGGGACTGGCCAGCGCGGCGAGGAGGGCGATGCCGCCGAGGTCGTCGGCGAACACCACCCGCTCACCGGGGTCGCGCGCGGTGCCCTCGGCCGTGAACCGCAACGCAGTCCGCGCGCCCTGCCAGGACCCGGGCAACCCGAGCACGGGCACCGCGGGCCCGACCCCGACCCGCCCCGCGGGAAGCTCGGCCGGCTGCTCTTCCCCGCGTACGCGCAGGATGCGGGGGCGGCCCTCGAGCGGGGCGACGGCGCGGGTCAGGGTCGTGGGGTCGTCGGGGTCGAGGCCGAGGCGCCGGGCGGCGTGGAGCCGGTCCCGCTCGGCGGCGGTGGGGTCGAGGACGGTCTCGACGAGCGCCGGGTCGTCGTCGGGGGAGACGGGCGCGCGACCCCGGGTCCGGTCCAGGACCAGCCGTAGGGCGCCGACGGCGCGCTCCAGGATGACCGCGTCCACGACGCTCGGCTCGGCACCCCCGGCCCGCTCCAGCCAGAGCGCGGGCGCACCGCCCGGGGCGAGCGCGGCGGACGGCCAGGCCGGGTCCGGCGGCAGATCACTGTCCCGGCGCCGTCCGTCGGGCTCCACCCGGACCCGCACGCGCCGCTCGGCGTCGACCAGCCGCGCGGGGCACCCGGCCAGCACGGCCGCCCCGCGCACCAGCGCCTCCAGCCCGGCCCGTGCCTCGGCCAGCGCGTCGAAGTAGGCGATGACCCGCACGGCGGCCCCGGCATCGGGATCCACCGCGGTCAGCCGCCCAGCCAGCTCTTTCATAAGCCCATAGTGCGCCATGGCTCCGCCGGTGGACCCGCGCGTTCGACTGCGGGCCCGGTGGGGCTTCTCGCGCAGTTCCCCGCGCCCCTGAAAAAGCGGGGCTGCGCCCCTGCTTTTTCGCCCCGAAATGGCCGTAGGCCTTTCAGGGGCGCGGGGAACTGCGCGACCAGCCCCCACCGGACGGACGTCTGGGGGTCGAAGGGGCGCAGCCCCTTCAGGATGGGACGGGTAGGGGCGGCGGGGGCGAGAAAACTACTCCCCGATCAACCGCCGCAACCACCGCACATGAGCCTCCCGACAGTCCCGGGACACCGCCGCCTGCGGAGCCAACCCGTCGAACCCATGGAATCCCCCCGCCCACACATGCAGCTCCGCCACCCCACCCGCCTGCCACAACCGAGACGCATAAGCGACGACCTCGTCCCGGAACGTCTCCGCCGACCCCACATCGAGAAACGCCGGAGGCAACCCCGTCAGATCCTCCGCCCGCGCCGGCGCCGCGTACGCGGACACGTCCGGCCCACCCCGCCGCGCCCCCAGCAGCGCCGTCCACCCCGTCTCGTTGGCCGTCCGGTCCCACACCCCCCGCCCCGCCATCTGGTGCACGGACGGCGTGTCGTTGCGGTCGTCGAGCATCGGGCACATCAGCACCTGCCCGATCGGCCGGGGCCCCTTCCGGTCCCGCGTGAGCAGCGCGAGCGCGGCGGTCAGTCCACCTCCCGCGCTGGCCCCCGCGATCACGATCCGCCCGGCGTCGCCCCCGAACTCGTCCGCGTGCTCGGCCGTCCACAGCAGTCCCGCGTAGACGTCCTCCACGGGCGCCGGATGCGGATGCTCGGGAGCCAGCCGGTACTCCACGGACACCACGACCGCGCCCAGCTCCCGTGCCCAGGTCAGCGGCTCGTCCACCCCGACCCGGTTGTTGCCGACGATCATGCCGCCGCCGTGGACGTGATAGATCACCGGCAGCGGACCCCGTTGCACGGGGGCGGTGGGGCGGCAGATGAGCAACGAGATCTCCGGCGCGCCTTCGGGCCCCGGCACCAGCCGGTCCTCGACCTCGAAGAACCCGTCCATGGTGAGGTCCAGGCCGGCCAGCAGCTCGATGCCCGGCCCCTGGCGCAGCAGGGGGATGTCGTCCATGCTCAGCTCGCGCGGGACCATGTCCTTCAACGCCTCCAGAGCCGCGGCGAGTTCAGGATCGAAGGGCGGCGGGATCACGGTCATGGGCTTCTCCTCGTGCGGGTACCGCGTCCACGGTCGTACCGCGAAGGGGGCGCGGGCGGTTCGTACCGTGATGATGAGCGCCGCGGCGGGGCACGCGGACGCCGTCGTACGGCGGAGGTTGCCCGCCGATCGGCGGGTGGCCGTGGGAGGCCGGGAGCGGCGTCGCGCCCACATCCGGCACACAGTTCACGCCATAGCTTTCGGGTGTCATCGTCACAAGACACCCACACGGGTGACCGGACACCGGACGGGGGAGATGCACCCGAGTGCGCTGCCGCAGCGGCGGTCATACGGCCGTGGCCAGGTACGGGGTCACCCGTCGGGCGCGCGGGCCGACGGGTCGTACGCGCGTACGGGGCGACCTTCGGCCCGCCTCTGTGGAGATGGCGCGAATTGGCTGCCGGGTTGCACAGATTTCGAACACATTCGCCAAACTGCCCTGCCACAAAGATCGGTGGCCCGACCCCGAGCTCCCGCATGGCCGGTACTCCCCCGGCCGGAACGACCTTCACAGCTTCTGCAAGGATGCCGTCCTCATGGTGCAGATACCGAAAGAGCCCGCCTCGCCCTCGCCCCTGCAGCGATCCGTGCCCACGAGCGCCGACGTGGCACGACTCGCGGGTGTCTCACGCGCGACGGTCAGCTACGTCCTGAACAACACCAGCGCGGTCCGTATCAGCGAACCGACCCGCCGCCGGGTCCACGAGGCGGCCAAGGAACTCGGCTACGTCCCCCACGCGGCGGCCCGCAGCCTGCGCGCCGGCCACAGCCGCCTGGTTCTGATGCCCACCCCGAACGTGCCCATCGGCCCGCTCTACAGCCAGTTCATCAACGAGATCCAGTGGGCCCTGAGCCGACTCGACTACACCGTCGTGCAGCACGGCGGCATCGGTCTGCGCGGCGACGACGCCGCCCGCGCCTGGGCCGAACTGCGCCCGGTGGCCGTGATCGTGCCCGGTGTCGGTATCGGTCCGCAGGGCGTGGCCGTCCTCAAGCGCTCGGGGGCCAAGGCCGTCGTCACCCTCACCCCCGAACCCGTCGAGGGCGCCCACGCGCTGATCCTGGACCACGCGGGCGTCGGCCACAGCGCGGGACGGCACCTGGTCGAGCGCGGCCGCCGCCGGATCGGGGTCGTCGTGCCGGAGGAGCCCGGCTTCGGGGTCTTCTCCCAGCCCCGTCTGGCGGGCGTACGACGCGCGGTGCGGGGCACGGAGGCGACGGTCACCGAACTGCCGCTCACGTACGACGAGGCGGCCGCGGCCCGGCTCGCCCGTGACTGGCGTTCCCTGGGCCTGGACGCGGTGTTCGCGTACAACGACGAGTACGCGATGCTGCTGATGCGGGCCCTTCAGGACGAAGGCATCGGCATCCCCGACGAGACCGCCGTGGTCGGGGCCGACGATCTGATGATCGGACGGCTGCTGCGGCCGCGCCTGAGCACCGTCCACCTGGAACTGCCGTCCGGACGCGATCTCGCGGAGCTGGTCGACCGCGTGGTGCGCGACCCCGCCACCCTCCCCACGACGCACGACGTACTGGCCGCGCGGATCGTCCACCGCGAGTCGAGCTGAACCACCCGAGCCGGCCCCGACCCGACCCGAGCCGAGTCGAAGGAGCCGAGCCGGACGAGGCGAGCGGGGCGACCCGAACCCGCCGAGCCGGACAGCCCGAACGAGCCGAGCCGAACGGGCGCCGGAGCGGGGCACGTTCGACGCGCCGCGCCCTCGCACTCCGGCACCGGGCGGCGCGCCCGGCCGTCCCGGCTCACTGACCGTTCTGCTCGACCTGCCCCTGCTGCTCGGCGACCGCCTTGCGGACCTCGTCCATGTCCAGCCTGCGGGCCTGCCCGATGACGTCGGTCAGCGCGGCCTCCGGCAGCGCGCCCGGCTGCGCGAACACCGCGACCTGATCACGGACGATCATCAGCGTCGGGATGGACTGGATGCCGAAGGCCTGGGCCAGCTCCGGCTGCGCCTCGGTGTCGACCTTGCCGAACACCAGGTCGGGGTTCTCGTCCGCCGCCTTCTCGTAGACCGGGGCGAACTGTCGGCACGGGCCGCACCACGACGCCCAGAAGTCGATCAGGACGAACTCGTTGTCGGTGACCGTCTGGTCGAAGTTCTCCTTGGTGAGCTCCACGGTGCTGCTCATGGCGTACATCCCTCTTCCTGGTCCGTCTAGGTGCTCGGGCGAGCCGCTGTCGACAACGCCACCCGACGGTGGCGTATTCCGCGCGCGTACCCGTGTGGCCACGGCGCACACCACCAACCAGACTGGCCCCATGACGGATACGGAAAACACCGGAACCACCGAGAGCGCGGCTGAAGCGACGGCGATCGAGTACGACGTCGTGGTGCTCGGTGCCGGACCCGTGGGGGAGAACGTCGCCGACCGCACCCGCGCGGCCGGACTGTCCACCGCGATCGTGGAGAGCGAACTGGTCGGCGGCGAATGCTCGTACTGGGCGTGCATGCCCAGCAAGGCCCTGCTGCGCCCCGCGATCGCCCGCGCCGACGCCCGCCGAGTCCCCGGCCTGCGCCACCTGGTCGACGGCCCGCTGGACGCCGCCGAGGTGCTCGCCCACCGCGACTACGAGACCGCCCACTGGAAGGACGACGGCCAGATCGGCTGGCTGGAGAGCATCGGAGCCACCCTGTACCGGGGGCACGCGCGCCTGGCCGGGCCCCGCCGCGTGGTCGTGGACGCCCCCGACGGCGGGCGGCAGGTCCTCACCGCCCGGCGCGCGGTGGTCGTCTCCACCGGCAGCCGCGCCCTCCTGCCCGACCTGCCGGGACTCGCCGAGGTCCGGCCCTGGACCAGCAGGGAGGCCACCAGCGCGCAGGAGGTCCCCGGCCGGCTGATCGTCGTCGGCGGCGGTGTCGTCGCCGTCGAGATGGCCACCGCCTGGCGGTCCCTCGGCTCCGAGGTCACGGTCCTCGTCCGCGGCAAGGGCCTGCTGCCCCGGATGGAGCCCTTCGCCGGCGAACTGGTCGCCGAGGCGCTCACCGAGGCCGGTGCGGACGTCCGCACGGGCACCTCGGTGACGGCGGTCTCCCGCGAGAACGGGACCGTGGTGGCCCTCACCGACACCGGCGACCGCCTGGAGGCCGACGAGATCCTCTTCGCCACCGGACGCGCCCCGCGCACCGACGACCTCGGCCTCGACACCGTCGGCCTGGAACCCGGCTCCTGGCTGCCCGTCGACGACAGCCTCCGGGTGACGGGCAGCGACTGGCTGTACGCCGTCGGGGACGTCAACCACCGGGCACTCCTCACCCACCAGGGCAAGTACCAGGCCCGGATCGCCGGGGCCGCCATCGCCGCCCGCGCGGCCGGAGTCCCGCTTCTGGAGAGCGATCCGTGGGGCGCCCACGCGGCCACCGCCGACCATGCCGCCGTCCCCCAGGTCGTCTTCACCGACCCCGAGGCCGCCGCCGTCGGTCTCTCCCTCGCCGAGGCCGAACAGGCCGGTCACCGCGTCCGCGCGGTCGACGTCGAGTTCTCCTCCGTCGCGGGCGCGGGTCTGTACGCCGACGGCTACCGGGGCCGCGCCCGCATGGTCGTCGACCTGGATCGCGAGATCCTGCGCGGCGTCACCTTCGTCGGCCCCGCCGTCGGCGAGCTGATCCACTCCGCCACCGTCGCCGTCGCCGGAGAGGTCCCGATCAGCCGCCTCTGGCACGCGGTGCCGTCGTACCCGACGATCAGCGAGGTGTGGCTGCGGTTGCTGGAGGCGTACCGGGGCTGAACCGGGCGGAACGGGGGGCGGCCGGGCCGACGCGGCTAGTCGGGCAGGAGGAAGCCCAGCTCCCGCGCGGCCCTGGCCGGGGTCGGGTCGTTCCAGCGGTCGGCCATCGCCTGGTTCGTGGAGAGGGACCGGAGTTCGGCGTGGTCGAGATAGAGCGTGCCGTTCAGGTGGTCCGTCTCGTGCTGGACGATCCGGGCCGGCCACCCCGCGAACTCCTCGTCCACCGACCGCCCGTGCTCGTCGAGCGCCCGTAGCCGCACCTTGGCGTGCCGGGCCACCACGGCCTGCCAGCCCGGCACGCTCAGACAGCCCTCGTAGAACGCGTCACGGTACGGCCCGACCGCCTCGTACGCCGGATTGACCAGGACGCGGAACGGCTGCGGCACCCGGCCCCGGGCGAGCCGGACCTCCTCCGGGACCGGGGCGGGGTCCTCGATCACCGCGAGGCGCAGGGGGACGCCGACCTGGGGCGCGGCGAGACCGACGCCCGGGGCCGCGTGCATGGTGGCGCGCAGGGCGGCGACGAAGCGGGCGAGGAGCCCCGGCTCCAGCTGGCCGTCGAAGGGCTCGGCGGTGCGGCGCAGGACCGGGTCGCCCGCCGCGACGATCGGCAGCGGCCCCTCGTGGGCGAGGAGTTCCTCGACCCGGTCGCTCAAGGGGCGGGACTCGATGCGGTCACGTTCGGAAGCCATCGGGCCAGGATGCCAACCGGGCTCGCGCGACGCGAGGCGGCTCTCGAGGTGCGGGGCGGTTCTCGCGACGCGGGGCGGCTCGCGCGGAGGCGCCCGCGGGGGAGACGCACACCGTCGACCGGTATGTGACCCACATCACTTCAACTGCCGGGAACTCGGAAGGGGCACGCCCCGACTACTGAACCGCCACGACGTCCCCGCATCCCGGAGCACCCGCCGATGACCATCGCCCCCTCGACCGAGACGGACGAGCCCCAGAAACCCCTCGCCAAGCCGGACGGCTCGACGAGAGGCTGGGCCTCGCTCCGACCGCTCGTCCTGCGGCTGCACTTCTACGCGGGCGTCCTCGTCGCCCCGTTCCTGCTGGTCGCCGCCCTGACCGGCGGCCTGTACGCCGCCTCGTTCACGGTCGAGAGGATCGTCTACGCGGACCAGATGACCGTCGCCAAGATCGGCGACGGGAAGCTGCCGATCTCCGAACAGGTGGCCGCCGCCCGCAAGGCGCACCCCGAGGGCACCATCTCGGCCGTACGCCCCTCACCCGAGGACGACGCGACGACCAGGGTGATGCTGACGGGCGTCGAGGGCATCGACGAGACCAACACCCTCGCGGTGTTCGTCGACCCGTACACGGCCGAGGTGCGCGGGGCGCTGGAGCAGTACGGCTCCACGGGCGCGCTGCCGGTGCGGACCTGGATCGACAAGTTCCACGCCAACCTCCAGCTCGGCGAGACCGGCCGGCTCTACAGCGAACTCGCCGCCAGCTGGCTGTGGGTCATCTCGGGCGGCGGTCTGGTGCTCTGGTTCGCGCGCCGCCGCGCCCAGCGCAAGGTGCGCGGCACCTCCGGCCGGCGCCGCACCCTGGGCCTGCACGGCACGGTCGGCGTCTGGGCGGCCCTCGGCTTCTTCTTCCTCTCGGCGACCGGTCTGACCTGGTCCACGTACGCGGGCGCCAACATCGAGGTCCTGCGCACGGAACTCCACCAGGCGACCCCGGCCATCTCGTCCGCGCAGGGCGACCACGGGGCCCACGGGGGCGGCTCGACGGACGGCACGACGGCCGCGGAGGGCGACCTGGACAAGATCCTGGCCGCCGCGCGGGCCGAGGGCCTCGGCGACCCGGTGGAGATCGTGCCGCCCGCCGACGCGTCCTCCGCGTACGTGGTCAAGCAGGTCCAGCGCAGCTGGCCCACCAAGCAGGACGCGGTGGCCGTCGACCCGGCGACCGCCGAGGTCACCGACACCCTCCGGTTCGCCGACTTCCCGATCCTCGCCAAGCTGTCGCGCTGGGGCATCGACGCCCACACCGGCGTCCTGTTCGGCCTGGCCAACCAGCTCGTCCTGATCGCCCTCGCGGCCTCCCTGGTCGTGCTGATCGTCTGGGGCTACCGCATGTGGTGGCAGCGCGGCCGCGCCTCGTCCTTCGGACGCCCGATCCCGCGCGGCGCCTGGCAGCACGTACCGCCCCAGATCCTGGTCCCCGCGCTCGCCGTCATCGCCGTCCTCGGCTACTTCGTGCCCCTGCTCGGCATCCCGCTCGCCGTGTTCATCGCGGTGGACGTCGTCCTGGGCGAAATCGCCCACCGACGCGGCAAGCGGTCGTACGGCGGCAAGGTGGAGGCGAAGTAGCACGGGGACGTGGTCGCCGGGGGCTGTAGGCGGGCCGGTGGGTGCCGGGGCTGCGCGCGGCGGCCGGGCGGAGGCGGAGTGGGACGAGGGCCGTGGGCGCCGGGGGCGTGCGCGGGCTGTGCGTGGGCCGGGGCTGCGGGGCTGCGGGGGCTGTGGGCGTCGGGCCGCATGTGGTCGGTGGTTGCCGGGGTCGGCCTGCTCGGGGTTCTGCGGCGGGCGGGGCGAGGACGTGTCTCGGGGGCCCCGGCAGGCGGACGCCGGCGGACGGGAGCCGCGCAGTCGGCGGTCGGCAGTCGGCCGCCGCCCAGCGCCCTGCGTGGTGGAAGCCCTGTGCCGCACCCCCGCCTCCGGTCGGCGCCGGCTTCCCCCAACCCTCGGCGCCCTCCCCGTGCCCCGCTGGTCCCCTGCGCCGCGCAACCTCCTGCCCACGCGCCCCTGAGCTGCGGGATGTCCCGAGCCGGGCGGGGCGGGGTTACCGCGGCGCGGCCAGCTCCGCGTTGTACCGCTCCGTGATGAGTGTCAGCGTGCGACCGGCGGCGGCGAGCTCCTCGGCCGGGATGCCGGCGTAGATCCGGGCGGTGATGGGGGCGATCTCGGCGCTGGATCGGTGGTAGGCCTCGCGCCCGGCCTCCGTGATCCTGAGCCGCGACGGCCGTGCGGCATCCGTCTCCACGAGCCCCGCGGCGACCAACTCCTCGACCACGGGCCGTATCTCGCCCTTCTCGACCTTGAGCGAGTCGACGACCCGGCCCACGAGTTCTTCCCGGTCGACGGGTTCCTCGGCGACCGCGACGACCCGCAGCGTCACCGACTGCTGGAACGTCAGACCGTGCCCGGCGAGCACCTTCTCCAGCACCGCGCGGGCGGCGTAGTGGGCGAGGGCGACGACCCGGGGGTCGAGGTCGGGTGCGGTGGTGGTGGTCATGATTGCTCCTTCTCGTGTGCCTGTTCGGTGAACGGGACGAGCGGTACGTCGAGCGGTACGTCGAGCAGCGTGGTCAGCTCGCGGGCGAACTCCCGGGTGCGGGCGCCGTCGAGACCCCCGAGCGGCTCCAGCAGCTGCCCCATCAGCCCCTGGACGACCTCGATCGCACGCCGGGTGACCTCGCGCCCCTGCTCGGTGAGCGCCAGCTGTACGGCACGGGGGTCGCGGGGGTCACGGGCGCGTTCGAGCAGTCCGGCGGTCTCCAGGGCGCGGGCCAGCTTGGAGACGTACAGGGCCTCCAGGCCGGTGTGGTCGGCGAGTTGCCGCTGACTGGGCCGCAGCCCGTCCCGGCGCATGCCGTACAACGACGCGACCAGCGCGTACTGCGCGTGCGTCAGCCCCAGCGGAGCGACCGCGCGGTCGACGGCGACGCGCCACTTCATGGACAGCCGCCAGACGAGAAAACCGGGCGTCGCGCCCTCGATGACCGAACTCATGCCGAATACCGTACATGGCTACCATAGCCATGGCTACTATATTGCTCGGGAGGGCGGCGCACTCCACGCGTCACCCCGGGCGGGGCTAAGTTGTGGGGCATGAGCAATCTTGATCGCGAGGCGGTGCCCGCGGTGTGCGGCGGCCGGGGCTTCGTGGTGGCCGAGCCCGTCCGTGAACTCCTCAGCCCTCGCCGGGTGAAGCTCGGCGAGTCCACCGAGGTACGGCGACTGCTGCCCAACCTGGGCCGCCGCATGGTGGGCGCGTGGGCCTTCATCGATCACTACGGTCCCGACGACATCGCCGACGAGCCCGGGATGCAGGTGCCGCCGCATCCGCACATGGGCCTGCAGACGGTCAGTTGGCTGCACGAGGGCGAGGTGCTGCACCGCGACTCCACGGGCAGCCTGCAGACCGTCCGCCCGCGCGAACTGGGCCTGATGACCTCGGGCCGGGCCATCAGCCACTCCGAGGAGAGCCCGAAGTCGCACGCCCGCTTCCTGCACGGCGCCCAGCTCTGGGTGGCGCTGCCGGACAGCCACCGGCACACCGACCCGCGCTTCGAGCACCACGCCGAACTGCCCGTCGTCACGGCGGCCGGCCTGAGCGCCACCCTCATCCTCGGCAGCCTGGACGGCGCGATCTCGCCCGGTACGACGTTCACGCCGATCGTCGGCGCCGACCTCACGCTCGCACCGGGCGCCGACCTGCGCCTGCCCCTCGAACCCGACTTCGAGTACGCCGTCCTCTCCATGTCCGGCGAGGCCCACGTCGACGGCGTCCCCGTCCTCCCCGGCTCCATGCTCTACCTCGGCTGCGGCCGCACCGAACTCCCCCTGCGCACGGACACGCACGCCTCCCTGATGCTCCTCGGCGGCGAGCCCTTCGAGGAGGAACTGATCATGTTCTGGAACTGGATCGGACGGTCGCAGGAGGAGATCGCACAGGCGCGTAGGGACTGGATGGAAGGGTCGAGATTCGGGGAGGTGAAGGGGTACCACGGGGATCCGCTGCCCGCGCCCGAGCTGCCGCCGACGCCTTTGAAGCCGCGGGGAAGGGCCCGTTGACCTGCGGAAATAACTGATCATTCGGTGCTGGGTGGGTGACGTGCTATCGGTGCTGTCTCCCGCTCGGAGGCCGCTCGCGGGGGAGCAGGTGCGTGTGCCGCAGCTACGGTTTCCGGCGCTGGGCGGTTTCAGGGTCTGGCTGTCTGTGGGCGGCTGTGGCAGGACTCTTGCTAACCCTTTGCTCACTCTACTGACGCGTCATCAGGTGCTGTCGGTGGCTCGCGTTCTACCTTTGCGGGTGTGGGGTGGTCATCGTCGGGCTGAGTGGTCACCGGATGGGTTCCGACTTGGCGGGCGACCGAGTTGCACCCAGGGGGCAGGACCTGGCGCTCGGCCTGTCGTCTTGTAGCACTTCCATAAGGCGTGAGTGTCTGTGGCAGTGAGCGATCTCGGTGCTGCTTGCCGGCGGGGGGATGCCGTCTCGGTTTGTTCCCGGCAGGTTCTTCGCTTGCTGGTGGTACAGCCGCTGCACCTACGCTGACCAGGTAAAACGGTAGTTGGCGCAGCCTTCTGTCGGGGGCTGGTCCGGAAATGGTCCGGATCTTGGTCTGGCGGTGCCGATTCGGGTCATGCTGGGGCGGCAGTGCGAGCGCTTGGGAGTGAGAGGGACCCGCCGGGGCAGATGGTTGGCTTGCCCGGACGCTGGCTATCCGGGATCGAGGGTGTGGTGGTGGACCTGCGGGCTGGTCCAAGATCGTGTGGAGTCGGAAGTCGTGCCCCGGCGTCGGCCGAGCTGCGGCAGGCTCGAGTCCCGGCACAGCGGCGGGCCAGCGCAGCGGCCGAGAGAGACGGCCCGCACAGCCGAACTTGTGGCGCGACAGACCCTTGTGAGCGACCTCAGTCGGGGCTTCAGTACGGTGATTTGCCAGCTGCGCCCCGCGCCGTGGATTCAGTCCGCGACCATCGACCCGTCGTCGTACACGCCCGTAGTGGACAACGTCTCTGATAGGCCCACTGGCAGCCGCCCGCCTCACTCGGCCGAGGCATGGGGCGCGGCAAGCTCACCGAGGAGCAGTGGGACCAGGCGCTGGCCAGGCTTTCCTTCACCCACGATCTCAGCGAGATGGCCGACCGCCACTTCGTCGTCGAGGCCGTCGCCGAGAACCGCGACATCAGGACCGACGTTCTGCGTGCCCTGGACAAGTCGGTTGAGGACTCCGAGGCCGTCCTGGCGACCAACACCTCCTCCATCCCCATCGTCGACCTCGCCGTCGCCACCGAACGACCCGGCCGGGCGCCGTCCGTCGTCGGCACCGGGTCCAGCGCGGTCCGAGCGGTGGAGTCCGGCGCGGCTCGCCCCGACGACATTCGGCCAAGCTTGGAACTGGGCTGCGCGCACCCCATGCGCCCGCTCCCCCTGCTCGACCTCATCGGCCTCGACACCGCTCAATCGATGGCCGAGTCCATGTGCGAGGAGTTCAGGGAGCCCCTGGACACACCAACCGCCCTCCTGCGCCGCATGGGTGCCGCGGGCCACCTCGGCCGCAAGAACGGACGTGGCTTCCACGCCTACGGCGCCGGCACTAATTTGCTACCCGGCGGTTTCGACACCCGTAGGAGGCGTCGTGGCGTTGTCCCTCGCTCTGTTTGTAGTGAGGGCGCCAGACTTCGCTCAGTATGCTGTTGTTGCGAATCGCAAGGGCCGGGGCCGTACGTCTAGGAAACCGTCGCCTTGAGCAGCAGCATGGGTCGCTCACTCATGCCACGGTGTCGACACCCTGTTGGCTCTTCGACGACGCCCTCGCCCTGGACCTGCGCAAACCCCAGGACTACTTCCACCGCGTGTGGTCCACCGCCTTCCGCACCGCCGACCTCGCCGACGCGGGCAGCGACGAGCAGGACGAGTACAGCGATACATGCACAGCCGAGGGGGACGACCCCGAACAGGAAGCCGCATGAACACCGCTGCCATTCCCGAACCCCGCACCGCGGCGGCCCTGGCCGCCCGCCGCCGCAAGACCGAAGCCGCCCTTGAGCGCGTCCACCAGGCCATCGCCCGGCTCCGACGCGAGAAAGCCCAGATCAGTGTCGCCGCCGTCGCCCGCCGAGCGGGCGTCTCGCGCACCTTCCTCTACGACAACGTCGAGGCCAGAGGCGCGGTCGCCGCAGCGATTACGCAGGCCGGCGAACACCAATCCGGCACGCTCGCTGAACAGGGCGACGAACGCGAGGCGACGTGGCGCGAACGCGCCCTGAACTCCGAGGACGCCCTCAAGGCCGCCCACACCGAGATCCTCACCCAGCGCACTCGGATTGGCGAACTCCTGGGCCAGATACGGGACTTGCAGGACGAATGGACCGAGGGTGCTATCCAGCGGATCACCACAGAGAACACCACCCTCAAACAGCGCGTCCGCCAGCTCACCACCGACAACCGCACCCTCGACGAACGGCTCAAGGCCGCCCGCTCCAACCTCCGCTTCCAGGACCGGCGCGTCGCCGACCTCGAAGCCCGCATAGCCGAACCGGCACCGAAGTCCTGATCCTCCCGCCCAGCCACTTCACCGCCCGTCCTCCCTCCCGGTGGACGGCTCGTGCACTCCGAATGCCACCGTCAACATCACGCTGGCGACAGCGAACGGGCCAGATAACCCTGCTGACCTGCGAAGCCCTCGTGGCTTGCTTGAGCCGGATGCGCTGAAAGGTGCACGTCCGGTCTGAGGGGGCCGGGTCACGGCAACGTGATCCGGCTACCCGACCACAGCCGGGGACGAGGCGCTCATGCTGGAGCGGGCCTACAGTTCGATCTCGATGTTCTCCACGTTGGTGAACTTCCGCCCCCGCTGCTGCTCGGCGGCGACTGCTCCCGAGTGGACGGCGCACATGGAGGGCTGGATGATGTTGCGCTTACGTCCAGCTCGGTGCCGCCCCTTTGGGGTCTCCGAACGGCACTGGTCGACCGGTGAGGGAGTCCAGGAGGAGGCGGTCACCGAGCGGCCGCGACAGTTCGACCCTCACGTTCTGTTCGATCATGTCGGCGGGGCATGTGCCGCTTTCGGCCCCCTTGATGGAGGCGTACAGTACTACGCTCTCATCTGTCTCCAGCGCTTTGACGATCGGGCCGTCGTCGCAGGATCCGTGAGTGGCCTTCACAGTTATGGAGCGGCCATCTGCCGCCGTTGCGGCCAGCCGGGCGAGGCTCCTGAGACCGCCAGTAGCCCCTTGTCGGGCTTGTCCGATCGGCGGCTTGGGAAGCTTTGAGGGGGTTACGGCGACACGCTTGAGCGGGGTGTCGTAGCCCTCCAGCGTGAACAACCATGCGGGAACGGTTGCGTTGCCGCGGCTTGTCACGATGGTTGTTGTACCGAGACGGGCCCCAGTCACGGTCAGTTGGGCTCCGTCACTGCGGTTAAGGGCGAACGACTGGTATGCCTTCTTTGCCCCGATCAGTGGGCGGGTGAGATCTTTCCCCTTTCCCCAGTCCACCGTCCCGAGGGCGGGGGCTGTGCTGGGCAGATCGCCGCCCAGGACGAAGTTCTTCGTTTCGTAGGCTCGTTCGTCTGCCTTACTGTGCCAGCCGGATTCCGGCTTCTGCACCGCGTCGGCCATCGGGTAGTAGCCCTGCGCCCAGGCATCGGCGGCTGCCGATGCCCGCCAGGCATCGGCTACTTGCCGGGCGCGCTCTTCCTGCATGCGCAGCGACTGATCGTTCGCATGACCATCGTCTGTGCGCTGATCATTGCCGCAGCCAGCAAGGAGGCTCGTGCTCAGGAGTGATACCAATAGTATGCAGACGGAGCGCTTCGGTTGCGTATTCATTGAGTCCTCTGTGGCGGTCGACGAGGGTTAGGTACGGAACACAAGGGCGCGGGGACTCTTCAGCGTCCAGCGCTGCCCCACTCCCGCACCTTCGACGCGGACGGGCGCATCCGGGTTCACTCACAACCTCTCACCACCTGCTGCATCTGGGTGGCGTCGCAGGGCCGCAGGCAGCGAGAGGTCGTCCGTGGCCTAGTAGACCTTCAGGCCCTCCCAGGAGAGCACCTTGTATACCGGCTCGTAGAAGCTGGAACGGTCCGCTTGGCTGTCGGAATCCCCACATGGCTGGTCGGCATAGCTGCCGCCCGAATTGATGCCCAGCGCCGTCTCACCGCTGAAGAGGGGTCCTCCGCTGTCGCCATGCACGGTGCAGTTGCTCGCCTCGACCATGTTGGTGAGGGTGGTGCCGTCGGTGTAGGTGACCGTCGCGTTCGTCGCCAGCACCATGCCCCCCAGGTCCTGGCTCATGGTCCCCACGCGCTTCACCTTCTCTCCCTCGAACGCGGAGGCGGAACGCGAGATCTGCCCTTCCGAGCCGTCCCTGTACTGGATCGTTCCGTACGGCGCGACGTCGCTGTTGCTGTACTCCACCACTCCGTAGTCGGACTGGTTCACGTCGTTGCCGTAGGCCCAGTCGATGGCCCTTCCGAGGGGAATGTCCCCGCTGCTGCGGCGCCAGGTGACAGCGCCTCCCTCCATGCAATGGCCGGCGGTAAGCATGTACTTCTTACCGCTGGAATTCTGCACGTTGAATCCGGCCGAGCACGTCTTGGTCCAGTTTGTCCCGCCTGACGTGAAATCCGATTTAATGCCGAGGCCGCCGCGCATGGCGTACGCGGTCGATTCGATCTTGCCGGAGTGTTCGGTTATGTCGACCGCGTCCCCGAATCCGGAAACGGCCTCCTCGATTCGAGTCCTGTCGGCGTCGGAGACCCCGTCGTAGATCTTTACGTTTACCCGGTTGCTGCTCTGGTCGATGCTCCAGGCAGTGTTGGGTATCCCCGCCAGTTGATCCAGTTCCGCCTTGGCGGAGCTGAGCTCGGCCGCGCTGTGTGGGACGACCTCCGCTGCCGCCCCAGCGTTTCGCACGGTTTCTGCCGCGGCCTGATCGGTAACGGCGACAACGAGTCGTTCGTCCTGGTAGTAGATGCCGGCTGTGCGCTTGTTGCCCAGCTGATCGGCGATCGCCGCCACCTCCGCCGGATCGGTGAGCGGTGCCGGCGCTGCCTGGGCGGTGGTAAGTGTGGTCAGCGTGAGAACCCCGCCGACCGCCGCCGCTACGTACCCTCGGTACGCGTGATGACGTCTTCGCATGTATGCCCCCCTGCTTGTCGAAGTTGGAATGCGCTCCCTGTGATCGACGTGCTCGGGCGAGACTCACGACAGCAGGTGACCGAGCGGTGAATTGGGCATGACAATTCCGCTTGCTGATCACGTTTGGCTTGAATCCACAGGCTGCGGGCCGGAAAGTCCCCAAGGAAAAGCGTCTTGGCCTCACCGCCTACGTATGAATCAGAGCGTGGTGGTGAACCATGCTGTAGCTCGATGATCTGTGGCTTTCCTGTCCCGTCCTGTGCCCGGGCTATGACCCGCGCCCGCCGGTCTGGCAGCCCGGGATGGACGCTCAGTCCCTGCCCGGGGCCTACCGACAGGTGTTCGCGGCGGTCGTGGCTGCTGCGGGACCGGTGTCCGCGCAGGAGCTGACGCGCGTGCTGGGCCGGGACGCGTCGCGGTTGGGGTGCGTTTCTTCTGGAGGGACAAGAAATATTTGGTCAGCACCTTGCGTCTGCGGCAAGCGCGGCACAGGAGGTCGCGCCGAGTTCCCAGTACCGACCACGTCCGTGCTGGTCGGCAGCGAGGTCCCTCAAGAAGAAGCGCACCCGAGCCCCAACAACGGCCACAACTCCCCGTCGCGGACATGTAATCTATGAGTCGTCGCAGTTCAGAGCCGGTTCGCGAGCTCCTGCGGTCGGTAAAGTCGAGTACAAGCGCGGTACCGACGCAGGGGTGGTCAACCAGGGCCTGTACTACATGGCGTGGCTGATGGCGCACAAGGATGCTTTCCGGCAGTTGGTCCGCGAGGGGCTCGGGGTGTCGGCCGCGTCGCAGGTGCTGTGGAGCGCGCCGCGGTTGATCTGTGTCGCCGGTGGCTTCACCCGGTACGACGTGCATGCCGTGCGCGAGCACCGGCACAGCATTGATCTGGTCCGCTACAGGTTCTTCGGCAGTGGCAGGGACCTTGTGGGGCTGGAGACGGTGGCCTCCGTCGCCGGGCGGGCACCGCGCGTACGGCGCCCTCGCCGGGACGCGGCCCGGATGCCTGATGCCGATGGGCACGGCGGGGCGCTGGCGGAGCTGGCGCAGGCGGTCGATGAGGTGCTGCTGGGCCTCGGGGAAGGCGTCAGCCGGGTGCAGCGCAAGCAGTACCGGGCGTATCAGCGCCTGCGGAACTTCGCATGCGTCTGCCCGCCGCAGAAGGCCAAGCTCCTCGTCTACCTCAAGGCCGATCCCAAGGATGTCGACCTTGCTCCGGATTTCACCCGGGACGTGTCCGGTCTCGGTCACCACGGGACGGGTGATCTGGAGGTTCAGTTGCGTACGCCGCGCGACGTGGAGCGGGCGATGGACCTGTTCGGGGCCAGCTACGCGGCATCGTGATTGCCGACCGGGCCCGTGGGCCGTGCTCACTTCCTGGTGTTGCGTGGTCGCGGGAAGGCGCCTTTCGGTGGGCGGGCAGGGCGTGGCGGTGGACTGTCAATGATGCGGGGATCGCCGGGTTGGCCAACCGGCGAGCCCCCGCTATGTTTCTCCGCTTCGAAGCGGGCTGCATTCGCCTGCCCGAGCATCCGGATCGTCCCGCGCCGACTACATCGCACAGGTGTGGTTGTGTGGTGAGATTGCCAGCCGTCCGAAGCAGTAGCCAGCGGGCGGAATGCGGGCCTTCGGGATGATCGGTTTGGGCGGTGCGGAGTTCAGGCTGCCGTTGCTGATCAGTCTGTTCGGGTTCGCCGCGCTCTCGGCGGTCATCCTGAACAAGGGCATGAGCCTGGTCGTGGTTCTGGCCGCGCTGCCCGCTCGTCTGGCAGCGGTCCCGGCCTCTGAGGTGGCCGCGCACGGGTCTGTGGCGATCAACTTGCTGGCCGGGAGTCTGCTGGGTGCCTGGGCTGGAGCGTCCTGGGCGGTGCGGGTGCGCAGTTCCACGCTCTACAAGGTGCTGGCAGGGTTGATGGTGCTGATGGCCGCGGCTCTGCTGGTCACCCACACGTCCACGCTGGGTACGGTTGCGCTGCCGCTGTGGGCCCAGGTGCCCTGCGGAGTCGTGGCCGGCTTCGGTATCGGCGTGGTCGCGGCGCTCATGGGCGTGGCCGGAGGTGAGCTGCTGATCCCGACGATCGTGCTGCTGTTCGCGGTGGACATCAAGACGGCCGGAAGCCTCTCCCTGCTGGTGTCACTGCCGACCATGCTGGTCGCTTTCGCCCGCTACAGCCGTGACGGCAGCTTCGCCGTGATCGGCGACAACCTCCGCTTCACCATGGTCATGGCCGCAGGCTCGATCGCGGGCGCGATGCTGGGCGGGCTGCTGCTCGGCGTGTCCTCGAAACCGGTCCTCATCCCCGTCCTGGCCGTGATCCTGCTCGTTTCCGTGGTCAAGCTCGCCCGTCACGATTGAACACGGTCACGCGCTATCACCCACCATCAGGAAGCGCGACACCTCAACATGCGCGCCTACCGGTCGCACCCTCCAGGACACGCTTCTACGAGCGGTTGGCCTCAGACGAGTCGCCGGGGGCGAGGTCGGGGCGGAGCCGGTGCCAGGAGGGGTGGCGCAGGTATCCGGCGCGGGTGCGGGTGGTGTAGGTGATCTCGGCGACGAGGCGGGGCAGGACCCAGCGGGCTCCGGGCACCTTGGGGGCGGGGGTGAAGGGGCAGGTGGTCCAGGCGGCCACC
>NZ_JAQYWT010000160.1:0-363 GCF_036322545.1 Streptomyces sp. SP18BB07
CCGGAGAGTGTGAGCCAGTCGCCCAGGGCGCTCTGGTAGCCGTCGTCGATCTGGACGACGTCGATGGGGAGGTCGAGGGTGTCAATCGCACGGAGGTTCTCGTGGATGTCGTCCTCGGTGACGGAGGTGAAGTACTCGTACCAGGAGCACCAGACAGTGGGGGCCGGGCGGGGGGCCGCGAGGCCGAGGCCCGCCGCCGACTCGCCCAGCCCCGCCCGGAAGACCGTGCCGGTCCACTCCTTCACCGGGCCGTCGGCGCTGACCTCGGCGACCCCGTCCCGCACCACCAGGCGGACGGAGGGGACCTCGCGCACGGGGTCGGGGGCGGCCCACAGGCGGACCGGCGTCCCGTCGCCCGGGTCG
>NZ_JAQYWT010000161.1:0-378 GCF_036322545.1 Streptomyces sp. SP18BB07
ATCGAGGTCGAGCAGCCGCTCGGGGTCGCGGTTCTCTGACCGATCTGTCCCGATCACTGCGATGTTAGAGCGGACGAGCGACGTGTAGGGCAAGAGTGGCCGCGGTGGGTTAGATCTCGGTGGTCGCCGAATCAATAAATACGGTGCCCTCCGGCGCGGCTGCGGGGGGGGGGGCGGGCGCGGGGTGGGGTTGGGGGGGGGTGGGCGGGGGGTGGGGCGTGGGGCGCGGGGGTGGGGGCGGGGCACGCCACCGGGGACGCGACATCAAGCCCCCAGAAATCAAAACCCACCCCCCCCCGCTCGCCGGCCCCCACCACCACAACCCCATCCTACACGAAACAAACACCCGCCCCGCGAACCACCACCGCCACGCCCGAA
>NZ_JAQYWT010000162.1:0-418 GCF_036322545.1 Streptomyces sp. SP18BB07
AGGCTCTGGAAGCTGACATCCGGACCTGGGTCAAGCACTGGAACGAAGACCCCAAGCCGTTCATCTGGACCAAGACCGCCGAAGAAATCCTCGACTCCCTCGCCCGCCTCTGCCGACGGATCTCCGGCGCAGGACACTAGTATGCCGGAGGAAGCCAGGTCCGAGTTCTGGAAGGGGCTGAAGCCGATCCAGAACTCGTTCAAGCCGGACGCGCTGCCGGAGGTGTACCTGTCCCAGGTGGCCACCGACGAAGACCGCTACTACGCGCCGCTGAGCGAGACCGTCGGATCACGACCCCTGTGGATCAACGTCAAGGACAACTCCTGGGCCGACATCCTGCGCGCCAAGGAGGCCGGACTCGTCAACCGGCACTACCACCCGCACGAGGTGTTCGCCTACACGATCTCCGGCAAGTGGG
>NZ_JAQYWT010000163.1:0-318 GCF_036322545.1 Streptomyces sp. SP18BB07
CGCCGACCTCCGGCTCGGCCGGCACGCGGAGCTCATCGGCGAGCTCCGGATGCTCGTGGCCGCGCAGCCCCTCCAGGAGACCCTGTGCGCCCAGCTCATGATCGGCCTGTACCGGGCCGGGGACCCCGGGCGCGGGCGGGGCGCGGGCGGGGGGGGGGCGGGGGGGGGGGGGGGGGGGGGGGGGGGGGGGGGGGGGGGGGGCGGCCCCCCCCCCCCCCCCCCCCCCCCCCCCCCCCCCCCCCCCCCCCGGCCCGCCGGGGGGGGCGGGCGGCCCCGGCGCCCCCCCGGGCCCCCCCGCCCCCACAAACCCACACCCCC
>NZ_JAQYWT010000164.1:0-520 GCF_036322545.1 Streptomyces sp. SP18BB07
GCGGCGCACGACTCCCTCACCGAAGCCGTCGAATACGTAGTGCCCCTCGCCCAGCCCATACAGTGAGTGGAGCTCAGCGTCGTCGACTTCGCAAAGAACAACCTCTCCAACCAGCAGAGCGATACCGGGGACTGGCAGGCGGCGCTCGGCTCGATCACCGAACTGGCCACCCACCTGGCCCCCCCCCCCCCCCCCCCCCCCGCCGCCGCCGCCCGCGCCGGCCCGCCCGGCCGCGGGGTGGCGGGCGCGGGCCCCCCGGGCGCGGCGCGCGGGGCGGGCGCCCGGCGGCGGGGGGCGGGCCGGGGCGGGGGCGCGCCGGGGCGGCGGGGGGGGGCGGGGGGGGGGGGGGGGGGGGGGGGGGGGGGCGGGCTGGGGGGGGGGGGGGGGGGGGGGGGGGGGGGGGGGGGGGCGGGGGCCCCCCGCGGCCGGCCCCGCCGGCGCGCCCCCGCCCGCCCGCCCGCGCCCCCCCCGCCCGCCCCCCCCCCGCCCCCCCGCCGGCGAGCCCCCCCCCCCCACCCCC